>JBGVLX010000038.1:0-17826 GCA_045124495.1 Lachnospiraceae bacterium
TGAAAAGATATCGGAAGACGCATATGACGTAATGAAACAGTACGCAAACATATCAGAACTGAAAACGGAGAAAGTGGAAGGAGAAAAGAATATGGTAAATATGGCGAAAGGCCTACAAGACTGGGCGGAAGAAGAAAGAGCGGAAGGAAGACGAGAAGGAAGACGAGAAGGAAGACGAGAAGGAATTCAGTCCATGGTAAGAATATTTGTGAAAAATATGCTGAAATGCGGAATGTCGGATGAGGATATATTAATGCTATCAGAATGTGACCGGGAATTGTTGGAAGAAGTGAAAAAGAGTATTTAGGTAAAAAGATAGCGGTTACTGTGTGAACAACAGCATAAAATGTAAGTAAATTTCGTAAGTAAATTTCGAATCATAGATATCTACGGAACTAGTGTATATTTTTCCATTTTTTATGGTATACTAAAGAGGATAATGTAAGGAATGAAGTGGAGTAATATGAATTATGGAGGTTGTGAAATGAAGATTGCATTTTTTGATACGAAACCTTATGATAAGCCATCATTTGATAAATATGGCAAAGAATATGGGATTACATTTAAATATTTTGAAACAAAGCTAAATGAAGATACGGTTTATCTTGCAAAGGGATATGATGGTGTGTGTGCTTTTGTTAATGACACAGTAAATGAAGTAGTCATTGACCACCTGGCTGAACTGGGTGTGCAGATACTGGCTTTGCGGTGTGCGGGATTTAATAATGTGGATATAAAACATGCTTCCGGAAAAATCCACGTATTGCGAGTGCCGGCATATTCCCCTTATGCAGTTGCTGAGCATGCCATGGCAATGCTTTTGACATCCATTCGCCGGATTCATAAGGCATATATCCGTTCCCGGGATTTTAATTTTAGTCTGTCGGGGCTTACCGGTTTTGATCTTCATGGAAAAACCGTGGGTGTGATTGGAACAGGACGAATCGGACGGGTGTTTATCGATATCTGCCGGGGATTTGGCATGAAGGTGCTGGCATATGATAAGTTTCCGGCAGAGGATCTTGATAATGGTGATACCATCCGGTATGTGGAGCTGGATGAATTGTTTGCAAAGAGTGACATCATCTCTTTACATTGTCCATTGACGGAAGAAACCCACCATATTATGAATGAAGCAACTCTGGAAAAATGTAAAAAGGGCGTTGTGCTAATCAATACATCCAGAGGTGCACTTGTGGATGCGGAAGCATTGCTTATGGGAATCAAATCACGCAAGGTAGGTGCTGCCTGTCTGGATGTATACGAGGAGGAATCCGATTTATTCTTTGAGGACAATTCGGGTCATATCATGGAAGATGATACCCTTGCCAGACTGATATCCATGCCGAATGTCATCGTTACATCCCACCAGGCATTTTTAACAGAAGAAGCTCTGGAAAACATTGCACAAACAACGGTGAAAAATATTGTAGACTTCAGGGAAACAGGGAAATGTGCGAATGAGATTTGTTAGCATCCTGGTAACTGTCAGTAACTTTCGAGTGCTGACAGTTATTTTTTTTTGAATAAAGAAGCCACATATTGATACCTAGTATAACAGCTCCATTATTGCTACTGTTTGCAGGTGAACAGTAATCCGTTATTCTATCGTTTTGAGTTCATTGTATAATCCTTCTAATATGGTATCTAAATCAGTTAATATAATCTTAATTCCCTTACTTGTATATAATCTAATAACCTTTCTAATAATTCCGTTTAGTTCTTTGGCTAGAGATTTGTCGATTGTTACGGGTCTTGTATCATTCTCAATTCGATATTCTGATTCTACATATTTATCAATAACAGGACATGCGTTTTGGATTAAAAATGCTCTTTCTTGTGCATTCACAAATCCAAAACGTATTCCATCAAATTTTCCATTATATCTCTCCATCTTTTCAGTATACAATTTCTTGTATTTATCAATTCTGGAGGAAATAGGTATCATCCAATAAAACCCATCTTGTTCAAAACAATAAAAGCAAGGCCTTCCATGTTTACCGAATTCATCTTCATCTTTATTTCCCATTAATCCACAATGTTGAAATTTTTCATAGTAATCATTGTTAATATAATAAAAGTTTCCAGTAACCATTTTTCCTCCTTTGTATATGAAAAAAAGCCCTGCAAATGCAGGGCAAATATTTGTTTCCCAGCCATTTATTAGCCGCCAAGCTGGGGGGCGAGAAATATTTGTCTCTGTACCTTTTGTTTAGGTCGATATACAGTCCCGACCACAATATTGAGAAATCAATTAGATTTCCTAATTATATTATACACAAAATTGAGAAAAAGAACAGTAGAAAAATAACGTAATTCATGTAAAAAAATCATTAAAATTTGCTAAAGATATATCAGGTTTTCTTAAGGAAGTGCTGGGTAGCTTCACAAGGTTATTAATTCACAACGCTTCGCAACTCTCCTTTTAGGAAGCCTTCTATACTTTTTGCGATATCCTCAATCAAACGGCTGCGGGCTTCTAAACTGCCCCAGCCGATATGAGGAGTCATAATCAATTTTGTATTATCTTTGATGTTTCGTAATGGGTTATCCTTTGGAATTGGTTCTACCTCAAATACATCAAGCCCCGCTGCCATAATGAGGTTATCATTTAGGGCTTTTGCAAGGTCAGCATCTACGATAACGGGACCCCTTGCCACGTTGATTAAGACGGCGGTCTTTTTCATTTTTCGGAATTTCTCATAAGTTAGTAAATGATGGGTATACTGGTTTAATGGGCAATGGATGGAAACAACGTCGGAAGAAGATAGTAATTCATCCAGTTCCACTTTTTTGTAAGGAACATCATAGGTATTCCCGGTGGCAGAATAATAAATCACATCACAGCCAAAGGCGGTGGCGATTTTGGCAACTTCCCTTCCGATATTTCCCATGCCGATGATACCCCATTTCTTACCGGACAATTCATAAAACAAAGGTTCTACTTTCGTAAAGACTCCGCTTTCGGAATACTCTCCATTTTTCACATATTCATTATAGGTATGAAGTTTTTCATATACATAAAGCAACAGGGCGAAGGTGTGCTGTGCCACAATGGGGGTAGAATATCCTACTACATTGGTAACTGGGATTTTGCGTTTTCTGCAATACCGGATGTCAATGTTATTGTACCCGGTAGCAGCTTCACAGATGAGTTTTAAATTCTTCGCTTCTTTTAAGTTTTCTTCATTTAAGACAGATTTATTTGGAATGATGACATCTGCATCTTTGATGCGTTCTACGATTTCTTCCGTTTGGGTTTTACCGTAAATAATGACTTCACCATATTGTTTTAAGGAATCGAAATTTACGCCGGAGCCCATGGCATCGGCTTCTAACACTACTATTTTCATATCTTTTCGCCTCGTCTTTTTTGTTGATTTTATTTATTATTTTTTTTGCATCACTCGATATATGTTTTGATCGTTTCGCAATTACCCCTAGATAATATCATCCAGAGGGAAGTATTTCAATCCTATTGGATTATTTTTCTTGTAATCCTTAAAATTACATGGTAATCTTTGAGAAGAACAAGTTGATATTCATAAAAAAAAATCGGCACTTGCTGTCAGGTTGTGTAATAGTATGATTTAAGAACGATGTACAGGAGGGGTGGTGCAGAATGAGTAAAATTTTATTAGTTGAGGATGATTTTGCCCTATCCATGGGGATTTCTTATTCTTTAAAAAGTGAGGGATATGAGTTAAGAGAAGCGGGTACTTTGGCGGCAGCCAGGAAGATTTTTGAGGAAGAAGGCTGGGAGTTAGACCTGATTTTATTAGATGTGATGCTACCGGATGGAACAGGATTTGATTTTTGCGAAGAAATCCAGAAAAAGGGAAGTCAGGTTCCGGTTATCTTTCTAACCGCAGTATCCGATGAAATCAATATCGTGAAAGGCCTTGATATGGGGGCAGATGATTATATTACCAAACCTTTTAGGGTAAAGGAATTAGAAGCCAGAATTAAGGCGAACATACGAAGAAATGAGAAAAATAAAGGAAGTGTAACTTCTTGTTATCAGGTAAAAGATCTATGGATTGACAGTAATCGAAGTCTGGTGAAAAAAGGGGGAGAAGAGATTTTTCTTACTCCAAGTGAATACCGGCTTTTGTTAGAACTGGTGACTCATCCAAACCAGACCATAAGCCGGACGCAGTTAATGGAACGTCTTTGGGATGTAGACCAGGCTTTTGTGGATGATAATACCCTGTCGGTTTACATAAAGAGACTTCGGGAGAAGATAGAGGATGATTCGAAAAATCCGGAAATGATTATTACAGTTAGAGGAATCGGCTATCAGTTGGTATTAAAAGAGTAAAGGATGGCGGATAGGTGGAATCATAGAGGGGTAAAGGATAGGTGGATACTTGGGATAGTAGAAGAGTAAAGGGTAGGCGGATAATTGGAATAATAATGGAGTAAAGGATAGGCGGGATATGTGGAATAATAAAGAAGTAAAATATATGACATTGGCGTATCTGGTTGTATTTGCAGCGGTTTTATGGTTTAGTAAATCTCCGGTTACAGCCATAATTTCCTGTGGATTATGCTATGGCGCAAGTTTGTTTTTTCTTTCTAGAATCTTTAAGAAAATAAATAAGGTGAACAAGGTGGCAAATCAGGTGATTACCCATAAAAATGATCCGGATTTTGAACTTTCTTTTTCCTCCTATGAGGAAGGGGATATCGGAATTTTAATGGATAATTTTTCGGAGATGGTGCGGATTTTAAAAGAATCCATTGAAACCCAGCAGAATGAAAAGATTTTCTTAAAGGACTTAATCAATGATATTTTTCATCAGTTAAAAACCCCTCTTTCTTCTCTGGTTGTGTTTCATGATATTTTAATGAAGGATGAAACCGATGCCAAAACCAGAAGAAAGATATTAATGGAGTCCGAAAAACAGTTAAACCGGATTCAATGGCTGATTATTTCCATGCTGAAGCTGGCAAGAATCGAAGCCGGAGCAGTGCAGTTTCAAAAAGAAGAACAGTCTTTATATCAGACCATTGCAGGGGCAGTGGCCTCATTAAATGATAAAATTGAGGAAAAAGGACATCTTGTTACCGTAGAATGCGATGAAAATCTGATGCTTTCCCATGACAAAGAGTGGTTACAAGAGGCATTGATTAATGTGATTAAAAATGCGGTGGAATATACGAAGGAGCAGGGAAAAATTCAGATTCGGGCAGAGAAAAATCCTTTGGCTACAGTTATTACCATTACGGATAATGGAATCGGAATCGGAGAAGAGCAGCTGGGTAAAATATTCACGAGATTCTACCGGGTGCAAAATGAAGTAAATCCTAACAGCGTAGGGTTAGGACTAGCCATTACAAAAAGCATTGTGGAAGGGCAAGGTGGAAGAATCCGGGTAGAAAGCGACACGAAAGAAGGAAGTTCCTTTACCCGCTTTATTCTTACTTTTTTCCAATAGGGAGTAGTGGAAAGAGGCTGTCACATGGTGTAAAAGGAACAGGATATAGGTAGTTTCCATGGAACAGTAGAGAAAAAAATAAATATGGAAGTGATAAAATAAAAATATGTTTTCATTTTAAATAAAATTCGTTATACTAAATGAAACCTCAAGGATTTAAGACATATCTTGTAAACTGCCACTAGCGTGGCTAGGTGACACGTAATGGATGTAGATTAAGGTTTAGGAGTAATTGATATGGCAGATTTATTAAGGATTAAAAGTAATTGATATAGCGGATTTATTAAGGGTTAAAAGTAATTAGTATAGTAAATTTTTATTACGGAGGTTTTATATGGGAAAAAATGTAGCGATTGGGATACAGGATTTTGCAAAATTAAGAGAAAAACACTGCTTTTATATTGATAAAACTTCCTTCTTGAAAGAATGGTGGGAAAGTGGAGACGAAGTCACACTGATTATCCGTCCCCGTCGTTTTGGAAAAACGTTAAATATGAGCATGGTGGAACAGTTTTTTTCTGTAAATTACGCTGAACGGGGAGCTTTGTTTGAGGGGCTTTTCATCTGGGAGAATGAAAATTTTAAAAGTCTTCAAGGGACCTATCCGGTGATTAGTCTGTCTTTTGCAGGAATTAAGGAGGCGGATTATTTCCTGACCAGAAAGAAACTTTGTCAGGTGCTTACCGAGTTATATGTGAAACATTCCTATTTGAGGGACAGTGAAGTATTAACAGATACAGACAGAAGATTTTTTGATAGAATTTTGGCAGAAGATTTTGATGACAGCGATGCCAGTTTAACATTACGTCAACTGTCGGACTATTTGGAACGTTATTATCATAAAAAAGCTATTATACTGTTAGACGAGTATGATACTCCAATGCAGGAAGCCTATGTGAATGGTTTCTGGGAGGAGATGGTAGCTTTTACAAGGAGTTTGTTTAATTCTACTTTTAAAACCAATCCCTATATGAGTCGTGGGATTATGACAGGAATTACCAGAGTTTCAAAAGAGTCAGTTTTCTCAGATTTAAATAACCTGGAAGTGGTAACTACTACATCAAATAAATACGCAACAGCTTTTGGATTTACGGAGAAGGAAGTATTTGATGCATTAGATGCAGGTGGGCTGGGAAAGGAAAAAGAAAATGTCAAGGCATGGTATGATGGATTTGTATTCGGGAAACATCGGGATATCTATAATCCGTGGTCTATCCTTAATTTTTTAGATAAGGGTGAATATAAAACCTATTGGGCGAATACTAGTTCCAACAGTCTTATAGGCAAGCTGATTCGGGAAGGGACGAAAAGAGTAAAAATACGTTTTGAGGCATTGATGCGAGGAGAACCCCTTATTTGTTCGATTGATGAACAGATTGTTTATAACCAACTAAAAGGAAATGAAGCGGCTATCTGGAGTCTGCTGGTTGCCAGTGGGTATTTGAAGGTAGTAAGAAGGGAATGTTATGAAGAACCGGGGGTAGGTGACCAACCGAACTATGAGCTGGATATTACAAATCAGGAAGTAAGATATATGTTTCAAAGCATGATAAAAGGTTGGTTTGATGAAGTGGAAGAAGAGTATGGTGATTTTATTCAGGCGCTGTTCTTAGGTGATTTGGATGCAATGAATGAATATATGAACGATGTGGCTTTAAAAATGTTCAGTTACTTTGACACGGGAAGTAATCCGAAAAAATCTCAGCCGGAACGGTTTTATCATGGGTTTGTGTTAGGATTACTAGTGGATTTAAAAGGACGCTATCAGGTAACATCCAACCGGGAAAGCGGATTTGGCAGATATGATATTATGTTAGAACCTGTGGATGTCATAAAGGATGATGCTATCATCATTGAATTTAAAGTATTCAACTCCAAAAAAGAACAGTCTCTGGAAGATACCCTCGCTTCTGCCCTTGCTCAGATTGAAGAGAAGAAATACGAAGAAAACCTGATTGCCAAAGGAATTCCGGCAGAACGGATACGAAAATATGGATTTGCCTTTGAAGGGAAAAGAGTGTTAATAGGCTAGGAAGAGAATATGATAGAACACCTTGTGTATAGAACGAAAAGACTGTCGCAGAGGCGGTCTTTTGTTATGAATGAACATGGTTTAGGTATGAAAGCAGGGTGTTTTTATTTCATATGATTTTATATAATAAAAAGTTCATAAAGATTTTCTGTGAAAATGTCGATAAAATCTAATAAAGCATGAATCATTGAGCTAAATACTATGGGATGTCACATGAGATAAAATCGGATTTTGGGGGATGATGATATGAAGATAAGAGATGCCAGACAGCTATATGTGCAGCAGCAACAAACTCTTTCAGAACAAAAAAGAATATTGGAAAAGAAGTTAGAAGAGAAAGAAAATAAATTGTCAGATGAGGAACGAGGCGTAATTTTGGAACTGTCCGACCAGATTTCAGAGGCTTATGATATGACTCATGATTTTTTAGAGAGCTTATCTTTGCAGTCTACATTAATGTATAATGCAGAAGTGTCAAAACAGCAGGGAGAAGCAACGAAAGCAGCTATGGATGATATGTCTAAGTGTATGGAAATAGCTAGAAGAATTTCCAGGGGAGATAAAGTACCGGCCTATGATGAGAAAAAACTGCTAGAGTTTAATTTTGAATTGTATATGTCAGCGAAAAATGCGGCCATGCTGCATACTGAAAAATCGAAAAAATCCCATAAGTCTCTTTGGGAGAAAGAAGAAGAAAATACCAGGGTGGAAACCGGAGATATCGAAGAAAAGATTGCAAATACGGAAGTATCCGTTCCAGCACCAGAGGTAGTGAATTTTGAAATACCGGAATAAAAATTTAACTGAGATTCTTCACTAACTTAATCATAGAAATATGGTTATGCAAGTTTATTTGCTAATAACCATATTTCTATGATTAAAAGGTAGATTGATGTAGCTTGTAAATAGGTAACAAAAAAAATTCGAACAAAACACTTGCATATTTGAATAAAAAAGTGTATACTAAACTCAAATTAAAAAAGACGAGGACATATATTTGAATAGACTGACGCTATCAGTCTGTCCAAATATATGTCCTTTTTTTGTTGCTTATTAACCAGATTTTTTAACATGGAGGTATGATTATGGCTTACAAATTTACAAAAAAAACAAACAGCATTCAACAACAAACTGCTTATGTACTTTACATGATGATTGGCAGTTATTTTAACAAGAGTATATCTAGCAATAAGTTGCTAGAAACTACTCTTAGCCTACACTACCAAGAGATGCCGGTAGAACGACAGGAAAAACTGGAGTGCAGGGTAATTCAAGATGTGGAGAGAGAACTAAAGAAGGTTCTCCCGGTTCTTGCCAAGATGAACTGCAAAGTGTTCATCCGTCACAGGGATGAAAGTTATTTTCTGCAGTTCGAGACCGGCTTCGAAACCGTATCTGCAGTAGTGGACCGGAAGGGAAACTACCAGGTGCAGGTGTTAGGTGAAGAAGCCGATGCAGGGTTGGTGTTCGCGTAATTCGCGAATATCAACCCTGCATCATTTTTCATCTTACACAATTGTAAGATTTCAATTCACGAAGATGTAAGTTTTTTATGTTATCATTGATTTAGGTGGAGGTAAGAAACTATGATCAATGAGAGAAAAATAGCATTCAAATATTTATGTAAGAAAAAAAGTCGTAGCTTGGCTACGTTATTTGCCATTGCCCTGGCTACCTTTATTGTATTTGTGAGTGGAAATCTGATTTTAAGTGCTTTATATGCAGATAAGGCAGAGGATTTAAAAAAGTATGGGAATCATATTGCATATCTAGATGGGATAAAGACGCAAGACATTCCGAAGCTGGAAGAAGATGGTGCAGTGGTATGTGCGGTGCGAAATCACAACTTTTGTTTTGGAGAAATAAAGGGAGACAAGCATATGGAACATGTCTTTTTTTATTCTTTTGAAGATTTTTCAAAATTTCCTTATTCTTACAAAATAACAGAGGGAAGTGTTCCGAAACAACCTGGGGAAATCATGTTGCATGAGGATTTTAAGTATGTATTGGGAGATAAATATGAAATCGGGGATAGTTTTACTACAATTGTTGACCAGATGAACGGGGAAATATTTGATTCACCGGAGAATGGAGAGGTAACAGAGTTGGTAAGAACCTATACCTTGGCAGGCTATTATGATTGCCCGGATACTTCATGGCTAAAAGACCCGGTAATTTTGGTGAAGGATGAGCCTAGAATAACAGAAAATTTATATAGAGTTTATATTACTTCTGAAGAAGAGGGAATCGAGGATTTGGAATCCTTGAAAGGGCTTAAAGAGAAAGAGGATTGGGCGAGGAATCTTGGAGATACCTATGGAGCAACGGTGGTAGTCAATGATGTTTTTCGAAAGGCTCAAAGTACAGTAGTTTCTATGGCCTATTGCGTAATTTTAATGATAGGTGTTTTTATAGGTGGATTTGCTGCCGTTGTAATTCGAAATTCCTTTGCAATTTCTGTCGTAGAACGAACCAGAGATTATGGGATGTTACGATGTATTGGGGCATCCAAAAGACAAATCAGAAAAATTGCTTTTTATGAGGCGGTCATGCTGGGAATCGGGGGAGAATTCGTCGGCATTCTTGTTTCCTATGTATTTTTGGGTATTGGCATTGGAATTGGGAAACATTATATTTCGTTTTTGGAGGGATTTCATCTAACCTGGCGTCCTTTGTTAATGTCAAGTACCTGCCTGATTATTTTTCTGGTTGTGTTATTTGGGTTGTTGGAACCCACAAGACAGATAAATAAATTAAAACCTTTGGATGCATTGCGAAATCAAAAAGATGTGAAGAAAGAATGGTTCCGGGCAGGAAAAAGAATCGACCGGTTCATAGGGAAGATTTTTGGCATGGAAGGAGAATATGCATATAAGAATTTAATCCGTAACCGGAAAAAGTTCATTACCACCACTGTAAGCTGTGTGGCAAGTATTGCATTTTTTGTGGGAATCAATGCAGCGTTTATATATTTTGTGCAGCTGTTTGAGGAGGTGGAAATTTATCCTTACTACAATGCCGAAATCATTTTCGATGAAAAGCTGCCATATTCCTTGGATTCTATGGAACAGGAACTTGAAAGCATAGAGGGAGTCAGTAATGTAGTTTTTTGTTATCTGTATAATTTTGAAAATGAAAATCTAAAGAAAAAAGGAAGTACATCCAAAATACGGACATTCACGGTAGTTTCTTTGGATGAAGAACGGTATCCCATTGAACAAGATAGCATAGAGGAAGGTGTGGTAGGAAATTTAGAACCGGGAGAATGTTATATTATAAATTGGCGTACCCGAGAGCTGGAGGGAGAAAGAGTAGAATTTTCAGAGGTGTCTTTGGGGGACAGGATAGAACTTTCTGACCGGATGGCCGGTGGGGAAGAAGAGGAAAAATATATCAGTGAATTAAAAGTAAAGGCCATTTTAGAGGAACAGCCAATTCAGGATATCTATAACGAATATCCGGTATTGTTTGTATCGGAGGAGGAATTTCGGAACTTATGCTTAGAACAGGGTATCTTTTATGAAGAAAAGATAGAAATTCATTTAAAAATGGATGCGGATTGTGATGTGGATAAAGTGCAGGAATTGGCTCAAAACCATGGAATGGTGCTGGATGATCTTTTGTCAGAAATGAGAAAAATTATGGAGCAGATAAAAATGGCAAGAGTGATTGTGAATGTGATTTTGATTTTAGTAGCCCTCATTACTTCCATGAATTTATTTAACAGTATGGAATCTAACTTTATTCTTCGGGAGGGGGAAAGAAAGATTCTGCGGGCGGTTGGAATGAGCCGGAAACAGTATCGGAAAATGATTTTATTAGAGGGTATGTTATCGGTAATTATAGCACTGATTCTTGGAACAGCTGTGGGAGTTGGTTTTGGATATGGAATTTATAGCATTATGTCGCTGACAGTAAAGGAATTGAAATTTGTAGTACCGGTAGGAAGCATTCTTATTGCCGCTGTGGGGTTAAGCTTACTTACTTTGATTTCTAGCATAAGTGGGATGAAAGAATAGTGGCGTTTATGGTATACTTATATCGTAGGTAATGAAAGTTTAAAATGGAAAAAGATAGTTCTTAAATAAGAGTAACCTTTGTGATAGCTTTGGATGAAGAAAATACAATAAAAAATGTGCAGAAAAGGGAAGCATGTAGTTGTTAAGTGTTAAATTCCATGATAAACTAAAGGAGCAGTTTTTGTATATGTTGGTTGATGAATAATACAATATAGTCAAAAACTGCTATTTTTAAAGTAAAAATACGTAAAATATTAAAATTTTAAGATAGAAAGATATAAAACAGAGGTGTTTTTATGTGTGATACTAAGAAATATAATAAGATTTACGAAGATATTAAAAAACTCCAGCCGGAAGAACTTTGCAGCTGATTTTAGAGGCTGAAACAGAGGAAGAAAAGGATTTTTACGAGTTAGTGGGTGATTTTCTTCTACAAATGAATCAAAAACAGGTAATTGAAAGGAATATGTTCTAATGAAGATATTATATGGAACAACAAATAAAGCAAAAATACAAGTGATGAAAAATGCGGTGGAATCATTAGATATAGAACTTATTGGATTAGGGGATATAGATGGTGAATTACCGAGTATAGTTGAAAATGGAAAAACACCTTTAGAGAATGCTGAGATTAAGGCAAAGTCATATTATGAAGTTTTTCATATGCCAGTGTTCTCTTGTGATAGTGGTTTGTATTTTGATGAATTGCAAGAGGACGAGCAACCGGGGCTTCATGTCAGACGAGTTGATGGAAAAGAACTGACGGACGATGAGATGATACAATATTATGGGGCATTAGCTGAGCACCACGGAGGAAAAATAACAGGACGATATAGAAATGCTATTTATTTTATTCTGGATGAAAATCATCATTATTCCAGTATGGATATATCGATTGCCACCGAGCCGTTTATATTAGTGTCCCAACCCCATTCTAAGCAACGTGTGGAAGGATTTCCATTAGATTCGTTATCAATTGATATTTCAACAGGAAAATACTATTATGATTTGGATGTAAAAGAGGTAAGTACGTCCGTGGAAGATGGATTAAGAAAATTCTTTGAAGAAATCCTTTCATAGTTTTCTTATATGATATTGGAATATCCTTTTAATAAAAGTAGGTGAATAAATGAATCAGTTTAATAATGTATATTTTATTAACGGAACTGCATATGCCGGCAAATCAACTATGGTAAAAATGTTAGCCGAAAAGTACAATGGCATTGCTTGTGAAGAAAATTATCAAGATGTTAAATTGTGGGAATTGGATAGTAGTGAGTTTCCAAGCCTAACTTATACCAGAGATTTGAAGGGTTGGAGAGATTTTATCAGAAGAACTCCTGATGAGGAGAAACAGTTTTTATATAGGTTGCTATTAGAGGAAGAAAATACAGATGAAGCAATGGACAACTTTAGGCAATGTTTGATGCGGGTTAATTCGAAAGAGATATATAATAAGTTTCTTAATTCAGGCTTCAATGTCATTAAACGAGATGATGCAAGAAGTATAGAAGAAACTTTTGTGTTGGTAGAAAAAGCGTTTGAATTAAAGTAAGGATAAATACAATGATAAAAATAGTTTATAAGGCAATGGAACTGTGTAGGAACGAACTTGGGGAATGCAACTGGCCCAATGTTCCTGAAAAATATTGGGATTTGGCAGTGCTGGAAATGATAGGAGAATAACATAGTTATACTGGTGAGATTACACAGTGTGATTTCACCGGTATTTTTTATATATAATAAAAATGAATTATCGATGTTGTCAGCAGCGTTGCTTTATTTTTTCCAGATTTCAATGGTGTTCAACAGTTTTTCTTTTGTTTCAACATCCAATCCAATAATCGCTTCATAAAGTTCCCTATCAAGTGCAGTTTCCGCATATTCCGGCTCTAGCTCCCCTACAAGAGAATCTAACGAACAACCTACAAGACGGGCGTAATAGGTCAATATACGTAGTGACATCGCAGTACGGTTATTTTCAACATTGCTGATATAGCCGGGAGTAACACCGAGTGCTTCAGCCACTTGGTTTTGGGTTAAACCGTTTTGTATTCGTAAATTTTTGATTAAAGCTCCATAGTTTTCAGTTTCCATAGTGAGAACTCCTTTATATATTTATTCTAATGAAAGTATACAATAAATATTGCTTGAAAGAAAGATACTAATAGTATAAAATATATTTAAAGAGTATATGGCGAGGGAATAAAATGATTAATAGAAAAGAAAATAAACGGGTCAATGTAATTTATGACGAAAACGGGAAAAGCATTGTTTTGATTAATGATATTAGATTTAAGACTCGACGAATAATTGATTGGGAGAAAGTAGAAGAGTATTTAAAGGAGTATATAGGAAACTGTTACGAAATATTAGAAACATCGGAAAAAGTATTTATAGGTGCCGATTTTCCGGATGAATTTTGTCATTCTCAAGATAAGATTCAGCTAAAAGGTGGAAATGAGAAGGCAAAAGCAAATATGATATCTGCAATTGGCGACTTAATTAAAGTTGCAACTAACAAAGCTGTTTTTCAAGATTACGGAAATAAGCATAAGTCTAAAGCAAAGCAAGGGTGGTATAGATATGATACACGTTTTGGAATTCCTGCTTATGATCCGGATGGAAAATTCATACAGTATAACATTTATACGGCAAGGATGTTAATAAGATGTGATAAAGACGGAAAGTTATTTTTATATGATTTTGTAAGAACAAAAAAAGAAACGAGCAGCCCGTTTGAACAGTAAACTGTTGCACGGTAGTAAACTTCGTTTCTTATGGAATAATTATAATATGCTTTCGTCTAAAAAGCAAGAGATAGATTTTGATTTAGATGACTGCAAAAAAGTTTGGCATCAGCAAATCAACTGTACATATGGTTGTAACAATATAGAACGATATAGAGGCAGAGTGATTTGGGTAATTGAATAGAAGAAAGACAAGGACACTTCCGGTAGAAAATCGGGAGTGTTTTTGGTATAATGGACAGTAGAAAAATATGTGAAGGAGTGGAATTATGTATCATTCATATGTAATGGGAATAGATGATTCAATTTATAGGTTGGAAAATCAGGGGTTTGAAATCAATCGTGATGGTGGAAATTTTATGATATCTTTTCCAGAAGAAAAAGCTGTAATATGGGAAGAGTTTATTTTTGCACATCTTGAATTGGAGTATTGGAATGAATATATAACGGAGGACGGTGCAGTATTTTTATTCCACCTTCAGGATGGGATTAAAAGATATGAAGTTAATGATTTTATAAATGATGAAGTGTTGGGATTGTGCGAAAGATTATGTGAATGTAAGTTTGAATCTATAAAAAGAATGTTATCAGATAATCACTTCTACAAAAGATTCATTAGCTAATAGGAGTGAAGGTAATGCAGGTTCAAGAGATTAAAGACTATTGTATGAGTAAGCAAGGAGCATATGAAGATTGTCCATTTGGTGATGTTCCAATTTGCTATAAGTTGAATGGTAAAATATTTGCACAGCTTTATCCATATGAGTATGATTATAAGATTACATTGAAGTGTACTGCGGATGCGGGACAATTTTATAGAATGGCATATCCGGAAAAGGTGGTAAGGGGATATCATTGTCCACCTGTACAACAACCATATTGGAATACTATATTTTTGAACGATTTTCCAGATGAAGAATTATTGAATATGATAGATTTAGCATACGATACCGTATTTTCAAAATTTAGCAAGAAAGAGCAGAAAAGGATACTTGAGGAATTATAGAATCTTATTGGAGGTACATATGATTGGAAAAAAGGTAACAGTAAAAATTGACAGATTGATGGGGAGTTATCATCCAAAGCATAAGGATATATATTATCCTATAAATTACGGATACATAGAAGGTATTATGGCGCCGGATGGAGAATGGCAGGATGCATATGTGTTGGGTGTGGATGAACCTGTTGACGAATTTGTTGGAGTCATCATTGCTATTATACATAGATATGACGATGTGGAAGAAAAGTGGGTTGTTGCACCTGAAAATGTAAGTTTTACCGTAGAAGAAATTGAAAAGCAAGTGCATTTTCAGGAACAGTATTTTAAATCAGAAATAAGAATGTAAGGATGCAAGTATTATTATGATTTGGATGTAAAAGAGGTAAGTACGGCCGTGGAAGACGGACTTCGAGAATTCTTTGAAGGAATCTTGTTAGGAGAAGTTAAATGATTAAAATAATTGATACATTTGCGCAAATCAATGATTTGTTTGAAGATGGAAAGTTTATTCTTGATAAATGGAAAACATATATGAATTCAATTTATGATAATGCAGCCAAGCTAGTTATTGATGATATGAAAGATTGTTTGGATAGTGGTGATTATGTATATGAAAAAGATATTTTGCCAATTATTAATGCTGTTTATAGACACCCTGATTTAGAACTCTTGTATTCTTCGTTTTGTAGAGTTACAGAGGGTTTAAATAAAAAGGTACTCGATTGCTTTGGACATGATGTGGATATTGATATTGTCTTGTATGTAGGACTTTGTAATGGTGCAGGATGGGTGACTAATATTAACGACCGAGATGTTATATTATTAGGAGTGGAAAAGATACTAGAATTGAATTGGCTTGATGAGGCTTCTATGTGTGGACTTATTTATCATGAATTAGGACATGCTTATCATACACAATATGGTGATTTTAATCAGCAAAGCGATATAAGTGAGCAGAACTTTGTTTGGCAATTGTTCACAGAAGGTATTGCAATGTATTTTGAACAGATTTTGGTTAATGATTTTAATTATTATCACCAAGATAAGAATGGGTGGTTGGAATGGTGCGATAATCATTTCAGCGAAATATTAGCAGATTTTCGTAATGATTTAGAGGCAATGACAAAATGCAATCAAAGGTATTTTGGAGACTGGGTAAGTTATAGTGGTAAAGGTGATGTTGGATATTATCTCGGTACAAAGTTTGTTCAGAAGTTGAATGAGAAGTATGATTTTGAAGAGTTAATAAATATGAAAATTGATAGGGTTTATCAAGAGTTTATATCCTATGCAGTAAATACAATTTGATTTTGGAGGTGTCTTATGAATATTTATGACAAATGTCCGATATTGGAAAGTGACAAGTTAATAATCAGATTATTTCAAGATGATGATTGTGATGATTTATTAAAGGTTTATAGCGATAAAAATGCATTACCGTTTTTTAATAGTGATAATTGTGATGGTGATAATTTTTATTATGCAACTAAGGAAAGAATGGCTGAGGCTATTGGTTTTTGGCAGATGGCATATGAAAATGGTTGGTTTGTCAGACTTTCTATTGTAGATAAGGATGTATCAAGTGTAATTGGAACGGTAGAATTATGTGTGAGAGTTTCAGAAGATGAGTTCAACAATATGGGGATTTTAAGGGTAGATGTAAGAAGTGATTATGAACAAGAGAGTGCATTATGTGATGTATTTTCTCTTGTTACACCGAAGATTGAGGAAATGTTAGGCTGTAAAGGTGTTCTTACGAAGGCACCAATATATGCTGTAGAAAGAATAAAAGCAATCCAGAAGGTGGGTTTTATTAAGTCAGAACATTTGTTGATTGGTAAAACAGGTTATGCCTATGATGGATATTGGACATTTTGATGATAATGAGAAGTGCGAGGTGTGCAGAGGAAAGTGTGTACATAGTAATGCCGGAGAATAAAGAAGTGGTGGAAGAGCTGGTGAATATAAGAAGGAGAAGAGCAAGGTAGAGATGCCTTGCTTTTTCTGTGAGTGAAAAAGCTGAAAAATGTGAAATAGGAACCAAAGGTGCGAAGGTGAAGCTGAATAAAAAAATCCAGAATTGCAATATCATACTGCATGGAGTAATGAGTGCATTGAATTTTGGTTTTTGCTTCATTTTGCATATTACACTGCCAACAATCATCGAGCAGACTACATTGCATTCTTGAATGACAAGTTTAAGGAACTTGGAATTGGAAAGTATCAGAAAAATATGAAGGATATCTTTGGAATTCTGTTATACCAAATCGAGGCATTACGTAAGTTGTGTGAAGCGATACTTTTTTCGGGCATTTATAATTAAAGGATTACGATTTCTCTCGGTTATTGGCGCAGTAATAGCGGAGTTTTTTTAGAAAACATATAGCTATAAGAAGGAGAATATATTTATGAGCGAACAAAGTTACCCTTTTTTTATAACAATAGGCAATTGCGAAACTACCAAAACTTATATTAAGTGATTCAAAAGAAACAAATACATAAGCAGGCGCTTGTTCGGCCGTCGGTACTTAATGAGCGACTTGTCGCGAATTTAGTACCGCTACGAGCCGAACGCAGCGAA
>JBGVLX010000039.1:0-2352 GCA_045124495.1 Lachnospiraceae bacterium
TGCAATAGACACAATAATGCCAAAGTATAGCACTACCGCATATTTTGATTTTATTTGCAAGAAAAGTTAATCATCTTTCCACCTCTTTCTAAATTTCAAAACATTATACCATAAATCGCAGGCAAATACAAGTGGTTACAAAAATTTAACAAATCGCTTATAATACAATCATATAACTTTACTCATTCCTTACTGACCGTAAAATTCAAGTTTTTCTAACTGTTCTACAAATTGGAATTTGATTGTATCTATTCATTAGCAAATTCATTTTTTCCATGAATCCACTTTGCACCATCTGGTATGTCAACATATGTTCTTAAAACAGTTCCACAATCATTACAAAAGTCTATGTAGGTTGTTGCTGTTTGAACCATTTTACCTTTTCCTTTTCTATATTTTGGTCCCACTGGTGTAGCCCAAAACGGGTCGACTACAGGCACTTTAAATACTATATTTTCACTTTCACAATGCTTACATCTCATGTTAAATCTTCTCCTTAAATTCAAATTTTTCTCTCTATATTATTGCATTGTTATTTTAATATAAATGTCACTGAAAGAGCAAGTCCTTACACTGATGTTATCACAAGAAACGTTTTATGCACTACTTATTGTAGATACTATTTGGAACCGAAATTGAAAACGCCTATGATTTTAAGATGAAATAAATACAAGATTGATTTATAATAAACTCAGTAAATTCATTGTAAATGACGATAGAGCAAATGACAATTTACAAAATTTTAGATGAATGAAAGGAACCTGATTATGAAAAAAGTGTGTGTAGATCATATTGGAAATGAATTTGAAAGTATGAAAGCCATGTGCGAACACTGGAACATTTCGGTTTCAGCCTATGAGAGCCGAATCAATAAATATCACTGGGATTTAGAACGTGCGCTGACTACACCTGTGAAAGAAACAAAAGATGTGTACGGAAATGAATTTAAGAACAATAAAGAAATGTGTGAAGCCTACCATGTTAGCGTTAATACGTTCAAAGACCGTTTACGCAATGGAAAGTCCATGATAGAAGCGTTAGGAATTATTCCTGTGCTTGACAGGAATATTGAGAGTTATAAGTTCGATGAACATCTCACGATTTTAAAAGCCGTGAACAATGAAGCAAAACCTTCTTATGTGCCAAAATACTTTGTATGTCTGTTCGATGGCAACGAAGTCGTGTTGCCGTACAAATGGATTATACAGCATTGCATGGGAAATTTACCAGTAGAA
Source organism: Lachnospiraceae bacterium (assembly GCA_045124495.1). Classification (GTDB taxonomy): domain Bacteria; phylum Bacillota; class Clostridia; order Lachnospirales; family Lachnospiraceae; genus RGIG1668. Next base: position 1,236 of record JBGVLX010000039.1, read on the forward strand.
AAGAATCCAAGGTAGTAATCATAAAGACAGCATCTTGTGGGAATACAGGATGTTGTTTTTTAAATTTGAAAAATTAGTGGTGAGGGTTCCAAGAGACAGGTGTTATCACTGGCTGTCTGTAATGTCAATGGCAATGGCAAAAGCGACGCAAACGTCCCATTGACATTGCATCCAGCCTGTGATTGAGGGCAGTCAAGCAGAACAAAAGGATGTTCTGCTACGCGCACTTTTGATTTACGGAACGAAGTGGATGGCAGGACTGCAATGGAAGAATACCGGTTCCGTCATGCCCGCTGTTGCTGCCGCAGGCTCCCCCGCCCTTCCCTGGGCGGAAAAGGAGAATGGATTTACAGGCAAAGGGAATGTGTTACATGTTACAAGTTACAACTTTATTTTAGGAGGTCTTATATTTTTTATTATTTACAGATAAATTTTTTATTTCATATATAAATTGTAACTTTGTAACAGGATGTGAAAATATCCTGATATATGGTTATATTTCGCTGTTACAACCTGGTTACAACCGTGTTACGGAAAAAATAACTGTAACCGTGTTTTTTCAAGACTTCACAGGAATGCCCTGCATGTACAAACGGCGTCACCATGGATGGGGAACGTGTTCAAATCGACACGGGAAATCCATCCATAAATGCAGGCTTTTTTATAGGGTGGTATCGGATTGGACAAAATGTTCAGACCATACCACCCATTTTTCTCCCCAAGCGGTCCGCTAAAATGTTGCCATATATGGCAACGGAACGGGACCTCGCCATGTGAATGTCTCAGTTTCGTGGTGGGAAGAAAAAAGAGCATAAGAGGGGGTGACGCTTACAGCGGTCGGCATAGCCGACGCCCCCTCTTATGCAGCTGCGCACGGTCGTGGACCCCACGCCCTTATCTGTCTGGAAATTAAAGAAACATAGGAAGACGAGCCGGGAGTATAAGAGAAAAAACGAAAGGAATGGAAAATTATGAATACCGTACATTTGATTGGAAGACTGGTGCGCAATCCGCAGACCCGCTATCCGGTGTCCGAAGAGGACACGGCTGTGAGCCATTATGTGCTTGCGGTAAATGATTATTCCCGAAAGAACTCCGTCGCTTACATCCGCTGTAC
>JBGVLX010000040.1:0-7753 GCA_045124495.1 Lachnospiraceae bacterium
GGGATATATTATGAATAATTTAAACCAAAACAACGATGATAATTTTGATAAAAAGCTGGAACAAATTTCAAAAATCATATCCAGGATCTCTGTCATTGCCTGCCTTCTTATAGGAATTCTTTCTTCCTTGTTTCTAATGATTGCCTACGGAATTCCTCTAAGTGGATTTGAAAGGGACATGAAAAAAGTGGAATTAGGAATTCTCCTTCTTTCCACCCTCCTATTTTCCATGCTGTTATGGAAGGGAATCGATATTCTCCTTAGCCACCTAAAAAAAGGGGGACAGAAGTTTACAAAAGAAATCAATCCTAAGAAGTGGCCTTCCCCTTCGAAACGAACTGTAAAAAATATTCTCATCTATATGTCTCGGAAGACAGGATTGCTGATATGGGATATCTTGACGATATGCGTTGTAATTTCCTATATATTAGCATTTTTATTGCCAGGAACACCTGAAATAGAGAAAAATATCATTTCCGGTTTAGAAATACTAGTCTTTTTTCTAGTAATAAGAATCATTTTTATGCTATATTACCGTCTTCGAAATTATGTTAAGAGTATGCTGAAACATTATGATTTTTATGGTGGACGACTAGAACACTCCCGGATACTAGATGACTTAGAAGAAAGTTTAAAAAACCGGATGCTGTATTATTCTCCTCAATGGATTATCACTGAGGATTTCTTTCTGGCATGGTGCAAAGAACTATTTTTCGCTCCCATCGCCATACCTATCAAAGAAATGCATTCACTGCGATTTGAAGTCAGAAAAGGAAGTTTTCAATCCGGCCGCCGTTATCATCAGCCTATTTCGAATAACATAATTGTGTGCCAGTTAAAAAGTGGTCAGTCTGTAGACCTATACATAGGAAATAAATTAAAAGCACCTGTAATTTTGAAGGTTTTAAGGTATTTTAACATCCCATTTGATAATGCACTAGAGCTCAAGGAAGGCTATTTGCCGCCTTACGAAATCACGGTTACACCTCCGGGTAAGGCTTCAAAACAAAATGCAACCATTCCTTCTGTTGTAACAAATAATACGAATCTGGACCGTTCTATCTTTACACCAGTTATGAACAAAATTACACAAAAAGATATGGAAACGATTCTTAATCTGCTGGCTTCCGGCAGAAAAATTCAGGGCATAAAAGAAATTATGAACGCTACCGGTATCGGATTATCCGAGGCAAAAAAAATTGCGGACCAATATTATGTAAATCATCCGGAAAAAAAATTAAACTAATATTTTAGCCAGGTTTATGCCTGGCTAAATACCCACAGATTCTTAATTTGTGGTCCTATTACTTCATAATCCCAAAGTACACTGCTTCGTTCTATACTATTCGGGTCATTTACCATAATCTTTCCATCCTGTAATTTCACTAATACAATAAAATGACCTTGAGATGTGAAATCTCCTGGTGCCATACTACAGATGATAGGATGGCCTTGTTCCAGTTCCTGAAATATAGTGTTCTTACTTAAGGATAATTCTCTTCCTTCTACTCCAAAGCAGGTTACTCCCTCTGTCATAAAACTCCATGCTGTTCCTGTATTTTTAACGTAATACCCTGCCTCCTGTGCATATACTGCCAGCCTGTCAGGTGTTGCTTCTTTGTTATTGGTCAGGGTTACGACTACCATGGACAGGCAAGTTGGAGCACAGCCACAAAGTCCAACACAGCTTTCTCCATAAGAGACATATCCCCACCGTTCGTCCCACTGTAAAAATAATGGAAACTTCTCTTCTAATTCTTTTGAGGTAAATCCACCATTGGCAGCATGTTCTTTTTCTAAATAACCCAAAGTAAAATTAAGCATCTCTGGATTACTGCAAAGTGCGTTTAATAATTCCTCCGGGTAAGAATCCATATTATCATAGATTTCTTTATAATCCTTCGAAGACTTGGCTAATTCCCCTAATATATCCTCTATTTCAGAACTTGAATATTTTTTTGGCGTGATCAAATCCTGTTCCGAAGCACTTCCTATAATACGGCTTGTATTATACTTTTTCTCATCTGTTCCGAAACCGCCGAATCCATTTTTCCCTATCCCGGGGAAACTGCCATTTTCTTTCGCCCAGTTATGAATAAAACACCCTAAAATCACGAAACCAATGAAACTCCAAAGGATTTTTATTCTCCTCTTTCTTCGCAAACGCTTTCGGTTCCGTTTTTTCCGATTCCCATCAGATTTGTAAGAAATATTTCCCCGAGAAGTATTTGTTTTTCTATCATTTCCTTTCACTTCTCCCCTTATCTTTTCTTGGTGTTCTACTTTTAAATTTACTCTGTCATTCCCCTTACCTTTTGATTTTATTGGAAATAATTCTATTTCATCCCTCATGGAACATATCCCCCTATCTTTTGTATCTCTAGCACTTCATTATTGTAAATTCACGAAAATTTTCCAACTAAAAAATCCCTGTTTGATGGTTTCATTATATCAGACAGGAATATTTTTTGTTTATATGATTCCTTTCAAAAATCATATGATTTTATTCGGAAATTCTTACGATTTTATAACAATCCTTGGGAAGAAATAGCTGAAAAATAATACTTTCATTTTCACTTTTTGCCTGAATCCTTCCACCGTGTAATTCCACAATTTCCTTAGAAATAGCCAGTCCTAATCCTGAACCACCGGTAGAAGAAGAACGGGAAGAATCCAAACGGAAAAACTGCTCAAAAATTCTATTTAATTTATCAGGGGGAATGGTTTTTCCATGATTTTTCACTACTATCTCTACCTCCTCTCCCAAGGACTGCATAGAAAGTGAGATTTCCGTTCCGGAATAGCTGTAATTTACTGCATTTCGAATCAGATTATCAAATACCCTTTCCATCTTGTCCCTGTCGCATAAAATCTCTACTTCCGGAGTAATATTCATATTCCATGTTAATTCTTTTTCCCCCAGAATAGGATTAAATTCATAGGTAATCTGTTCTAACATCCGGCTAAGATTGGTTCTCTCGGCTTCCAATGTCAATGTAGTCAAATTAAAACGGGTAATATCAAAAAATTCATTGATTAACCCTTCTAATCTTTCTGCCTTTTCCAATGCAATTCCCGTGTATCTTTCCCGCAACTCTGGTGACAACTGTGGTTCATCTTGAAGCAAAGTCAAATATCCGATGACACTGGTAAGGGGTGTTTTCAAATCATGTGCCAGATAAACAATCAAATCATTTTTTCTCTGCTCTGCCTCTTTTGCAACTGCAATATTCCGTAGTGACCGTTCTCTTGCCAGATTCAGTTCATTTTGTATATCTATCATTTCCTCCGAAAGCGTAATGGGCACTTCCGGATGTGAAAGATTCTTCGCTGCCTCTACCGTTTCATCCATATATCCAAATGCCTTCTTTAATGCACAGAGTGTCAATATTAAAATCCAGACAAAGACCAGAATCGTAAATGCCTTTGGAAAATAAAATTCAAGTTCTTTTAAGGTAGCATACAAAGGGTCATAATTGTACCATACCTTACGACTGCAAATAAATTTTGCGATATAAAATCCACCAAGCCCAATTCCAATCAATCCAAACAAGGATGCAAAATATTGGAATAAGATTTTCTGACTAATCTGTGCAAATTTTCTTTCCTTTTTCTTCTTACTCAATGGTATAGCCAACCCCCCACACCGTTTTTATGTACTTTGGTTTTCTTGCAGGCTCTTTCATTTTCTCTCTTAATCTCGCAATGTGAGCCATCACTGTATTATTATGATCCAGATATTTTTCTCCCCAGACTGCTTCAAACAATTCCTCAGAAGAAACCACATTTCCCTTATGCATGCATAAATACCAGAGAATGTTAAATTCTATCGGTGTAAGACTAAGTTCCTTCCCATTCATACAACATTTATGACTGCTTTTTGATATGTAAAGTCCCCGGATATCAATTTCTTCCATCTCTTTTACTACATTTGCCGGCTCTGACGTATTATACTGGGTATAACGACGTAGCTGGGTTTTTACACGGGCTACCAGTTCTAAAGGGTTAAAAGGCTTGGTAATATAGTCATCCGCCCCTAACGTAAGCCCCGTGATTTTATCCATATCCTCCACCTTGGCAGTCAACATGATAATAGGAAACAAATGTTTCTCCCGAATCTTCTTACATAGGGTAAATCCGTCCATATCCGGAAGCATCACATCCAGAATCGCTATTCCAAGGTCACTTTCCCTCTCCACACAATCCAAGGCTTCTGTAGCATTATAATACTTTAGCACCTCATATCCGTCATTTTTTAAATAGACCTCCACAAGGTCCGCGATGGCAGCTTCATCATCTACAATTAATATTTTTTCTTTCACTTTAACCTCACTCCATCTTTCTCTTATATACTCTGCCTTATATATTTTCTCTTATGTTTTATTTCCATTTTATTCCCTAACATAATCCGCCTGAGTAACCCAATGTCATTTACTTAATGGCATTGGGGCACGTGAATAGTAACAACCTTTCTTTTCATATAGAAAGAGTATAACAAAAAAATCAGCATTTTTCAGCTGATTTTTTCATTTAAGATTCGCTTTAAGATATTATACTTCAATTATCCACGACGTTTCTTGTAAACCTCTACCATGGTGGCCAAGTGCTACGTTTTCTTGAATCATCTCAGTTATATTATAGTTTCCAGTTCATTTACCGGCGGCTGGCAGGTACGTCCCTGACATACATAATATGTGGTCTTATCATTTTTTAATGGATATCCTTTTGTAGGACCTTCCAAAACAGATATCACAGTATTTAAAGGAATTTTACAAGATTAACCTTATTAATGTGACCGTTCCCTTAATTTGTTATCATTTTTAAGGGAAATTATTCTGAAATCATATAAACAAAATGCCACGGTCATCATAGACCGCAGCACTGTTGGAATTGCCGCAACGGATTGCACGGTCCAGCGCCATAAAAGATATCTGACACCTACCATACTTTCTTTCTGCGTTTGATAAACCAAATTCCGGCAATTCCGCCTGACAAAGCTACTCCTGCCACTGCTGCTGCAGTTTTCACTTTAATGTTTAAAAATGGTAATTTGATATTCCAGAAAGAAGTTTTTTCTTTCGTTTGTTCTTTGGTTACTTCTTCCTTAGCCCCATGATTTTGTACCGGTTCCGTTTCTTCTTCCTCTTGACTGATTTGTTCCGATGTATTTTGGGCCTTATCTACTTCTGCCAGAATATCGTTCCTAAGTTCATTTATCGCATCTTGGTCGGTGTTACTTGCAGTAATATTCTCCTGTACCGTCTCATCTACCACTTCATTTGTTTCATTGGTATTTTTATTTGGTGTAATATCATCATACGTCAGGGTTTCCCACTTCTTCGTAGTGGTTGTGTTGTTATTATTTGTCTTATTTGAAGTTGTTAGACTATTGCTTTCCTCTTTCTTGTCCGGATTTACAACAGGCTTAAATTCCTCACTTTCCTGACTCGCTGTGGTATTCGTCTGTGTTGTGAGTTCTTCAGTGGTGACTTCCTCTGTAGTAACTTCCTCTGTAGTAACTTCTTCTGTAGTGACTTCTTCAGTTTCTTCCGTTGTCGCTTCCTCCGTGGTCATTTCTTCCGTTGTTACTTCCTCTTCTTCTTCCTCTTCCGGCTCTTCTTCTATAGAAAAACTTTTTCTGATTTCTTTAATATCATCTGAAGTTACAGCCACATTCACCAGACTATCATCTACTTCAATCAGGGTAAAGGTAGAATTTACATCTTTATTAAATTCTGAGATAAACGTATCTTTTTCCGCCACCTTATACATATGTCTGTATATGAGGGAATCTTCTGCCATCAGATAAGTATTATAATCGGATTTTATCAAATCCTTTTCCTTAAAGAACACATCTGTTTTATTGGTTTGTTCAATAAAGTATAACCTTCTTGGGTTATATACCGTATTATGATGGAAGTAAATATCTGTATTCTCAATGGAATATCCCCAGAACAGAATATGGGTCACATCATATTTATCCGGACGTGCATCATGTCCCCATCCGCGTCCTACATTCACGGATAAATTTTTCGTAAACTCATAGCTCTCTATACCAGTTGCAGCACCACTCTCCCAAATTTCAGAATCATGAGAATTTTGGACGAATACATTATTCCTTACTACCACATTTCTTCCGGATCCTGCATTTCCCTGAATGGTAAAACCAACATCATACACATTTCTTATAATGTTGTCGCGTACTACTAAATTGGATACATTCGTACCATAAAACTCAATACCGTTTCCATATCTTGTGGTACCTTTTAAATAACTGCCTCCAATGTTTTCAATGACATTGTTAGAGATTTGAACATTTTGAACGCTTACTTCTGAGTTCAAAAATCCGTGGGCTCCGGTACCGCAAAGTTTTATCTTTTCTACCTTCATATTGGAAGTTACTATAAACAAATTGGTTTTCGTTGCCAGCTTAAGTTCTCCCAAAGCCTCATATGGATTTTTCCCTGATTTTATGTACAGATAAGTACCATCGCAATAAAAATCATATTCGTTTACTACTTCCTCCAATGTACCAACCTTATTAAAGTACTTTTGTCCATTGGCATCTTCTAAAAATCCGATATTGGTACTATTTCCATCTGTAGTCTGAAGTCCTGAAAAACAACCGGTATCCGTTAAATTTATCTTATAGATTCCATTATTGCTTACCTGCCATGCCGATGCGGAACTTACAATCTTGTAACCGGATATGGTTGGCATTTCTCCTGTTCCATAAGAAGAAACCTTTGTTATTTTATCGTCTATCTGGACAATTTTAGGTTCAAAGGTCCCATAGAAAGTATCACCTTTCTTGAATAAAATCGTATCTCCACTTAAGTAAGTTTTGTTTTTTGCCGTTTCATAAGACATCGGAGCATCAGCACTGGTTCCTATGTCAGAAGTTCCTGTACTAGAAACATAATATGTCGTCTTCCCGTTAATCAGTTCTGACTCTTTTACTGCATTCTTTTCATACATTTCTTTATAAGTAACAACATCTAACTCTTGTTCGCTCTTTGAATTAACATAATCAAGAACCTTCGCAAGGACATCCTTATCTATTTCAGAATAGCTGTGAAAATAAAATACCAGCCACTGCTTCTTTTCGATGGCTTCATCAATTTTGCTTATGATTTTATCATAATCACTCTTAAAATTACCCAGTCCTGTCCTATAATGATAATATGCAGAATCCAAAGCAATTCCTACTTTATCATATGGTACACCATACAAATCAGAGTAGCTATAGAAAGAAGTGGCCCATCGTTCCGATTCTGCAGCGCCAGTCACCTGTCCCTGTCCACCTGCTAAAATGATACCATTTACATCAAATCCATAATAATTAAACATTTGCTTGGTACGGACAAAGAAGGAGTACATAGTATTATAATCGGAAAAGCCTTCCTGAGTTAATACACCACCATTATGTGCAATAATTTCTCCTCCAGCTGCTTCTACTCTTCTTGCAACGTCTAATCGTGTTTCTTTCTGTGAAGATGCATTCTCAATTAACAACTCAGGAAGAGTAGCAAGTACTAATGGAATGTCTTTTTCTATAAACATCTCTGAAAATTCATCAATAGAACCCCAGGTATCATCATTTACGAAAGTAATACATGCCTTTTCCGGATTCCGATATACGGTCTTATCCTCCTGATATGCTGCATACTTTTCATTGATTTCCTTTTCTAAATCTGTTCTGTTTATAGGAAGGTTATCAAATTCTTTATCTGTCAGGTACAATACTTTCTGT
>JBGVLX010000041.1:0-38697 GCA_045124495.1 Lachnospiraceae bacterium
AAATGTATTAGGCGGAAAACATGGTGTTGGTATCATCGATATCGTTGAGAACCGTGTGGTTGGTATGAAATCCCGTGGTGTATATGAAACTCCAGGCGGAACCATTCTTATGGAAGCTCATACCCAATTAGAAGAATTAATCTTAGACAGAGATACTTTAGCATATAAGAAATTAGTAGCTACTAAGTTTGCTGATTTAGTATACGAAGGAAAATGGTTTACTCCACTTAGAGCAGCGTTACAGGCATTCGTGGAATCTACTCAGGAACACGTTACCGGTGAAGTAAAATTCAAGTTATATAAAGGTAACATCATCAAAGCCGGAACTACTTCTCCATATTCATTGTACAGCGAATCCTTAGCAAGCTTTACTACCGGTGAATTATATGATCACCATGATGCAGAAGGATTTATCAATTTATTTGGTTTATCCATGAAAGTAAGAGCTATGAAAGGCTTAAATGATAAGTAAGATGCCGTAAAAACTCTGTTACATATTGTAGCATCCGATTTCGAAGGCACTATCTTAAAAACTATATCATGAATCATAAAAAAAGAACACATCAGTCTGCCTGATGTGTTCTTTTTTTATATTTAGAGTACATTGTACTATTCCTCTTCATCCTGTTTCTTTCCCAATCGTTCCATGCCTTTTTGCATATTGGTTTTAAATTTCTCATAATCAGAATCAGGAATTAACAGCATTCGATATACCTTTTTTCCACTTTTCTTTTTTACCAAAATAGTAAGGGAAGCAAAACCTTCTCGTTTTGACACTGGTTTTACCTGATAATCTACGATGTTTTTCCAATCATAGACAAGCCCCATCATTACAATTCCTTCTTCGAATAGTCCTTCCCCCACCATACGAAATTCAAACATCGAAAAAACGAGGGCTAAAATGCTGGAAACAAAGGCCAAAAGTGCCTGGGACTTTCCGGATTCTACCCCCATGGCAATGTTTATGATACTGGAAAATCCAAGACAAATACCCAATCCACAAACCATGATCTCATATAATCTGCCTTCAAAAAAGCCACGAAACGTTCTGCATCTTGGCTGTTTCATCTTTAAGAGTTTAAACTCCATGGCAAACACTACCAAAAACACAAGAATTGATAAAATCGATGTCATACTTTATTCCTCTTCTTCCATTTCTGCTGCCATACTTAAGGTATCGAAGCCCAAGCCATGGTCGTCAAAATCATCCTGAATGACTCTTCCAAAATCAATATCCAATTCATCCAGACCTTCAAAATTCTTCTTTCTTTCGGCATCAATTTCTTCTTTTATCTTAAGTACCATATCTTCTGGAAGTTCTGTTACCAAAATTACTTCACTTACATCAATTTTCACACTTAACATTTTTCGCGCTAATTCCACTTTCGCTTTTGTCTGCTTGTTCATTGTTGTCTCCTTGTCTCCATTGCTGAAATCTAAAACTGCATTTGTGGAAAAGCTATTTATTTTAAGAGCTTTTCCACATTTTTTACTTTTTATAAATTATTTAAAAATTCTTCATTGATTGCAATGACCTGTTCCATAGCCTTTGGACCTGGGGCACCGATGGTATTTCTTAATTCAACACAGGTTTTTAGGCTGATTGCTTCATAAATATCTTCTTCAAATACTGGTGAAATCGCTTTAAACTCTTCTAAGGTCATATCATCAAGGGCAATATTCTTTTCAATGCAATAAAGTACTAACTGCCCTACTATGGTATGGGCATCTCTAAATGCAACTCCGTGATTTACCAGATAATCTGCAGCATCCGTAGCATTGGTAAATCCATTCTTTGCACTTGCTTCCATCTTATCCTTTTTAATGGTCATGGTCTTTAACATTCCTGAAAATAAAGTCAGACACCCCTTTACGGTATCAATGGCATCAAAGGTAAATTCCTTATCTTCCTGCAAATCTTTATTATATGCCAAAGGCAATCCTTTCATGGTTGTCAGCATTGCAGTAAGTGCCGCATAGACTCTTCCTGTCTTACCACGAATCAATTCTGCAAAATCAGGATTCTTCTTCTGAGGCATAATGGAACTTCCTGTACTAAAGGCATCATCTAATTCAATAAACTGATATTCATTGGAATTCCAGATAATGATTTCTTCCGAAAAACGGCTTAGGTGCATCATAATCGTAGAAAGTGCCGATAATAATTCAATGACATAATCTCTGTCAGAAACGGAGTCCATACTGTTTAAGGTAGGTCCATTAAATTCCAGTAAACTGGCAGTATACTCTCGGTCCAACGGATAAGTAGTTCCCGCTAATGCTCCGGAACCAAGAGGACAATAATTCATTCTTTCATAAATATCTCCTAAACGGGAATAATCCCTTTTAAACATTTCCATGTATGCACCCAGATGGTGTGCAAATGTTACCGGCTGTGCCTTTTGTAAATGAGTAAATCCCGGCATATAAGTAGCGGTGTTTTCTTTCATTAATTTATGAAGCACCTTTAGCAGGTTCACCACTAATTCCTTAATTGCTACAATTTCGTCTCTTACATAAAGCCTCATGTCCAAAGCAACCTGATCATTTCTACTTCTTCCTGTATGAAGTTTCTTTCCTGCTTCTCCAACACGTTCAATTAAAACTGCCTCATGGAAACTGTGAATATCTTCATATTCTGTTGTAATTTGTAATTTTCCTTCTTCCACATCTTTTAAGATTCCATTTAATCCGTCAATGATTACATTTTTTTCTTCTTCCGTCAATACACCCTGTTTTGCCAGCATGGTTACATGGGCAATGCTTCCTCTGATATCCTGACGATATAGTTTCTGATCAAATGTAATCGATGCGTTAAAATTATATGCAAGTTGGTCTAATTCTTTGGTAAAACGACCGCCCCATAATTGTGCCATATTTTTGTACCTCATTTCTCTTATTGTTTTTTGATTTATATCCACTCTTAATGATTTTTCCATCATTGGAGCTGTTTTTATATTTCTTAATTTATTGGTGTTTTTTCTTCTTCCGGTTTCATTTCTTTTTCTAACACCATTACATCTACATGATTGTATGGAATTGCAATTCCATTTTCATCAAACGCTTCCTTAAACTTCTCCTGAAGTTCCCATTTTACATCCCAATAATCCTCTGTTTTCACCCAAAAACGAATGCCCATTACAATCGCACTGGCATCAAAGCTTTGCAAAAAAATGGAAACAGGCTCTTTTTCCAATACTTTCTCATTCCCTGCTAATACCTCATAAATTACCCGTTTCACTTCTTTTATATCCTGTGCATAATCTACGGACATGGTTAAATCAAGTCTTCTCTTGGTTTCTTTGGAAACATTGGTTAAACTGGTATTCGACAATGTTCCATTGGGAATTACCACAACACGGTTATCCGGAGTCAACAGTTTTGTGTAAAAGATGTCAATGGTCGTAACGGTTCCTTCTTTCCCTTTACTGTCTTCTATGATATAGTCCCCAACCCGGAATGGTTTTAATACCAGAATCAGAACTCCTCCTGCCAGATTGGAAAGACTGCCCTGAAGTGCCAGACCTATGGCAACACCGGCAGAACCAAGTAAAGTAAGAACGGAAGTAACCTTAAATCCAAGTCCTGCAGCTGCAGATAATAAAATCACTATTTTTAGTGCAATATTTACAAAAGAGGATAAAAAAGTAATCACCCCAGGCTCAATACCCGCTTTTTGCAGACTTTTTTTCAAAAATTTCTGGATTACTTTTATCAGTCGGAAACCAATGTATACGAAAACAAGTGTAACAAGTACGCTTCCCACCTTTTGAACACACCAGTCTAGTGCCTGTTCTAAATAATTCATCAATCTATCCCGATTCAACTTTTTACTCCTTATTTATTCAGATCCTTCTTCAAAAATTCCACCAATTCCTTCATTTCTTCCTCCGTACCAATGCTGATTCTCAAATAATTATCAATCCTTGGTCGATTAAAATACCGGAGAAAAATTCCTTCTTTCTTGGCAGCTTCAAAGATATCTTTCGCTTTTTTTGTTTTATGTGTTGCAAAAACAAAATTTGATTTAGAATCCGGGAAGGAAAAGCCCAATTCTTTTAAATCCTTTTTAAACTGTTCCCTGGTAGCAATGATTTTTCCTACCTTTTCTTTAAAGTATTCCTCATCTTCTATGGATGCCACCCCCATGCAGATGGAGGGCTGATTCATGGTATAGGAATTATAGGAATGCTTTACCACATTCAGTGCATGTATCAATTCCTCACTTCCCATGGCATAACCAATCCTCATACCCGCCATGGATCGGGATTTCGAAAAGGTACGAACCACCAGCAGGTTTTCGTATTTTGGTAACAGTTCCAATGCAGAAACTCCACCAAAATCAATATATGCCTCATCTATTATCACAATTACATCCTGATTTTCTTTTAGAATACTTTCAATAAATTCCAGATCCTCGCAGACTCCGGTAGGAGCATTTGGATTAGGAAAAATAATTCCACCATTTTCTACCATATAATCTTCTTTTCGGATACAAAAATCCTCATCCAGTTTCGGTTGTTTATATGGAATCTTATAAAGTTCTGCCCATACATCATAAAAAGAATAGGTAATATCCGGAAACAGTATCGGTTTTTCGCTATTAAAGAAGGTTAAAAACGACATGGCCAGCACATCATCTGAACCAACTCCCACAAAAACCTGTTCCGGCTTTAAACCATGATAAGTAGCAATGGCATTTACTAATTTCGATGCCGTAGGATCCGGATAAAGACGAAGATTCTCGATTTGCTCCCGCATTTTCATAACTTTTGGGGAAGGCGGATATGGATTCTCATTCGTATTTAACTTTATCATTTTTTCCATTTGTGGCTGTTCCCCTGGTACATAGGGAACTACCTTACGTATGTTCTTTTCCCATGCTTTCATAGAAATTCCTCCCGTTTTCAATAGAAAAAGCCATCCAAAGTAAAAAACTCAGGCTGGCCTTTTTGCCTTTATTCGTCCCAGTTATGGTATACGTTTTGTACATCATCATCCTCATCTAATAAGTCAAGGATACGATTCATCTTCTTAATATCGTCTTCTGAAGTAAGTTCTACCCAGTTTTGTGGAATCATGGTAACTTCTGCAGATGCCATAGGAACTTTTGCAGCTTCTAACGCCTCTCTGACTGCACTAAAATCATCTGGTGCTGTTAAGATTTCGAAACTATCTTCTTCTTCGCTAAAATCTTCTGCTCCGGCATCCAATGCAATCATCATTAATTCATCTGCATCTTTCTCAAATTCTTCTTTATCAATGATAATCTGACCTTTTTTGTCAAACATAAAGGATACACAGCCTGGAGTTCCTACATTTCCGCCTCCCTTGGTAAATGCGTTCTTTACATTGGCTGCGGTACGGTTTTTATTATCTGTTAAAGCATCTACGATGATAGCAGTACCATTCGGTCCATAACCTTCATATGTAATGGTTACATAATTTACAGCATTGGCATCTCCTGCAGCCTTCTTAATTCCACGTTCAATGGTATCGTTTGGCATATTATTGGATTTTGCCTTTGCAATGACATCGCGTAACTTACTGTTATTCGCCGGATCCGGTCCGCCTTCTTTTACTGCAACTGCGATTTCACGACCTATAATGGTGAAAATCTTTCCCTTAGCAGCATCATTTTTTTCTTTTTTGTGTTTAATATTTCCAAATTTTGAATGTCCTGACATTGCTTTAAACGCTCCTTTTATCTATTACTATCAATTTCGTGCATCACATGGGAAAAAAGTGTTTCCCATAGACATCTAATATCAATCCATTCTATCATAATTAAATAAAATAATCAAGATTGTATCCTTTTACTGTTATTGTATTCTTTAAGTGATTGCGAAACGATAATATTTTATGTGAAAGTGATTCAGCTTCTTTTGAATCACTTAATATAAGTTTTGGTAGTTTCACAATTTTTTTAGTCTTCTTCCTTCCTTTCTTCTTTTACGACCTTAGCCTGAGTAATCATGTTATCCTGTACATCCTCAGTGATGAAACGGTATCCACCATACTTTACTTCCACCTGTTCTTTTGCCTTAGGGAGTCTTCCCATTTCATGGATTAAAAATCCATTCAGGGTATCTACATCTACTTCCGGAAAAGAAATATGTAGTAAATCCTCGATTTCCTCCAGCCTGGTCATACCTTTCATCAGATAGGCATCTTCTTTTTCCTGATAAAAAATATTTTTTTCTTCTTCATCATACTCATCCAGAATGTTACCGACCACTACTTCCAAGATATCTTCCATGGCGACAATTCCATCTGTTTGTCCATATTCATCCAGTACAATAGCCATATGTATCTTTTTGGACTGCATTTGGCTGAAGAGTTTACTAATACTTTGGGTGTTATGAACAAAGAAAGGTGTCCGGATGATTTTTCGCACCACATTTCCTTCTTTATTCATGTATGCTCTCATAGCATCCTTAAAATACAACACACCGATTACATGATCCAAATCATTCTCATATACCGGATACCTGGAATAATTTTCTTCCAGCATAAAACGAATGGCAGCTTCTAATTCCATGTCTGCTTCTATGGCAACAATCTTTTTTCGTATCACCATAATATCCTTGGCTTCTTTATCACCAAATTCAAAAACATTAGAAATCATTTCCATCTCGTCTGTTTCAATCAAACCCTGTTCATGCCCTTCATTGACCATAGAAATGATTTCTTCTTCCACCTGCTCCTCGTCTATTTCATTGTTAAAAATCGAAAACAACCCTTTTCTCTGTCTGGGCCCACCTTTTGCCATAAATTCCTTTCCCTTTCTTTTCTTATGTAGCTAAATCTAAACTGATTAACAATGCATGATTTACCTCTTCAATAATTTCATTATCCAGATGGCAAACCTTTTCTTTTAATCGTTTCTTATCTATAGTTCTAACCTGTTCTAATAATATCACAGAATTCTTCATAATACTATATTTTGAAGAATCCAATTCTACATGAGTTGGCAGTTTCGCCTTATTCATCTTACTGGTAATGGCTGCACAAATCACAGTGGGACTGTGTTTATTCCCTGTTTCATTTTGTATAATCAGTACCGGTCGGATCCCTCCTTGTTCAGAACCTACCACCGGTCTTAAATCAGCATAATAAATATCTCCACGTTTTACAGTCATAATCTCACTCCATCCTATTATTATTGGTTCACTTTTCTTATCTTCAGTATTGCCAAAAATTTTTGGATGTATACGAGCAAAATAAAAATTTTAAGATAATTCAAATTCCTAACTCTAAAAGAATCCTCCTAATTCTTAAAAACCTTCTTAAACGTCAACCGCCTGATCACAACCGTTCTCAGGATATTGCCTCATTACCTTCGGAATGTATTGTATCAAATCTCTTGCAATTAGTCCATAGAAACCTACATTTTTTCCAGCCTCATCTCCTGCTAACCCATGAAGGTAAACGCCCAAACCTGAAGCTCTTTTTACGTCCATCCCCTGAGCTAACAATCCTCCTATGATTCCGGTTAATACATCCCCGGAACCTCCTGTTGCCATTCCATGATTTCCTGATATATTAATATATGTCTGATGATCATAATCTGCCACCACAGTGGACGCATCTTTACAAATAAATACACAGGAATATTTTTTCGCCATTTGTCCCGCCACCAAAACCAGGTCCTCTTTTATCTGTTCCAGGGTGAGCTTTGATATTCTTGAAAGTTCCATTAAATGTGGAGTAAAAATCATAGGTTTCCCCGAAGGAATCCACATTGGAAATTCACTTAAAATATTAATGGCATCCGCATCAATCACCGTAGGCTTCGTGATATGATTCATACACGCATTCACGATTTCGTAGGAAATTTCATTTTTTCCAAGCCCAGGTCCTAACACCACAGCATCAGCCCAATCGTATATACTACTTATTTTATTTTCCAGTTCTTTGGAATTATTTTTTATCGTATCCTCTGTATAAGTTTCCAGTAATGCCTCCGGAATATTACTTTGCAGCATAATCCGGTTATTTTCATGAGTAAAGACTTTTACCAGTCCCGCGCCGGTAACATAGGCACTATGGGCGGAAAAATACGCAGCTCCCCCTATCTCCTTACTTCCGGCAATGACAGCCACCTTTCCGAAACTTCCTTTATTACCATCCGCTTTGCGTTTTGGAAGGTATTGCAAATCAGAAGTTTCATACATATACACTTTCTTCTCCAAAAAAGAAACTGCCTGAGGGGCAAAACCAATCCGGGTTACCACCACTTCACCACAATGTAACCTTCCGGGATAAAGCAACTGACCAATTTTATAATACCCAAAGGTAATGGTCAAATCCGCCCGAAAACATGTTCCAAGAATTTTTCCTGTAGAAGCATCTACCCCGGTAGGCATATCAATCGCAATTTTATCCCCAGGCATTTCATTAAGCTTTCCAAGTACAGATTCATGAATTCCTCTTACAGGTTTCGACAGGCCGTTTCCAAAAATACCATCTACAATCATGTCATAGGATTTTTTTTCATCCATTTCTTCCTTGATTTCAATTCCCATATTCTTTAAAATACGGCTTTGCAACATAAATTCATTACTTTCTTTTTTTAGGGCATGAATATAATAAATATCTGCCTGGATTTTTTCTAAAAACAACATACGGGCAAGAGCCAATCCATCCGCTCCATTATTGCCGCCTTCCACCACAATCAAAACCTTTGAATCTTTTTTTAATCTTGTTTTTATTTGTTCAAAAACAGAGAAAGCAGCGCGCTCCATCAACACCATGGATGGAATCCCCACTGCTTTCATAGTATATTCATCAATCTGAGCCATTTGTTCTCTATCTACAATACATTTCATTTTAAACTTTCTCCTATAGCATAAGCAATGGCAAATTCTTTGGTATTACTAATAGATACCTCAATCTTCGCCACGTCCAGATTCTCAGCTATCTCTTTCGCACCATGATACAAATTTACATAGGGTTTTCCTTTTTCGTCCCTTAAAACTTCAATATCGATGGGAGAAAATCCTAAAAATCCGGTGCCAAATACCTTCGCCACTGCTTCTTTCACTGCAAAATTCCCTGCTGCCTTTGAGGAAGACTCCCCGATGCATTCCTGCTCTAAAATGGTAAAATATTTCTTTCGAAACGCTGGATTTGAATATGCACTGCTTACCCGTTGGATTTCTATCATATCTGTTCCAACCCCTACAATCATCCTTAACCTCCATCATCATAACCTTGCCTCAATGATTCACTGCATATTGTAAACCGCTATTGGCATGGTTACGTTATATTTTTCTTTTATGGTTTGGTATTTTTTATGATTCGATTTTTTTATCCTTATCAAAACGATTCATAGCTTCCGGTCCTACTAAATCATGCAGATAGGAATAAATCTTTTGTGTGTCTTCTTCCAGCATAAGCTGTTTTACCTTTTTTTCTTTTACCTGCTCTTTCACTTCATCTAGCCAGGTTTTAATATTATCAATTTTCTCACGGTTCTCTAGCATTCTTTCATAACACTCTAACATGGAGTATGCCATCAGTTTCTCATTGGCCTCCCGTAATTCATAAGGTATCTTCGCAAGTTCATCTTCATTTATGAGAATCTTCTCATTCAACTCCTCCATGAGCTTCTTTCCCTTTTTTATCACAGGATTTTCTGCATCTTCCATATTCTTCACAATATCGCTCATGAGCTTCTTTTTTGCACGTTTTAAGTCTTTATTCTCATTTACTAATTTCCCTTGTTTCTTTACAAGGGATTTCACATCCGCTTCTAAGGATTTGATTTTTGATGACTTATATTTTTCCGGAAAAAGTTCATGCCACCGCTTATCTACTGTTACCAAAGGAACACTGGTATTGGCAAACAACGCTCTTATTTCCTCATAAGAAAATGTTTTCTTCTTTGCCATTTCATCACTCCTTATTCCTTTGTTTGTTCACATTATAAGACAATCGCATCAAACTCTCAGCCAGATGTACATTTTCTACCACTACTTCTTCTTTTGAAAGCTGCAAGTCGATGGAAGCAAAATTCCAAAACGCCCGTATTCCGCAATTCACCAAAGTTTTAGCAATTCCCTTCGCAGCTGCCTTAGGAACCGTCAATGCCGCCATGTTTACGCCATTTTCTTCTACCACTTCCGGCATTTTATCTATGTGCTGCACTACCAATCCACCGATTTCTTTTCCAATTACTTCCTCATTAATATCAAAAATTCCAATAATACGAAACCCTTTTTTGGAAAAGTCATAGTTTGCAAGTGCCTGTCCTAAATTACCTGCGCCTACAATAATTAACTTATTTTCCTTATCTAATCCAAGAATTTTTGCAATTTCGGTATGTAGATATTCTACATTATACCCATATCCCTGCTGTCCAAATCCTCCAAAATTATTTAAATCCTGTCGTATCTGAGACGCTGTCACATTCATTTTTCTGCTTAGTTCCTGTGAGGAAATTCGGTCTACATTATTTCGAAGCAGTTCTCCCAGATACCGGTAATATCTGGGCAACCGCTTGATGACTGCAGACGAAATCTCTTTCTCGCTCATTATCTGCACCGCCTTAATCTACAAATCTTTCGTTATTTATTTTGATTCTTCTTTTTTGGTTTTCTTCGCTGCTGGCGGAACCATCTTGAATACCTGTACACCGAATGGAGCAACATTAATCCGGATGGAATTTTCCCGTCCATCACACTCTTCTTTCTTCGTCTGTTTCAATGTCGTATTCAGACAATCAGAGCCACCAAATTCCATGGCATCGCTGTTAAAGATTTCTTTGTATTTTCCACGGTAAGGTACTCCGATTTTATGATTTTCATAGCCTACCGGTGTAAAGTTACATACCACCACTAAGGTATCTTTTTCATCGTTACCCATTCTTTGGAAGATAACCATACTTTCATTGGCGGAAATACAGTTAATCCATTGGAATCCTTCCGGAGAATGATCCAGTTCGTAAAGTGCCGGTTCCTGATGATATAAAGCATTTAACGCCTGAACATATTTTTTCATTTGAACATGGGCATCAAATTCTAATAGATTCCACTCAATGCTGGTACTTTCATTCCATTCATCAAACTGTGCAATATCCTGTCCCATGAATAACAGCTTCTTTCCAGGGTGCGTCATCATAAATCCATAAAAAGCTCTTAAATTCGCAAATTTCTCATAGTAGCCACCTGGCATTTTATTTACCATAGAGCCTTTTCCATGTACCACTTCATCATGGGAAAGTACCAGTACAAAATCTTCACTATAAGCATATACCATACTAAAGGTCAATTCTCCATGATGATATTTACGGAACAATGGGTCCCTTCTCATGTAGTTAATGAAATCGTTCATCCATCCCATATTCCATTTATAGTTAAATCCAATGCCTCCCTTGTCCAAATCGTGAGTAAGCATCGGCCATGCGGTAGATTCTTCCGCAATCATCATGACATCTTCGTATTTTTCATGCATTACAGAATTTAAATGTTTTAAAAATTCAATGGCTTCCAAATTATCATGGTCTCCGTACATATTTGGAATCCATTGTCCTTCTTCTCTTCCATAATCCAGATACAACATAGAAGCAACCGCGTCGATACGGATTCCGTCAACATGGTATTTCTCTGCCCAGAATAATGCATTGGCAATCAAAAAGTTCTTTACTTCATTTCTTCCATAATTAAAAATGTATGTTCCCCAATGTGGATGTTCGCCCTGTCTTGGGTCCTGATGTTCATAAAGGGCTGTTCCGTCAAATCTTCCTAATGCGTGGGAATCCTTTGGAAAATGTGCCGGTACCCAGTCTAAAATCACGCCAATCTCATTTTTATGAAGATATTCAATGAGATACATAAAGTCCTTTGGTTCTCCATAACGGGAAGTCGGTGCGTAATATCCGGTTACCTGATATCCCCAGGAAGGGTCAAATGGATGTTCCATCACCGGCATAAACTCTACATGGGTATATCCCATTTCCTGAATGTATTCTACCAACAAAGGAGCAATTTCCCTGTAATTATAAAATTCTCTTCCATCCTTTGGTCTTTTCCAGGAACCTAAGTGCATTTCATAAATAAACATCGGCTTGTCCTTTGCCTGCACTTTACTTCTCTTTTGCATCCATTCCTGATCGTCCCAGTTATAATATAAATTAGCAACTCTAGAAGCTGTATTCGGTCTTAATTCTGCCTGGTTTGCATAAGGATCCGCCTTAATTAAAATATTACCTTCTCTGGTTTTTATCTCAAATTTATAGATATCCCCAATTTTAACTCCCGGAACAAATAGTTCATAGATACCGGAATAATCCAGTCTTCTCATAGGATGTCTTCTGCCATCCCAATGATTAAAATCTCCTACTACACTAACTCTTTGTGCATTGGGTGCCCAGACTGCAAATACAACCCCTTCTGTCTGTCCAATGATTCTATGATGTGCTCCTAGACATTCATAGACCTCGTAGTGGATTCCTGCATTAAAACGGTTTACATCCATGGAATCCATAATCGGTTCAAAAGCATATGGATCTAAGTATTCATACGTGGTCTGGTCTTCAAAAAAGGCTCTTAAACGGTATGCCGCCCATTTCTTTTCTTTGATCACTCCGCTAAAGAATCCCTTTACCTTCGTTGTGCATAGTCCGAATACCCGTCCATTAATATCATCCACGATCTCCATACCAACTGCATCCGGAAAATACACATTATACAAAATTCCTTCTTTTACCTCGTGTGGTCCCAAAATATGATGAGGATTGTCGTGTTTTGTTTCGACTAAGGCTTCTACCTCGCTCCAATTAATATAGTCTGTCATCTTGCCCATAATGTTATCTCCTCTCTTCATACGAACTAGTTATGTATATTTTACACCAAATCAGACAAAAAAACAACGCAATTATCATACTATTCTTATATTAAAATCATTACTGTTTTCTGTTCATACTAATAATAATATATCATCAACATATTCATTATTAAGAACTCAACTATTTCCTCATACTCTCCCCTGTTCTTTCATTTATTTCATTTATTTTATTTATTTCAATCCCACGCAGCTGAAACTCTTCTAATATCATATCTCCTGCAATATTTCCGGTCTGAATTTCAAACCATTCATGTTCCGTACAAATTCGAATGTATGTATGAATAGTATTGTAAGATTCTTTATCCCCTATGGGAGTCTCCTTATTTCGCAATCTTTTTTCAACACCTTTTATCTTAGCATTCATAAGAATAAAACTTTGCTTTTTATCTCCATAATTATAATAAAGGGTATATTTCCATCCTACGTTTAACACACCTGATGAAACAGAAAATGTTACACCACTTTTAAAATCCTGATTCAAATCTGCCACATCATATTCACTTTGAATTATATAATTCTTAAATTGCTTTACGTAACCACCTAAGAGCAAATAAACAATATGGGTTACAAAATAAATCCCCAAAATTACTCCAATGCCATACAAAAGCATACGACTTTCCGGTCCATAATCATACTTCAAAAAACAAGCGATTCCTAGCAACAACATCAGAAGAAGAAAAAGAAATGAAATCGGAACAAACTTATGTACCGAATATCTATGCAGTATATGAAACATATCATCATTTTTCCTTTTTAATCTCCTCTGATCTTTCCGATAAAATTTCCGTATTCTGTGTTCTAATATATGATCTAACGTATATATCTCTGTCTCAGTTTTTTTCTTAAACATCTCCCCATAAATCAATACTACCCCAAAAAAAATAAAAACAATCGACATAACGCCCGAAAGTATAATTTCCCAAATTGAATTTTCCGAACCAAAATATATATCACTCACGATAAACAATATCGCCATTCCAATACAAGCAACAGCCACGGCAATTGGATGTTCTTTTTTCTTTTCCGGCATATTAGAGGTTTTCTTTTTATCCTTCATTTCTTTCAATGTTTCTCTCCTTCTCGTTTTCCTGCTTTTAGGCGTTTGCGAAACCTATAATATTCTATATGAAAGTGATGAAAGAGAAACAAAACATCGCAGACACGCTTTCGCTGCGTTCAGCTCGTAGCGGTACTAAATTCGCGACAAGTCGCTCATTAAGTACCGACGGTTGAACAAGCATCTGTTTATGTATTTGTTTCTTTTTCATCACTCAACATATGTTTTTGATCGTTTCGCAATTACCTATTCCTGCTTTGAATAAAAAAAGAACCTTTCCGGTAAAAGCCAGAAAATCTTACCTTTTTCTGTTTTTCCTTCCAGGTTCTTTCTTAATTTTATTCATCATAATATGAGAGAAAGGTAAATAATTTCACTCATTTCTACTATGAATTGTTGCCACGGATGTTACACTGGGATGCAACTTTCGCATTCCATAAAGGATTAGTCTTCCTTTGCTGTGATATATCCCTGAGCCTTTAATAATTCTGCACATAATACAGCACCGCCTGCTGCACCACGAACGGTATTATGAGATAATCCAACAAACTTATAATCGTATACAGTATCTTCTCTTAAACGTCCAATGGATACACCCATACCATTTTCGTAATCTACATCCAATGCAACCTGTGGACGGTTATCTTCTTCTAAGTATTGGATAAACTGCTTTGGTGCACTTGGTAATTCTAATTCCTGAGGTAATCCCTTGAAATTAACTAATTTTTCAATCAACTGTTCCTTTGTAGGTTTCTTCTTAAAGGATACGAAAGCTGCTGCGGTATGTCCGTTTAATACAGGAACACGGATACATTGACAAGTAATCACAGGACCGTCTTCTGACTTCTTAATCACTCCGTCTTCAATCTTTCCCCATAATCTTAATGGTTCCTGTTCAGACTTTTCTTCTTCTCCACCAATGTAAGGAATGATATTTCCTACCATTTCAGGCCAGTCTTTAAAGTTCTTACCAGCACCTGAAATCGCCTGATATGTAGTAGCAACTACAACGGTTGGTTCAAATTCTTTCCATGCAGTAAGTGCCGGAGCATAACTTTGGATGGAACAGTTCGGTTTTACTGCAACGAAACCTCTCTTAGTACCTAATCTTTCCTTCTGGAATTTGATTACTTCAAAATGTTCCGGATTAATTTCCGGTACTACCATAGGTACGTCAGGTGTCCATCTGTGAGCACTGTTATTAGAAACAACCGGTGTTTCGGTCTTAGCATATGCTTCTTCGATTGCCTTGATTTCTTCTTTTGTCATATCTACTGCAGAGAATACAAAGTCAACAGTCTTTGCAACTTCTTCTACGTCATTTACATTATGAACGATGATTTTCTTAACTGCTTCCGGCATTGGTGTATCCATCTTCCATCTGTCACCAACTGCTTCTTCGTATGTCTTTCCTGCACTTCTTGGGCTTGCTGCGATAGTAACCACTTCAAACCAAGGATGATTTTCTAATAATGCAATAAATCTTTGACCTACCATACCGGTACCACCAAGAATACCAACTCTTAACTTTTCACTCATGATAATTCTCCATTCTTTCTAAATAAATAGCGACATTCCGCATTTTGTTTTTCTTACGCGAACAACTGTCTTTGCTATACAGATATTATACTATTTTTTGTGTTTTTTCAAGTGTTATTTTAAATTTTATTGTATTTATTTAAAAACACTCTTCAAAACTTACAAAATAATCGTTTAGACATAGGGCTTCAACGCTTCTTCATATTCTCCTAAAACATAAATTTTGTATTACAAATTTTATTGTATTCATCTGGCATGCCATCAAATCCATATGCTGTTAACGCATCACGCAAATCATCCAAAAATTGTTCTTGCTCACAGTACGGAAAAACACTGTCTATTAAATATTTCTTTGGAAGTTCCCACACAACAACACCATCTTTTTCAAGTCTACAATAAAACTGAACTCTATAATCTTTTTTATTCCATATAAAAATAAACACATGTTCATCAGGATAATCTCTATCATATGAAGTTTTTAAAAGATAAATTTCTCTTTCTTTGTCAACAGTCCAATATCGTGGTTTTAACGGTTCCTTACTAATAACACGTCCAAAACCAAAAAAACGGTTGCATAATTCCCCACGAATTAAACTCCTCTCTTTGTTTTAATGTCAATCTTTCATTTATAAAAAACATACTATTTCCTTTCCCACCAAAAGCGAATAAATTCTTTCAAACTTACCTAGTATCTATAAATACATACTAAAAGCTACGTAAAAATGATACCAATTTATTTAAAATACGAAAACAAAAATAAAAATTAATTCAATCCTGTTTTTGTACCATAAACAAATTTATGTCAAATATTAAATTTGCTCATCTATAGTTATTTACAAAATTTTATTTTTAGTACTCACCACCTATTTTCGTTTATATTTTTCTTTCTAAAAAAATCGGTCGCAACAATATCACATCATTGCAACCGAAAATTCCAAAATCCAATATATTTCAAAAACCGTATTTACAGTAACTCCTTCACATCGTCCCACAATTCAAACCGATGTTTACAGGTTCGTTTGATATAATACAAGGTTTCATCTGCTTTCTTCATGGTTTCATCAATACCATCTTTCATATTTAAGGCATTTACCGTAGCAATTCCCACAGAGCAGGAAATATAATAAGCCGGCTCTACGGTTACTTTCTTTCCTATCTTGGCACTGATATCATCCAGGAAGTAATTACAGTTTTGGATGGATTCATAGATACATTCTGCAGTATGGCGTATCTTTTCCTTTTCCCCGCTTCGTAATACCATTACGAATTCGTCTCCACCGTATCTGACAGCAAATCCATTTTCCTCAGATAATTCTTTTAGGATATTGGAAAACTTCACCAAAATCAAATCCCCAATGTCATGGCCATAGTTATCATTGTAATATTTAAAATTATCCAAATCCGCATAGAAAATGGTAATCTCCTCTTTTTCTCCCATTTTGGCTGATAACTCTTCGATTTTTTCAGCAAATCCTTGTCTGTTATACAGCGCTGTCAGACGGTCTAATACTGCAATATTCTTTAAACGCTCATTCATCTTGGACAATTTCTGATTCATATGTTCTACTTTTGATTTATCTTCTAAATGTTCCACTGCATCCAGGAAATGACGGAACAAAAATTCAAAATAATCCAGACTGGTATTTGCAAGTACAAACTTATTCGTCTGTGTGTACCAGTTATCTTTCATCATAACATAAAAAATGAAAATACTATCCAGTTTTTCATTTACAAATAGTGGTACTGCCATAAAAGAACATATCTTATTTTTATCAAAAATAGATATGATATCATGGTAACCATTATAATTGTTATCCAGCTTCGTAGTAACAAAAGAAGACTTATTTTCTTCAAAATAATGAACTACTTTTTGAATCAGCTGTTCCTCTTCCAAAGCACACTCTGTATCATTATGGCGGAGGACAGGCTTTCCTCCTTCATAGCGAAGAAAGAGCATATGATCCACGTAAAAATTATTTTTAAAATTTAAGATACTACTTTCAATCAAACTGTTTATATCTTTATTTTGAGCATTTACCATTTTTTGCCAAATCGTAAGAAATCCCAGATTTTCTTTTGTTTCATCCAGCTCTTTTTTCAGGGCAAAGATTTGTGCCGACTCAATGATTTCATCCAAAGAAATGGATATTACCGGCAAATTCACACCTTCAATATGGTATTCCATATATCGCATAGCATGTAACACAGTTTCTTTTTGCTTGTTATATTGCTTTTCTTCACAATATTCCAATGCCTGCTGCAGTAAAGCCATAGCCTTTTTTTCTTCTCCCAATGCCTTATGACATTTCGCTTTTTCTACACAAAACTGTACATAATTAAAAAAGGCTCCACCAGTAGAACGCTCCACAGGACGTTTTGCTGAATTAAAGTTTTCCATAGCTTCTTCGTATTTTCCTTCTGACATCAAAATCAATCCACGATTGAAGAAATACAAAAAGATATCATCATCCCAGTAATAATACATCTTATCTTTGGTTTCCCCATAAATGATGTAATCTAAAAACTGCTGGGTATTTTTTACATTGCTCTTACAATTATACATAACGTTCAATCGATAAGAACAAAGTGCCTTTAACCCATATAATTTCGAAATATGGCAAACCCTCATACTGTCTTTCTTTAAAACCGTAAGAAGTTTCATACAATAGGAAACAAACTTATCCGCGTTCACATAATCCCCTGCCAGAATCGCATTGATGGTCATATTATAAAGAGTCTCTGAAATATATTCATAACTCTCCAATTCATAAAAAATCATAAGACCTTTACAGAAAAACTCATGAGCCTGTTCATGCATTTCTCTGGCACAACAATTATAACCAAGTCCATTATACATATTACCTTCTTCAAACAAGTCTGACATCATCCGTATTACAGGCTTTTCTTTAAAGACATAAAAGTAATCTGACACATCAAAATATCCATTGGATGAGGCGATCATCAGCGCCTTCCGATATGCAGCGATTAGAAAATACTTATTCTCCAACTGTTCTGCAATCTTCCAGCCTTTCTTCTGATATTTTAACCTCGCTTCGAGACCTTCCACCTTATAATATAAATCTTTATTATTATCATAAGCATAAACATATATGTGCGCCAAATGATTATAATACTGGTATTTTTTACACTTTTCTACTAATTTATCCAGTTCAGGACCACCATCCTCACATAACCAGATATTCTCCCAGCCGTTATACTTTGACATGTGTTCTAGTAATTCTGCCCTGAATATTAAAAAATCATCTTGTAGTACTTCCCCTAATTTCTGACAGTTTCCGGCAGTTTTTTGCGCAAGTTCCGGCTGGTCATTGTAAATTTCCACCAAAGTCATAATCATATAGTACAAATACATATAATATATTTTATTACTATCTTCATCTAGAACCTGATCTGCAATCTGTTTCATAGCATCACAAACCAACAGAGCATTGGCAACATCTCCCTGGTATACACAGACTCTGGCATAAGACTCCAATATCTTAAATTTCTTCGCAGGAGTCACTGCTAACTCTTCTACTTCGAATTTATGATACAAAATGGACAAATAATAATGAGCCTGCTCCATAGCAAGGGTTTCAATCATATTAGAAATTTTCTTAATATAGGCATCCATATGATATAGGTGGAAGTGAAAAGTGGTGGCCTCCGCATCCAGCACTTCATCGCCTCTCCAGTCAATGTATTTATTCTGCGCCATACAGATATCATTTAACTCTTTTACGATATCTTTACAATATTCCATAGGACTATAGTAATCATTATAAGTAAGTAGCATACCGATATTTTTCGTAGACTTTTCCATCAAATGAAGAATCACTTTTAAGGAGGAACTGCCGGCCATATGAAGTTTATTCAGGATAAATATAACCGGTTTCTTCTCTGTAAAATATCCAATCATCCGGACAATGGAATCCAGCATTTCCTGTTCTTCATTTATAACTTCCCCTATAATTACCTCATCGGTTCGCTTTGCTCTTCCAGTCTTAAAATAAGACAGCAAAACATCACGATGTAACGGATAAATCTGGCATATCTCCATTAAATCTTCATAAGAAAGATTTTCTTCATTACATCGCTCTTTAATCCAGTCAAAAAAAGGATCGTATGCAACATTCATTTTACTGCCACAAAACTCAAAATAATAAAATGAGGTTCTGTTCCACTTCCTCTGCAATGCTTTTACAGTTTCAGAATTAATATCAAAGGAATTATAATGAGAGATATATAGAAAATTTTCCCGCTTTCTCCCTAAATCCTTCCATATCATCTCTACCAGTTCAAATACTTGCTGTCCATCCATATCATGTCACCCCTAACATTGCTTCGGTCTTTTTGTCCTCGATTTTCTTGCCTGAGCCTTGAAATATTAAAATATGTCAATTTTCAAAATCTTAAGTACTCTATTTTAATGATTCAAGCCATAAATTATCGTAGACTATTATTAATATTTTACAATTTTTTTCGATAAATGTAAAGATTTTTTACAATATTTTGATCATTTCTCCTACCATTTTCCTGAAAAAATTCCTCATTTTTATGAAGAAAAAGCAACGAAACATGAATTTTCATTCATCTTTCGCTGCTCTTTTTATTTTTCAGATTATTTACAACTCATCCTATAATTTACTTTTTTTTAACGATGTATCTTTTGATATGTATGATGAACTATTTTACAACACGTACCTTTAATACACCATCAATCTTCTCTAATGCTTCTACGATATCATCCGTAGCTGCACTGTCCATATCCAAAATAGAATATGCATATTCCCCTTTTGACTTATTCATCATATCAGAAATATTAATTCCCTTTGCAGAAATAATACTTGTAAATTGTGAAATGATGTTAGGAATATTTCTATGGTTAATAGTAACACGGGCAACATTCTGACAAACACCCATATCACATGCAGGGTAATTTACAGAATTCTTAATGTTACCATTTTCAATGTAATCTACGATTTCCTTTACTGCCATCACTGCACAGTTATCTTCAGATTCTGCAGTAGATGCACCTAAGTGAGGTAACGTAACTACTTTATCTGTTCCTGCAATGGAAGCATTTGGGAAATCTGTTACATAAACAGAAACTTTTCCACTTGCCAATGCTTCTTTCATGTCCGCATCATTTACAAGGGCATCTCTTGAGAAGTTTAAAATCTTAACTCCATCCTTCATCATATCCATAGATTTCTTGCAAATCATTTCCTTGGTGGAATCTAATAGAGGTACATGCATGGTGATATAATCTGCTTCTCTATAGATATCTTCCACGTTAGTGATGTGCTTGATATCTTTCGATAATTTCCAAGCTGCATCTACCGATACATATGGGTCATATCCTAATACTTCCATGCCTAATTTTGCTGCTGCATTGGCAACTAAAACACCAATGGCACCTAAACCGATGACACCTAATTTCTTTCCCTGGATTTCTCCACCAGCGAATTTAGACTTATTCTTTTCTACTGCTTTTGCAATATCAGGATCTGCTGCATTTTCTTTTACCCAGTTATATCCTCCGGTTAAATCTCTAGAAGCCATTAATAAACCAGCAATAACAAGTTCCTTTACACCATTTGCATTTGCACCTGGAGTATTGAATACAACAATACCTTTTTCAGCACATTTATCAAGTGGAATGTTGTTTACACCTGCACCTGCTCTTGCAATTGCAAGTAACTGGTCTGGTAACTCCAAATCATGCATTGCTGCACTACGAACCAATACTGCTTCTGCTTCTGCGAAATTTTCTACTTTTTCATATCCTTCGCCAAAATTCTTCATACCAACTTCAGCGATTGGATTAAGACAATGAATCTTTGTCATGACTGTTCTCCTTTTTTTATATTTACACTTTCTTGTTATGCGTTTTCTGCTTCGAATTTCTTCATGAATTCTACTAACTTTTCCACACCTTCCATTGGCATTGCATTGTAAATACTTGCTCTCATACCGCCAACGCTTCTGTGTCCTTTTAAGTTTTCAAAACCTGCTGCTTTTGCTTCTTTTACGAACTTAGCATCTAATTCTTCATTACCGGTTACAAAAGGTACGTTCATCATAGAACGGTCTTTCTTTTCCACAGTTCCCTTGAATAACTTGCTGGAATCTAAGAAATCATAAAGAATGGCTGCCTTCTTTTCATTTCTTTCTTTCATAGCAGCTAAACCGCCTTGAGCTTTCACCCATTTAAATACCTTACCACATACATAGATACCAAATGCAGGTGGAGTATTATATAAAGAATCTGCATCTGCATGAGTCTTATACTTAAGCATTGTAGGTGTTCCTTCTAATACATCATCTGTGATTAAGTCTTCACGAATGATGGCAACTACTACACCGGCAGGACCAACGTTCTTTTGTACACCAAAATAAATCATAGCATATTTGCTTACATCAACAGGTTCAGATAAAATATCAGAAGACATATCTGCGATTAAATCTTTTCCCTTGGTATTTGGAAGTTCATTGAACTTTGTTCCATAAATTGTGTTGTTATGGCAGATGTATACATAATCTGCATCTTCTGAAATTGGCAAATCAGAACAATCTGGAATATAAGAGAAAGTCTTATCTTCTGAAGAAGCAATCTTATTTGCTTTTCCAAAAATCTGAGCTTCCTGGAATGCTTTCTTTGCCCATTGTCCGGTTACAATGTAATCTGCTACTTTATTCTTCATAAAGTTCATAGGAATCATAGCAAACTGCTGGCTTGCACCACCTTGTAAGAATAAAACTTTATAATTATCAGGAATGTTCATTAATTCGCGTAAGTCTTTTTCTGCAGTCTGAATGATTTCTTCAAAGGCTTTTGAACGGTGACTCATTTCCATAACGGACATTCCGGTTCCGTTGTAATCTAACATTTCATCTGCTACTTCTTTTAATACTTCTTCAGGTAATACTGAAGGACCTGCTGAAAAATTATAAACTCTTGCCACTTTTTTTCCCTCCGAAAATTTAATTTTTTATGTAAGTAAATGAGTTGTTTATACCTTGTGTTTTTTACAACTCTAAGGTATTTGAAATCCATCCTGTTAGGACTTTTTCACCTTATATCATCTTAACTCTCTTTTTGCTTTTTCGTCAATAGCTTTATCTTTTTTCTTATTTTTTATTTCTTAAGTCTTCTCCAGAGAATGCTTCTGAAATCGCTGCACCAGCCGGAACCATAGGCCATACCTTATCATCTTTGTCGATTTGACAATCGATCACTACCGGTCTTCCTAATTCTAATGCTTCTTTGAATGCTGCTTCAAATTCTTCGATTGTAGTAACGGTTTTTCCTTCTGCTCCCATTGCTTTTGCCAGCATTTCAAAATTCACATTATCATTTAAAATCGTATTCGAATATCTTTCATTATAGAATAAGGTTTGCCATTGACGAACCATACCTAATACATGATTGTTAATTACAACCTGAATGATTGGAATGTTATATCTTGCTGCAGTTGCGATTTCGTTCATGTTCATACGGAAACATCCGTCACCGGCAATGTTTACTACTACCTTATCTTTTCTTGCAATTTTTGCTCCAAGAGAAGCTCCTAGACCATATCCCATAGTACCAAGACCACCGGAAGTAAGCAATTGTCTAGGCTCTTTGTATTTATAGAACTGAGCTGCCCACATCTGATGCTGTCCAACTTCTGTGGAAATAATGGCATCTCCTTCTGTAAGTTCATATACTTTCTCAATGATTTGAGGACCGGATAATCTGCTCTTATCATATGCCAACGGATACTTCTCCATTAATTCATTTATCGTCTGAATCCATTCGCTGTGATCCATCTGGTCTAACTTATCATTTAAGCGGATTAAGATTTCCTTTGCATCTCCAATGACACTTGCATCTGCGCGAACGTTTTTATTAATTTCCGCTGCATCAATGTCGATATGTAAAATCTTAGCATCTCTTGCGAATTTCTTAGCATTTCCTGTTACACGGTCAGAAAATCTTGCACCAATCACCACCAATAAATCACATTGGGTTACACCAAAGTTCGATGTCTTGGTTCCATGCATACCAATCATACCGGTATATAACGGATTGGTTCCTTCAATGGCACCTTTTCCCATTAAGGTATCACAAACCGGTGCGTTCATTTTTTCTACTAATTTTCTTACTTCTTTATAGCAGCCTGACATAATGGCACCACCACCTACTAAGATAAATGGCTTCTTTGCTTCTTTTATCATCTGAACTGCTTTATCAATGTCTTCATTACGAATAGTATCTACCTTTGGAGCAATTTCAGTTTTTGCCTTTGGTTCATACATTGCTTTGTTTGCAGTAACGTCCTTCGTAATATCTACTAAAACAGGACCCGGTCTTCCGGTTTGTGCAATTTTAAAAGCTCTGCGGATGGTATCTGCTAAATCGTCTACATTCTTTACAATAAAGCTATGTTTGGTAATCGGCATGGTCACACCTGCAATGTCGATTTCCTGAAAACTGTCTTTTCCTAAAAGAGGAACACCAACGTTTGCTGTAATGGCAACCACCGGAACGGAATCCATATATGCAGTTGCGATACCTGTTACAAGGTTGGTAGCACCAGGACCTGATGTTGCAAAGCAGACACCAACTTTTCCCGTTGCTCTGGCATAACCATCTGCTGCATGGGATGCACCTTGTTCATGGGAAGTTAAAATGTGTGTAATTTCATCGGAATGTTTGTATAATTCATCGTACACGTTTAGGATGGTTCCTCCTGGATATCCAAACACGGTATCTACGCCTTGTTCTTTCAAACATTCAATTACAATCTCTGCACCTGTAATTTCTCTCATACTTTCTTTCTCCTACTCTGAATATAATCTGTTGTATCTGGTTTTGTATTTTTAACCTCAATTTTCAAAACACATCCTGCAAACCACCTCAGAATGGTTGACTTCACAATTACGTGTTTCCTGTTTGCAGGCTGTGTGAACTGCCTTATTTATGTTCCAGGATAGCACCCTTGTTTCCTGAAGTAACCAATGAAGCATAACGTGCCAGATATCCTGTAGTAATCTTTGGTTCTCTTGGTTTCCAGTTAGCTCTTCTTCTTTCTAATTCTTCATCCGAAACATCGATATCCAATGTATTTGCATTGATATCAATCTTAATAATATCTCCTTCTTCTACTAAGGCAATCGGTCCACCCACTGCTGCTTCCGGTGAAACGTGACCAATGGAAGCACCTCTAGAAGCTCCAGAAAAACGTCCATCTGTAATCAATGCAACGCTGGAGCCTAAGCCCATACCTGCAATGGCAGAAGTTGGATTTAACATTTCTCTCATACCAGGTCCGCCCTTTGGTCCTTCGTAACGAATTACCACAACGTCTCCTGCTACAATCTTTCCACCTTTAATGGCTGCAATGGCATCTTCTTCACAGTCAAATACTCTGGCCGGACCTTCATGTACCAACATTTCCGGTACTACTGCAGAACGTTTTACTACTGCGGTATCTGGCGCCAAATTACCCTTTAATACTGCGATTCCACCTACTTCGCTGTATGGATTTTCAATTGGACGAATCACATTTTCATCTCTGTTTACACAGCCCTCAATATTTTCTCCTACCGTCTTTGCAGTAGCAGTCATTAAGTCTGTATGTAATAAACCTTTCTTGTTTAATTCGTTCATAACCGCATACACGCCACCGGCCTCATTTAATTCTTCGATGTAAGTGTGTCCTGCTGGTGCCAAGTGACAAAGGTTCGGTGTTCTTGCACTGATTTCATTTGCCATTTCTAAGTTTATGTCAATGCCACATTCATGAGCAATGGCTGGTAAATGAAGCATACTGTTGGTAGAGCATCCTAGAGCCATATCTACGGTTAATGCATTTTCAAATGCTTCCTTGGTCATGATATCTCTTGGACGAATGTTCTTTTCTAACAATTCCATAA
This sequence comes from Lachnospiraceae bacterium, assembly GCA_045124495.1. Classification (GTDB taxonomy): domain Bacteria; phylum Bacillota; class Clostridia; order Lachnospirales; family Lachnospiraceae; genus RGIG1668. The sequence continues at coordinate 25,373 of JBGVLX010000041.1, forward strand.
CCTTCATACCGGCATGTTTTGCTAATTTAATTCTATCAGAGTAAACTGCAGGAATAGTACCATTTCCTCTTAGTCCCATTCCTAATGCTTCTGTTAAACAATTCATGCTGTTGGCTGTATACATACCAGAGCAAGAACCACAGGTTGGACAAGCCTTTGCTTCAAATTCTTCCAAATCTTCTAACGTCATGGTACCTGCCGCATAAGAACCAACCGCTTCAAACATACTGGATAAAGAAGTCTTACATCCTTTTACCTTACCAGCTAACATTGGACCACCGCTTACAAAAACAGTTGGTACATTTACTCTTGCTGCTGCCATTAAAAGTCCTGGTACGTTTTTATCACAGTTTGGAACCATAACCAAAGCATCAAACTGATGTGCAAGAGCCATACATTCTGTGGAATCTGCAATCAAATCTCTGGTTACAAGGGAATACTTCATTCCCACATGTCCCATGGCAATACCATCACATACTGCGATCGCCGGGAATACAATCGGAGTTCCTCCTGCCATGGCAACACCCATTTTAACGGCATTTACAATTTTATCAATATTCATGTGTCCTGGTACGATTTCGTTATAGGAACTAACGATACCTACCAATGGACGTTCCATTTCTTCTTTTGTAAGTCCTAACGCATTAAATAAACTTCTGTGTGGAGCCTGTTGTACTCCTTGAGTTACTGCATCACTTTTTTTCATGTGAATTCTCCTTTTCTATCATTAAATTCAAGGTAATTGCGAAGCTATAATATTTTATTTTAGTGATTCAAAAGAATCAAAACATCGCAGGCTCGCTTTCGCTGCGTTCGGCTCGTAGCGGTACTAAATTTGCGGCAAGCCGCTCATTAAGTACCGACGGCCGCCCAAGCACCTGCTTATGTATTTGTTTCGTTTGAATCACCTAATATAAGTTTTGGTGGTTTCGCAATTACCTGCATTAAATGCGTTCTGCCAGCAAGTCTCCCATAGCCTTACAGCCCACCTTGGTCTTACCTTCTGACATAATATCTACGGTACGGTATCCTTCTTTTAATACCTGTTTTACTGCATTTTCAATGGCAACCGCTTCTTCATCCAAATCAAAGGAATAACGAAGCATCATGGCTGCGGATAAAATAGTAGCAATCGGATTTGCAATATCCTGTCCTGCAATATCCGGTGCAGAACCGTGGCTTGGTTCGTATAAACCGAATTTTGTATCATTTAAAGATGCGGAAGATAACATTCCAATGGAACCGGTTACCATAGAAGCCTCATCGGATAAAATATCTCCAAACATATTTTCTGTTAAGATAACATCAAATTGTGCCGGATTTTTTACTAACTGCATGGCACAATTATCTACCAGCATATGTTCGTAAGTTACTTCCGGATAATCCTTGGCAACTTCTTCTACCACTTTTCTCCAAAGTCTGGAAGAATCCAAAACATTTGCTTTATCTACGCTTGTAACTTTTTTGTTACGTTTCATGGCAATATCAAAACCACGAACTGCGATTCTGCGAATTTCATTTTCATCATAAGTTAAGCTGTCATATGCCTTTAACACACCGTTTTCTTCTACAGTCTTTCTTTCTCCAAAGTAAAGACCTCCAGTAAGTTCACGCATAATCATCATATCAAAACCGTCTTTTGTGATTTCTTCTTTTAATGGGCAGGCACCCTTTAATTCATCATATAATACCGCTGGTCTTAAATTTGCGAATAAATTTAAGGCTTTTCTAAGGGCTAACAGTCCTGCTTCCGGTCTTTTGTTCGGTGGCAATTGATACCAAGGCGATGTACTAGTATTTCCACCGATGGAACCCATAAGTACTGCATCTTGTGCAAGGGCAGTATCAATGGCTTCCTGTGTCAAAGGCTCTCCTGTTGCATCAATAGATTCTCCACCCATAAGAATTCTGGTATAGGAAAATTCATGACCAAACTTTTGGGCAACCTTATCTAATACTTTAATTGCTTCATCTACGATTTCCGGGCCGATTCCGTCCCCTTTGATGACACCAATGTTACATTTCATAATTTTATTCCTTTCTGTGTTTGTTTCTTTTTAGGTAATTGCGAAGCTATAATTTTCTGTATTGGGCGTGATTCAAAAAATCAAAACATCGCAGGCACGCTTGCGCTGCGTTCGGCTCGTAGCGGTACTAAACTCGAGGTAAACCTCTCGTTAAGTACCGACGGCCGAACAAGCACCTGCTTATGTGTTTGATTTTTTGAATCACTTAATATACGTTTTGAGCGTTTCGTAATTACCTAGTATTATGCTTTTATGATTTTGCCGGCGATGGCGCTGGCTGCGGCTTCTGTATTTGTTTTTTTAATCACTTAATATACGTTTTGAGCGTTTCGTGATTACCTAGTATTATGCTTCTATGATTTTGCCGGCGATGGCTGTTACTTCTGTGTTTGACTTTTTAAATCACTTAATATACGTTTTGAGCGTTTCGTGATTACCTAGTATTATGCTTCTACAATTTTGCCGGCGATGGCGCTGGCTGCAGCTGTTTTTGGAGAGGCTAAGAAAATTTCTACCTTTGAAGTTCCCATTCTTCCTAAGAAGTTTCGGTTATTGGTAGCTACGACTCTTTCTCCGTCTGTTAGGATTCCACAGGCACGTCCGCAGCAAAGTCCACAACCCGGCTGGGTTACCATGGCTCCGGCTTCTACTAAATCGGTAATGTATCCTGCTTTTACTGCTTCTAAGTAAATGCTTCTGCTGGCAGGAGTGACGATTAATTTTACGAAAGGTGCTACTTTCTTTCCTTTTAGGATTTGGGCAGCTGTCTTTAAGTCTTCTAATCGTCCATTGGTACAAGAGCCAATGAATACCTGGTCAATCTTAATATCCTTTAAGTTTGAAACTGCTTCAATCTTATCTACTTGGGATGGGCAAGCACAAACTGGTACAAAATCTTCTGCCTTATAGGTCATTTCTCTTACATAGGAAGCGTCTTCGTCAGCCTTTAACCATGCCACATCTTCCATCTTTACCTTAGAATATTCGCAGGTCTTTTCATCTGGTGCAAATAATCCTGCTTTTGCTCCTGCTTCAATAGCCATGTTGGACATGGTCATTCTGGAAGCAACGCTCATTTCATCAATGGTACTTCCGCTGAATTCCAATACCTTATAAGTAGCACCGTCTGCTCCTAAATCTCCGATTAATCTTAAAATCACGTCCTTGGAAGTTACATTCTCCGGAAGTTTTCCATCGATTCTTACCTTGATGGTTTCCGGTACACGAATCCACATTTGTCCGGTGCCTAAAATAGAAGCCATTTCGGTGTAACCAATTCCGGAAGAGAAACATCCTACGCAACCATAAGTGGTAGTGTGGGAATCTGTCCCAAACACAATATCACCCGGTTTTGCATAACCGCATTCTGTCATTAACTGATGACAGATACCATCTGCTTTATGGAAATTCTTTAAATTATGTTCTTTTGCAAAGGCATCTCCAATTTGAAAATGTCTGACATCTTCTACTGCACTGGTTGGTACCAAATGGTCGTATATCAATACTACTTTATCGGAATCCCATAGTTTTGTAAATCCCATTTCTTTAAATTTATCCGCTACGAAAGGAATGAAAATGTCATGAATCATGACTCTGTCCACATCTACCGTAACGATCTCCCCAGGAGCCACATTGGCTTTTTGGGTATTTTTCATAATAATCTTTTCAATTAATGTATTTCCCATATCCGTTTCCCTTCCTATAGTAATCCATTTCGTTTTTGCATGGCCTTTACCAGACCTCCTGCATTGATGATATCCATAAGATTTTCCGGTAATGGATTTATCTTATAATCCACTCCATTATGGGTAATTTTATCATTCAGTGCAACACTTACGGTATCTCCTTCTTTTACCACATCATAAAGGGTTGGATGCTCAATTAAAAGTAATCCGTTATTAATGGAGTTACGGAAGAAAATTCTTGCAAAGGATTTTGCAATGACACATTTAATATTTAAATGCTTGATGATTTCCGGTGCCTGTTCTCTGGAGGAACCACATCCGAAATTCTTACCAGCTACAATAATATCTCCGTCCTGAATCAACCCTGCAAGTTCCGGTCTTAATGGTGAAAACGCATATTGCTTCATATCATCTACTGTTTTTAATGCCAGGTATTCTGTAGGTATGATGATATCTGTATCAATGTCATCCCCTAATACCCATACTTTTCCTGTAAATTGTTCCATGATTCTTGTCCTTCCTAATTTAATTTTGACACCTTCGGAGTCTTATGTCATATTGTTTTATGTCATATTGTTTCATGCCATATTGTTTCATGCCGTCATGCAACATATGACCTTTTGACCTTGATATCCTTATGCTCCTACGATTTTTCCTGCGATGGCAGATGCCGTTACGGTAGCAGCAGAACCTAAGTATACCTTAGAATCCTTATGTCCGGCACGTCCTTTAAAGTTACGGGTTCCGGTGGAAATCAGTACTTCTCCTTCCCCGATAACACCCTGACAGCTTCCCCAGCATACACTACAGTTGGCATTCATCACCATGGCTCCGGATTCTAAGAAAATTTCCATTAATCCTTCTTCTACTGCCTGTAAGTATACTGAATTAGAGGCTGGTGCAATGATAAAACGTACATCTTTATGTACTTTCTTTCCTTTTAAGATGTTTGCTGCTACTCTTAAATCGTCAATACGTCCATTATTACAAGAACCAAGGAATGCCTGGTCAATCTTTACATCACCTACTTCTGACAGTGGAATGACATCATCTACAAAGTCCGGTCTTGCTACTACCGGCTCAATCTTGCTTAAATCATATTCATATACTTTTTCAAAGACTGCATCGGAATCACTGACAAATAAATTGTCTGCCTTTCTTCCTCTGCTTTCTACATATTCTACTACCTTTTCGTCCGGTTCTACAATACCAGTCTTTGCTCCTGCTTCTACTGCAAGATTACATAATACGAATCTGTCATTAATACTTAAATTATGAGCACCTTCTCCGGCAAATTCCATTACTTTATAGTTACATCCATTGGCACCCACATCACCGATAATGGTTAAAATTAAATCTCTTGGGTAAACCCCTTCTCTTAATTTTCCGGTCAAATTAAAACGAATGGTTTCTGGTACCATAACCCAGGACTTTCCTGTTACCATACCATATAAAAAGTCTGTACAACCGATTCCTGTACCAAAGGCACCTAACGCACCGTAAGAACAGGTGTGGGAGTCTGCACCCATGATAAGTTGTCCCGGTTCTACAAAGTCTTCTACCATAATCTGATGACAGACACCCTTTCCTTCGTAAAACTTAATGCCATGTTCTTTGGCAAATTCACGCATTTTACGATGTGCAGCGGCAGTTTTCGGATTTTCTGCAGGAATATTATGGTCAACGATAAAGACTAACTTATCCTTGTCCGCAATTCTAGGTTTTTTAAGTTTATTATGAAACATATCAACGGTAAGATGGGTGGTACCATCATTACTCATCATATAATCTAAATTTACTGTATGTATTTCTCCTGCCTTTACGGATTCTACTCCGGCAGCTCTCGCTATAATCTTTTCACCTATTGTCATGCCCATTTTAGTTATCCTCCTTGTTTAAAGATGCAATCAATCCACCGGCATCTAAAATTCCCTGCATATATGGTGGTAATTTCGTACAAGTTAAGGTTCCCTTAGAGGTTTCAATGGTTCCTGCAGCCAAATCCAGATTTACTTCATCTCCGGCTTCTACTGCATCATACATTTCTCTGCAAACAATCACCGGTAAACCGATATTAATGGAATTACGGTAAAAAATTCTGGCAAAGGATTTTGCTACAATGGCTTTTACTCCTAACGCTTTTAATACACTTGGTGCCTGTTCTCTGGAAGAACCACAGCCAAAGTTTTCTCCTGCAACCACAATATCTCCTTCTGCCACATTCTTAGCAAACTCTCCATCCAAGGATTCAAAAGCATAACCTTTCATATCATCAATGGTTGGCAATAATAAGTATTGGGATGCGATAATTTGGTCTGTATCCACATCATTATGAAACTTAAATACTTTGCTCATATTTCATACCTTTCGCAGATTTTCTTCTTTATGAGAAGTTCTGCATGTTTCCTTTCTTTTCTTTCATTTTCTGATTTTCTCCGATATGTCTTTTCATTTTACTATATGTCGTGATATAATGCAAATACATAATACGAATATTTATCATAACTTTAGGTTATGCCTTTTATTCGCACTTGAACTAATATGTTAGGTAGTTGCGAAACTAGTTTATTTTTGTGAAAGTGGTGCGAAAGAAACAAAACAACGCAGGCACGCTTTCGCTGCGTTCGGCTCGTAGCGGTGCTAAACTCGAGACAAGTCTCTCGTTAAGTACCGACGGCCGAACAAGCACCTGCTAATGTATTTGTTTCTTTTGCACCACTTAAGATAAGAAAAGACAAAGAGTGACTATGACAAATATAACAACAGGAGGGATACCATGCAGGATCAAAATTTAGCATTATATCGTGTATTTTATGCAGTTGCTAAAAATAAAAACATTACGAAAGCAGCCAAGGAGTTATTTATCAGCCAGCCTGCCATCAGTAAGGATATTTCGAAACTGGAGGCGAATCTGAATTGTACTCTTTTTTTAAGAACTTCAAGAGGGGTTTCTTTGACGAAGGAAGGAGAGCTTTTGTTTCATCATATCCATTCTGCTTTTTCTTCTATTGAAGCCGGGGAATATGCTTTAAAACAGGCTCAGGATTTAAAAACAGGGCAGGTAAGAATCGGAGTCAGCAGTACTCTCTGCCGTTATATTTTAATGCCTTATATTAAAAATTTCATTGAACATTACCCTCAAATCAGTATTACCATCGAATGTAATTCAACTTATCAGACCATTCAATTGCTACAGGATAAAAAGGTGGATATTGGTTTCATCTGTAAAACAGACATAGAAAAAAGTTTTACCTATCGTGAAATCCAAACGATTCAGGATACATTTATTGCAACAAAAAGTTATTTAACGCATTTAGAATCCTTAATAAATGAAGAAAATCCATCCATCGATTCTCTTCCTTTTTTATTTTCCGGTAATATCACCTCCATATTTACTGAAGAAACTGCTCCTAAAAAAACCTTGCCTTCCGGCATTTCTTTATTGGAAAAGGGAAACCTGATGATGTTAGAAAAGAACAATATCACTAGAATGCATGTGGATTCGTATCTTACCGAACACAACATTCATCCTAAACAGATTTTAGAAGTCAACAATATGGATTTGCTCATTGACTTCGCTAAAATTGGTATGGGAATTTCCTGTGTTGTAAAAGAATTTGTGGAAGAAGAACTTCTTCATGGTGAAGTTTTAGAATTAGAATTAAAGAAACCCTTAGAAAAGCGTTCCATCGGATTTGTGTATCCGAACACCCAGCTTATTTCTTATGCTGCAAGGATGTTTTTAAAATTCACATTAGGGATATTATGATCCCATGGTCAAAATACTCTTTGCCCCAACATCATAATTATGATAAAAAAACTGCCGGTAGATATTCTACCGACAGAAATTTTTATATTTTTATTTATCTACTTAACAAGGAACATTCAAATCGCTAAAGCGACCATCCCTTACATATTAATCTTAGTTATCAATTAACTTTTCTTGTCCATTCCAGCTGTATAACTTTCTGATTTCAGTTCCTACAACTTCTGATGGATGTTCAGCAGCTAACTTTCTCATTGCCTTAAAGTGAGCCTGTCCACCAGCTTCAGACATGTCTAATAAGAAGTCTTTTGCGAAAGTACCATCCTGGATGTCTTGTAATACTTTCTTCATGGCTTTCTTAGTGTCTTCTGTAATAATCTTAGGTCCAGTGATGTAATCACCATATTCAGCAGTGTTAGAAATAGAATATCTCATTCCTGCGAAACCTGATTGGTATAGTAAGTCTACGATTAACTTCATTTCGTGGATACAGTCGAAGTATGCATTTCTTTCATCATATCCAGCTTCTACTAAAGTTTCGAAACCAGCCTGCATTAATGCACAAACACCACCACAAAGAACTGCCTGCTCACCGAAAAGGTCAGTTTCAGTTTCAGTTCTGAATGTAGTTTCAAGAACACCAGCTCTTGCTCCACCGATTGCTAAAGCATATGCTAAAGCGATATCCTGAGCCTTACCAGTTGCATCCTGATGAACTGCTACTAAACAAGGAACACCCTTACCTGCCTGGTATTCACTTCTTACAGTGTGTCCAGGTCCCTTAGGAGCAACCATAGTTACGTCAACATTCTTAGGTGGAACGATTTGTCCAAAGTGAATGTTGAAACCATGAGCAAACATAAGCATGTTTCCTTCTTCTAAGTTTGGTTCAATAGATTCTTTGTATAATTTAGCCTGTAATTCATCATTGATAAGAATCATGATGATATCAGCCTTCTTTGCAGCTTCTGCTGCTGTATAAACTTCAAATCCCTGAGCTTCTGCTTTCGCCCAAGACTTACTTCCTTCGTATAAACCGATGATTACATGAGCACCAGACTCTTTTGCATTTAATGCGTGAGCATGTCCTTGGCTACCATAACCAATCACTGCGATGGTCTTTCCATCTAATAAAGATAAGTTACAATCTTCCTGATAAAAAATCTTTGCCATTGTTTTTTCCTCCTAGTATGTATAAATTACTCGCTGTTTGGCTTACAGCATGCTATGGTAATGTGGGAATATCCCTGCGATTACTATCAAACTTAATTAATTCCTCTGGTTAATCCGGTAAGTCCTGTACGAACTAACTGACTGATTTCGAAATCCTTTAACAAAGTAATGAAAGCATCTACTTTATTAATGTTACCAGTTAACTCAATCATAAGAGAATCTACACTTACGTCTACAATCTTTGCTCTGAAAATATCTGCAATTGCAATGATTTCCTGTTTTTGTTTATTGTTCGCTTTTACTTTAACTAAAACTAATTCTCTGCAAACAGACTTTCCTTCTTCTAAGACAATAATATCGACCACATCTTCTAATTTATTTAACTGCTTACTAATTTGTTCTAAAATCTGGTCATCACCGCTCACGGCAACCGTCATTCTGGAGTATTTAGGATCCTGAGTAACACCTACCGTTAAACTGTCGATATTATAACCTCTTCGACTAAATAATCCGGCTACTCGGCTCAACACACCAGATGTGTTATCTACTAACAGTGAAAGAATTACTTGTTTCATACCGAAAACCGCCTTTCTATTTTACTTGTCGTATATAATTTCACAACTTCTATTCTATCAATAAGGATTTTTTTTGTCAATATATTATTCCAATTATTCAAAAAACATTATTATTCCAATTATTCGAAAAACATTCCATCCATGTCTTATTATAGAAAATACAGGATAAAATAAGCGGAAACTATACCGTCTCCGCTTATTTTATTTAAAACATAATCTTCATTGACATTCTTTTCATTTTCTGCTTCTACTCTGTCCATACAAATTCATCTGCAGTTGCAATACCATTCGTAATAGCATCATTCTTCATTTCTGTATACATTACTGCAAAAGACGACTCCATATATGGATTTACCCAGAAAGTTAAAATACCACAGGTACAACATCCGGATAAAAGTAACCAACCCAAAAACGATAATTCCATTACAAAAATATCAAACTTATGACCATCCGTCATTTCCTTTGATAATTCTAACGCTCTTTTAATATCAATATCCGGATTCTCCGCTACTATATATGGAACCAGGTAATACTTATAGGACGCAATGATTCCCGGAATAAGAAACAACAAATACCCTAACCATATACGCAGATGATATAATAACATAACCTTTACACGCTGCATATATTTTCCACCTGTAAATCCGTCAAATATTAACCCAATAGTTTCATTAGGATCTTCCACATTTTCTAGAAACAGTTTCTTCTTACCCAACTGTATAATGGAACCCACAAATATATTGTAAACCATACCTATTAATAAAGTCACCAAAAGTATAATCGATGCCACTGCAAACGTAGCACCAAGAATTTCCAATATTCCTTCATTAATTTTCCCGGTTTCTATATCAAATATTTCTTTATAATTAATTTTCCCGGTTTCTACATCAAATATTTCTTTATAATTAATTTTAGACACGCCTGTGGTAATGGCCGCGCTACCACCTCCACTTCCACTACTGAAATTAAAACTACTGTTCCCTCCTAGCAAATTTGCAACAAAACTTGCCAAAACCAGAATCCAGAAATTCGTTTTTACGATTTCTTTTCCTCGTTCTTTATAACTTATTCTGTCAAAAAACATACCCTTGCCTCCTTTTGTTCATAAAATAGCTTATAAAAAAATCTAATGTATCAATAAAACTAAGTCAATTATATCATGCCTTATATACAGGAACAAAATATTTTCATAATTTTCCCATAAATTTTGTGCATCTATGTTACTATTCACCTGTAAAAAATAACGTCTCTATCCCTTTTCCCTGTTTTGCGAGGACCAACATCATGTTTTTTTATAAGCATGAAAAAATGACCTTTTGACCTATGTATCATATGATGGGTTTATTTTATCGATTTATTACAATCATTACAGTTGTAAATCTTTTTATTCATCATTTAGAAGCTTTTGTACTACTTCAACTGCTTCCTGTGCATCTTTTGAATAACCGTCTGCACCAATTTCTTCTGCAAAACTTTGTGTAATAACTGCTCCACCAATCATAATCTTTGCATCTATGTTCTCTTGCTTTGCATACTCGACTACTTCCTTCATTCTCATCATAGTAGTCGTCATAAGTGCCGATAATCCAATCACACTGGCTTGCTGTTCCTTCGCCGCCTGGATAATTTCTTCCTTTGATACATCTTTTCCTAAATCAATTACTTTATATCCATAGTTTTTTAACATCAAAGCTACAAGATTTTTTCCAATATCGTGAATATCTCCTTCTACTGTAGCAATAACCACTGTAGCTTTTTCTTTTACATCCTCGTTATTTTGTAACAATGGCTCTAAATATTCTATGGCTTTCTTCATTGTTTCAGCACTGGCAATTAGTTGAGGAAGGAAGTATTTTTGTTGATTAAAGAGTTCTCCTACGTAATTAATGGCCGGAATCAGTTCTTCATTCATAATACTATCCGGTTGCTTTTGTTTTTTCAATTCATTCTCAACCAAATCCAAAATGTTTTTTTTGTTTCCTTTCACCACAGCTTCAAATACTTCTCTCGTTTCCACACTCTTTGAAGCGGTTTCTACTATCTTTTTTTCTTCCGATGACGTGGCATTGGCCTTATTGATATATCTAAGATCGGCTCCTTCCTTATTCAAAAGCAGATCTGATGCAAAGGCAATATTCATTAACAATTCCTGGGAAGGATTTGCGATAGCCATAGTCAGTCCTTTGGAAATAGCCATAGTCAAAAATGCTGTATTAATATATGGTCTTTGAGGAAGACCGAAAGAAATATTGGAAAGTCCGCAAATCGTAGCCAATCCAAGAGTGTCTTTACAATAGGCAATCGTTTCAAAACATTCCAAAGCTGCTGTTTTATTTGCACCTACTGTAGCAACCAACCCATCTACCACAATATCCTCCTTATTCATCCCTGCCTGCAAGGCTGCATCCATAATGGTATGAATAATCCTCTTCTTTTCTTCTAAATCTTTCGGAAGTCCTTGGTCCGATAACGGAAGTAAAACAAACATAGCTCCATATTTCTTAGCAATAGGAATCAGCTGCTCTACTTTCCCTTTTTCCAAAGAAATGGAATTAATCAAAGCACGTCCGGGATATATTCTTAAGGCAGCCTCAATGATATCTACATGGCTTGAATCGATACATAATGGCAGGTTTACTGCATTGGAAACTTCTGTTATCACATTTAACATCATTTCTTTCTCGTCGATTCCATTCATCCCCATATTAATATCAAGAATGTCTGCACCATTTTCCTCTTGTTCTTCTGCCATTTGAAGTACCAGTTCCAGCTTTCCTTCTTTTAATTCTTCCTGCAGTTTCTTCTTTCCGGTTGGATTAATTCGCTCTCCGACCACCATAAATGGTCCATCTAATTTTATCTCAACTGTTTTTCTTTCAGAAGTCAACAGACGCTTCTTTTCTTTATTGACCTCCGGTGCTGACAAATCCTTTGTTTGTTCTTTTAGTTTTTGAATATGTAAAGGTGTCGTTCCACAACATCCACCAAGAATCCCCGCTCCAGCCTCTATTAATAATTTTCCATATCCTGCAAATTCTTCCGGTTCCATTGGATAAATCGTTTTTCCATCCTGCAAAACAGGAATTCCGGCATTCGGTTTCGCTATAATTGGCACATTAGCATATTCTTTCATAGCTTTTACCAATGGTATCATTTCTTCCGGTCCAGCTGAACAATTTACTCCCACAGCATCAGCTCCAAGACTCTGTAATACAACCATGGCAGTAGCAGGATCTGTTCCATATAAAGTTCTTCCATCTTCATTATATGACATAGTTACCATAACCGGTAATTGGCTGACCTCTTTCACAGCAATCAAACAGGCTCTTGTTTCCTGCAGGCTCATCATGGTCTCCACTACAAACAAATCCACACCCGCTTCTTCCAGATATGTTACCTGTTCCTTATATACATCCACCAACTCTTCAAAGGTCATAGTTCCCATCGGGTATAACTGCTGGCCTGTCATCGTCAGGTTTCCAGCTACATACCCGTTTCTTCCTACTGCCTCTTTGGAAATTGCCACTAATTCGTGATTCATCTTCTGTATTTCAGACTCTAAACCATATTCTGCTAATTTTATACGATTCGCACCAAAAGTTGGTGCATACACAATGTCAGTTCCTGCTGCAACATAACTTCTTTGTAGTTCCAGCATTACTTCTTTATGTTCTAAAATCCACTGTTCCGGGCATGCCCCCACCGGCATTCCCGCCTTCATCAGGTTGGTCCCGGTGGCACCATCCAAATAAACCGGACCTCTTAGTAATAATGAATTCCATTGTTCTTTTGTCATTTTAGCTATTCTCCTTATCAAATCAAACCTTAATGGGTAATTGCGAAATTATAATATTTTATGTGAAAGTGATTTAAAAGTAACTATCAAATATTTATATATATGATGGTACATTTCTTTGGTTTCTTTGTCAAGTGAACCTGTAAAGGATATTTTCAAAAAAGCTAAATCATAACCCCGGTATCAAGCAAATAATACCATATCCCGGCACTTTTTATCCAGCCGGTCTTCATTTCGCCGCTTTCTCCCAAATAGTACCACTTCCCCGCACTTTTTATCCAGCCAGTCTTCATTTCGCCACTT
>JBGVLX010000042.1:0-14598 GCA_045124495.1 Lachnospiraceae bacterium
AATTAACTGAATAAGCTTTCTTCTCTTCGACATCATCCTATTCCTATACACTCATAACAGATTCGAATTGCCTTATTTTTTATATCCCGAAAACCTCCCTGGACCATCCCAATTAAAATAAGAACAATTGCTGCTATCAGCAATCCCTTTCTTCCATATTTCTCCACTATCCCTCTTTTAAAAGAAATAACTCCTTCTTTTGCTTCTTCCCCTTCTTTTCTTTTTTCCCTGTTCTTCATAATTTACTCCTCAACTTCTAATAAATCATTGGTGAGCCTTTCTTCTTTCTAGCTCCACGAATGATCAATAAAACCTTTCTTCTTTCTATTCTCCCAAATCATCAATAACTTCCCTCTTCTTTCTATTCTCCCAAATCATCAATAGATCCCCTCTTCTTTTTATTCTCCCAAATCATCAATAACTCCCCACTTCTGACTATTCCCCTAATACATCTTCGATAGCTTTTTTATATTCTTCATACTGTTCCTCCGCACTTCCTGCCCCCAGGTAAATCTTTTGAATCTCGCCTTCCTTATCAATCACCAAGGTATAAGGGATCCCATCGCTTGGATATTTCTGGCAAATTTCTCCCTTAACATCAAAAGCAACCGGAAACGTATAGCCATTATCCTTGATAAAATCAGATACCGTATTTTCATCCTCCATACAATTTACAGCTATCACAACCACCTCATCCTTATATTCCTCTGCCAGTCTTTCAAAAGCCGGCATTTCTCTTACACAAGGACCACACCAGGTTGCCCAGAAATTTAACAACACTATTTTCCCATTCTGTTTTGAAAGGGTAATCTCTTCTCCCCCTACTAATTCAACTGTAAAATCCGGAGCATCAACTCCTTTCGCTAATTCTTTATTTGTTTCCTCCTCTTTCAAACTACCTCCATCAGACGATTCCGTAACTTTTTGCCCACAACCAGCCAAAACAAAACTTAATACCAATACTAAAAAAATATTACTTATTTTCTTTCTACCTTCCATATCACTCTTTCTCCTTTTTTTATTGCGATAATTGGTAATTGCGAAATTATTAAAAACTTATATTAAGTGATTCAAAAGAAACAAATACATAAGCAGGCGCTTGTTCGGCCGTCGGTACTTAATGAGCGACTTGTCGCGAATTTAGTACCGCTACGAGCCGAACGCAGCGAAAGCGTGCCTGCGATGTTTTGTTACTTTTGAATCACTTTCACATAAAATATTATAGTTTCGCAATTACCTAAAATGGATAAGGGAGGAAGGATAAAATGACCAAAAAGGAACGGGTGAAAGAAATTATCAGGATTTTAAATGAAACCTACAGCATGGAATATAAGTGTTATTTAAATCATGAAACTCCCTGGCAGTTGCTGATTGCCACCATGCTGAGTGCCCAATGTACGGATGAGCGGGTAAATATGGTGACGAAAGACTTATTTGTAAAATATCCGGATTTAAAAAGCTTCGCAGAATGTGATTTACAAGAGCTTGAAAGGGACATTTATTCCACCGGATTTTATAAAAATAAGGCGAAAAATATCAAAGCCTGTGCCGGGCAGTTGATTACCAGATTCAAAGGAGAGGTTCCGCGGGAACTTTCAGATTTGGTATCTTTACCGGGAGTAGGGAGAAAAACAGCCAATGTCATCCGGGGCAATATTTTTCATGAACCCAGTGTGGTGGTGGATACCCATGTAAAAAGAATTTCAAGAAAATTAGGATTAACCAAGGAAGAAGATCCGGAAAAAATAGAGTACGATTTGATGAAGGTCCTGCCGAAAGAGCAATGGATTTTATATAACATTCAGATTATTACCCATGGCAGAACCATCTGTAAGGCCCAAAACCCAAACTGTGCCCTCTGTCCGTTAAGTCCGGTCTGTCCTTCTGGAAAGGGAGAAAAATAATGGATTCATTTATTGTATATGATTTGGAAACAACGGGAGTAAATCCGGTAAAGAATGAAATCATCGAAATTGGTGCCATAAAAGTTTGTAAAGGTGTCGTGGTGGATACTTATTCTTGTCTGATTCATCCACACGTTTCTTTGCCTTTGGAAATTGTGGCCCTTACAGGCATTACCCAGGAAATGGTAGAGGGTGGATTAGAAAAAAGAGAGGCAATCGAAGGTTTTTTGAATTTTGCCAGTGAAGATACTGTGCTAGGTCATAATATTTCTTTTGATTATAAGTTTATGAAGGCAGCCGCAGACAGTCTGTTTCTTCCTTTTGAGAAAAAGACTCTGGATACTTTAAAAATAGCAAGAAAACATCTTAAAGATTTACCTGACCGGAAACTGGGAACTCTTTGTAACTATTATGGTTATGTCAATGAACATGCCCATAGGGCTTTAGACGATGCCATGGCTACATATTATATCTATCAAAAAATGAAGGAAGAATTTTTTGATAAAGAACCGGAAAGTTTTTTGCCACAAATGCTAAAAGTTTCTTCCGTCAAAGAGAAAAAGGTGGAGCCTATGACCTTGAAGCAGAAAAAATATCTTAATGACCTGCTTTCCTATCACGGACTGAAGATGGAAAAAAACATAGAAGAATTATCTAAAAGCGAGGCTTCTAAGTTAATTGATTCTATTATTTTGAAACATGGCAAGATTATGCAAAGAGGATTTTAATAAAATAATAGGATGATACCGGGGCAAAAGGTCATGTTTTCCATGCCGGTATGAAAAACATGACTTTGGGACATGCAAAACATAATACTTTGCGCTTAGCTTATGGTTTCTAACAAGGCAATCTGGTCATCTAAACTGCTTATGATGGAATCTTTCATCATGGTATGGATGTTTTCGGCTTTTTCCTTTAACAGTAAAAGTTGATCCATTTGCTGGTGTTTTACATAAATTTCTGCAAGTAATGCATAATGTTTACTTAAGTCCGTATTAATGTCGATGCCATATTCTAAAACCTTAAGGGCTTGTTCTTCGGCTTCTTCTTCATAAAGAAGTTTACCGTATTTAAACAGTTCCCTGGAGAAATTAATAAAATTTACATCTGCAGTGCTTAAGGCCTCTAGATTTGCTGCACCGTACATTAATTTTAATTGGGTGTTGGTGTAGGCACTTAAATTCAGCATTTGCTTTCCTTCAAAAAAGAGAAGTCTTTTTTGCTGGGACAGAATGTCAGAATTTGTTCCGCTGTATTGTGGCAGGTCGGTAAGGTGGAAAATGACATAATCCAGATTTGAAATATCCTGTTTTCTTGTATTATTTGCTTCGGCTTCAGTTTTTAAAAATTGCTGAAGTCCTTCTTTGTTTTTCTTCTCGTTTTTCTTTAATTCGTAGGTGAACCATACTAAAAAAACAAGGAAGGATGGTAAAATGAGTGGAAACTTGCGCATAATGAACTCCTTTCAGTGCTGTTTGGACATAGGGATTAAGAAACTATAATATTCTATGTCAAAGTGACATAAAAGAAACAAAACATCGCAGGCCCGCTTTCGCGGTTACCTATTATTCAAACAGCAACAACAGTAACATAAATCATTTTATTTCATAAATCGATGATTGAAAGTTATTCTTTTTTATGTTATCGTAGACGTAGTATGAAAAAATATACCCTGACGTTCGTGACAAAAAGAAGAATTCAACCTGGATGGTTCCGGTCATGAATCATCAGGAATTATTTCAATACATAATAAACAAAGTGAGGGAAAATACTATGATTAAACTTTATAACACAAAAAAACGTAAAAAATTAACAATCATTATCATTGCAGTAATTTTAATTACAATGCTGCTTACTACAGTTTTAGCAGGATTGCTTTAATTTACAATACAAAAAAGTAACTGTTTTGTCAACATGGAGGTTTATAAGATGAAAGGGAAACGGTATTTCGTTGGTGCAATGGCAGGTTTTATGCTGCTTGCTACCGCAGCTTTTTCCGCAGATAAGATTTTTGCGGGGGAGGATGAGGAAAAAATTTTATCCGGCATTTATGTTGGTGATGTTTATATAGGCGGGAATACAAAAGAAGAAGCTATGGAAAAACTGAATCAGACGATGCCACAAAAAGGAGAAGAAAAGATTACATTAAATATCGGAGAACAGTCTTATGAATTTTCGTTGAGTGAATTAGGGGTTAATTTATCCTATGAAGAGGTAGTGGAACAAGCATTTCATTATGGGAAGACAGGAAATTTACTCAAACGTTTCAAAGAACAGGAAGAGGCCGAACATGGTGAAGTACATTTTTATCCTGGCTATGACCTGAATGAAACCATTTTTGAGGAAGTGTTTCAGATCAATGGGGCACAGTGGTTCCATACCCCACAGAATGCCACAATATATAAGACGGAAGAGGGAATTCAGATTTCAGAGGAAGTAGTAGGTACTACCTGTGATATGTCCGCCACGAAAGAGGCATTTTTGGCGTTTTTGGAAAAAGATTATAAATATGGAGATACGGCTTTTGATGTAATCGTAACAGAAAGTGTACCAGAAGTTACTTCTGATGAGCTAAACCAGGTAGAATTTACGGTTTTGGGAAGTTTCTCTACCTATATTGGCTCTTCTGACTGGAATCGTAAGACCAATATGCAGAATGCTACTAATTTTATTAACGGGACTGTGCTGATGCCTGGAGAGGAATTTAATACAAGCCGTACGATTATGCCTTTTACCAGAGCGAATGGTTATTATGATGCAGGTGCTTTTTCCAATGGTGAGGTAGTGAAAAGTATAGGAGGCGGTGTCTGTCAGGTTTCTACCACATTGTATAATGCGGTATTGCTTGCAGAACTGGAGGTGGTGCAGAGATTTCCACACTCTATGACAGTTGGATATGTTCAGTTGTCGGCAGATGCGGCAATTTCCGGAGAGGCGAAAAATTTTATTTTTAAGAATAATATGGACACGCCGATTTATATTGAGGGAACTTATGATAATACGTATCTTACGTTCCAGATTTATGGAAAAGAAACCAGACCGGCAAATCGGACTCTTGTGTTTAAGAACCAGATTGTTTCTGTGATTCAGCCACCTGCAGAAATTGTAACAGTTGATCCGGCACAGCCGGTAGGATACCGGAAAGTGACACAGGCAGCTTATACGGGATACAAGGTGAATTTATATAAGTACATTTATGAGGATGGAAATTTGGTTGGAACGGAGCTTGTAAATTCCAGTTCCTATAGCGCACAGCCTGCCAGGGTAACAGAAGGACCGGCAGAACCGGAAGTCCCGGCGGAGACACCGGCAGAACCGGAAGCACCAGCAGAACCGGAAGCACCGGAAGCACCAGCAGAACCGGAAGCACCGGCAGAGACACCGGCAGAATCGGAAACACCGACAGAACCGGAAGCACCGGCAGCCTGATAGAAGTAGGTAATTGCGAAACTACCAAAACTTATATTATGTGATTTAAAAGAAACAAATACATAAGCAGGCGCTTGTTCGGCCGTCGGTACTTAATGAGCGACTTGTCGCGAATTTAGTACCGCTACGAGCCGAACGCAGCGAAAGCGTGCCTGCATTGTTTTGTTACTTTTAAATCACTTTCACATAAAATATTATAGTTTCGCAATTACCTACCTGATAGAAGAAAAGAGAGGTGGAGAAAACGGTGAAAAAAGGAAAAGCACCGGAAAATGTTTTGGACAGGGCTGTTTTTAAACAGATTAAGCTGAATAAAGAAGAAGCTGTTACAAAGCCGCGAATTGGCGGGGATTATCAGGAACTGGATTTTAAAGAGTATCATACCGTGACATCCAATGCGTTTCTTCCCTATCTTCATTCAGGAGATGGAATCGTGGTGTTAAAAAAGGCACTAAATAATTTTATGGTAAGTCGTGGGATTCCGGTGGCTCTTGAAATTATAATATTAATGCCGGTTAAAACGGAAGAATCGCTGCTTCGAACTATTATGAAGGAAATCAGTGATGAATCCAAACGTGAGGACATTAAAGTAATGGGCGGTCATACGGAATGGGTGGAAGGAATCAGTACCCCTATGATGACACTTCATATAATAGGAAAAAAGGAACCGGATGTAAAAGTAATTAAGCCGGAAGCAGAAGATGAGATTATTCTTACAAAGGCGGCAGGAATTCTGGGAACTTATCAGATTCTTCAGGAAAAGAAGCAGGAGTTAAAAGAGAGATTTTCCGGAAATTTTCTTGATAAGGAAGAAATTCTTTTAGATAAATTATCCATACGTAAAGAGGCAGAAGTGTTACGTGAGCTGGAAGTTGGCGCTATACATGATGTTTCAAAAGGAGGAATTTTTGCCGGACTTTGGGAACTGGCCAAGCTTACCCAAAAGGGAATAGAGGTAGATCTTACCAAAATTCCTCTAGAACAGATTACGGTTGAGGTTTGTGAACAGTATGATTTGAACCCGTATCAGTTAGATGGCAGTGGAACACTACTTTTTGTGACGAAAAAAGGAGCGAAAGCCATCTTGGAATTGGAAAAAGCAGGGATAGCAGCTAAATCCATCGGTTATTTGACGGACACGAAGGACAGGGTGGTATATAACGAGGAAGAACGGCGTTTTTTAGAACCCTTCCGGAAAGAAGAAAGTCATAAAATCATTTGACAAGGCATGTAACCGTTGATATACTTGAGTATATAAGATTTTGAAATTAAATATTTTTTGATTTCATGATACCTTGGGATTGTTTGGCACTTTATGCCTTTGCAATTCCAAAACATAAGTAATCATTATTGGAACTTATTCTAATAATGATTATTTCGTATATCGGGAAATTCTTTGTATTTTCTGAAAAATAAAATGGGGACAGGCATTGAAGCAGGCAAAAGAATGGTTCTTGTTCCTATTTCTGCGCGTATAAAAAAGATTGAGGAGGATTACCTAATGGCAGGGATTAACGCAGAACATATTAATGTATTTTTAATGGCATCAACCAAAATTTTATCGGAGATGTGTGGCCTTCAGCCTAAGGTTGGAAAGCCATATGTAAGAAAGAACGAGTTTGCAAAGGATACACTTGTAATTATGATAGGTGTCACAGGGGAAATGAAAGGACAGGTTATGCTTTCACTACCGGCTGATTCAGCGAAAGATATTGCTTCTAAGATGATGATGGGAATGCCGGTAAATGAATTAGATGATATGGCAAAGAGTGCGATTTGTGAATTGGGAAATATGGTTATGGGAAATGCCTCTACCGTATTTTCTGTAAAGGGAATTGGAATTGATATTACACCGCCTACCATGTTTCAGGGAGATTTTTCTATGAATGCAGCAAGTCCGAATATGTGCATTCCAATTGTGTATGAGGAGAACAAATCCATTGAATTAAATCTTGCATTAAAGCAGGATTAAATCAGAGGGAAAGTCGGTGTTTCTGATGAATGAAACAGAACGGTAATATTTGTACTATTTCGGAAGAAATCCGGCTTTATCAGGAATGTTTATTGTATGAACCAGGTGGAAATGAGTATGATTAATATAGTTTTACACGAGCCGGAGATGCCGGCGAATACGGGAAATATTGGGCGTACCTGTGTAGCACTGGGTGCGCGGCTTCATCTGATTGAGCCTTTAGGATTCCGGTTGGATGAGAAATCCTTAAAGAGAGCGGGACTTGATTATTGGGAAAAATTAGATGTAACTACGTATATTAATTTTGAGGATTTTCTTGAGAAGAACCCGGGAGCAAAGATATATATGGCTACCACGAAATCCAAACAGACGTATGTAGATGTTACATATGAAAAGGACTGTTACATTATGTTTGGAAAGGAAAGTGCAGGGATTCCGGAAGAAATTTTACTGGATTATAAAGAAACTGCAATAAGAATCCCGATGTATCCGGAAATCCGTTCTTTGAATTTATCGAATTCGGTGGCCATTGTAGCCTATGAGGCCATGCGACAGAACGGATTTTTTCAGTTGGAAAAGCAGGGACAATTACATCAGTATTTATGGTAATGCAGTTTGAAAAGATATGATGGGAGAAATAAAGAAATGGAAGATAATAGGGATAAGGATGATTTGGAGAAATACTGTTATTTGTGTAGAAGACCGGAAAGTATGGTGGGAAAATTAATTCAATTACCACAACAGATTTATGTCTGTCCGGATTGTATGCAAAAAACTTTTGATACATTCCAGAATGGGGGTATGGCAGGTTTTAATCTGGATCATTTTGATATGGAACAGATGACGAATTTTGCTAAGAAAAGGGATATTCCTGAGACGCAGAAAGTAAAAAAGAAAAAAGAAAAGAAGGAAGAAGAACCTTTTGATATTAAGAAAATACCGGCACCACATAAATTAAAAGAAATGTTAGATCAGTATGTGATTGGTCAGGATTATGCGAAAAAAGTGATTTCTGTTGCTGTTTATAATCATTATAAACGTGTAGCCACTAATACTATGGATGAAATTGAAATTGATAAGTCTAACATGCTGATGATTGGTCCTACCGGAAGTGGTAAGACATATCTTGTTAAGACATTGGCTAAATTATTGGATTTACCACTTGCCATTGCGGATGCCACTTCTTTGACAGAAGCAGGATACATTGGTGATGATGTGGAAAGTGTACTTTCCAAGTTACTGGCAGCTGCAGGGAATGATGTGGAAAAAGCGGAACGTGGAATCGTGTTTATTGATGAAATTGATAAAATTTCAAAGAAAAAGGAAACCCATTCCAGAGATGTATCCGGAGAATCGGTACAACAGGGATTATTAAAATTATTAGAAGGTGCAAATGTGGAAGTACCGGTGGGAGCTTCCAGTAAGAATGCTATGGTTCCACTTACTACCATTAACACCAGAAATATTTTGTTTATCTGTGGCGGTGCGTTTCCGGATTTGGAAGACATTATCAAGCAGCGTCTGAATAAAAAGTCCTCTATGGGATTCCAGGCGGACTTAAAGGATAAATATGACAAAGAAGAAAATCTGATTGCCAAGGTTACCTTGGAAGATTTGAGGGAATTTGGTATGATACCAGAGTTTATTGGTAGATTACCGGTGATTTTTACTTTAGAAAAACTATCTCAGGACATGCTGGTAAAAATCTTAAAAGAGCCTAAGAATGCGATTTTAAAGCAGTATCAGAAATTACTGGAACTAGATGAAGTGCAGTTGGTGTTTGATGATTCTGCTTTAGAGGCGATTGCAAAAAAAGCAGTGGAGAAGAAGACAGGAGCCAGAGCACTTAGGGCTATTATTGAGGAATTTATGCTGGATATTATGTACCAGATTCCAAAGGATGATAATATTGGAAGGGTAACGATTACAGGAGATTATATTAATAATAATAAAGCTCCGATTATTGAATTGCGAGGTCAGTTGCCCCTTTAAATCCGATAACAACGAATTGTTGCGTATTTGGATTATGCAGGGATCTGAACAATTCTGAACGAGAGAGGAAGGCGATTTGGATATGGCATTTCGTGCGAAACCACGAGTTTTAATCATAGATGATGATGCAGAATATTTGGAAGTAGTGAAAAGATATCTGGTGGAAGATTTTATTGTATATACTGCACAGGGTGGAAGAGCCGCATTAGACCTTTTAATGCAGCAGAAAGTGGATTTGATTTTGCTGGATGTGGAAATGCCGGTTTTGGATGGCTTTCACACTTTGGAGTCCATCCGGAAAATGGAAACAGCCATAGATGTTCCAGTAATTTTTGTAACAGGAAGACATGACCGTTTTACTGTATTTCATTCTGTCCAGCTTGGAGTAGATGGTTATATCGTAAAACCTTTCGAAAAAAATGCTTTGTTAAAAAAGATAGATGAAGTTATGAATGGCAATGAGGGTGAAGCTAGTAAAGAAACGATTCTGGCAGTGGATGATGATATGGCTTTTCTCAAGGCACTTAAACTAAAATTACAAAAATACTATAATGTAGTAGTTATTAATTCGCCAAAACTGGCGTTGGAGTATTTGAATAAGCATAAGCCTTCCTTGATTCTTTTGGATTATCAGATGCCGATGTATAGCGGTGCTTCGTTACTTGGAATGATACGGAAGAACCATACTACGAAGGACATACCGGTGATTATGCTAAGTGGGGCTCTAGATAAAGAAGCCTTGATGGAGTGCATGGAGTTTAGACCACAGAAAATTCTGGATAAGACCGTTGAGCAGGAAGAATTGCTTGAAGTCATAAAAAAGGTATTAGAGACACCAATAGGATAAAAATAATAGAGGCGGGGTGGGACTTATGTATCAAATGTTTACGGAAACATTACTGCTATGTCTGTTTTTATGTTTTGTATGTATTTCTATTATGGCCATGCAAAAGCCTTCTAACAATCAAAAGATATTGTTGGTTGCTTCTGTATGCGCATTCATATCCTGCTTTGGGTATTATTATGAGCTTAAGAGCACCAGTATGGATGCGGTGATGGTGAATATTAAGATAGGGTATCTAGGAAAGGTATTTGCTATTTTTCTATTTACCACCTTTGTAAAAAATTATGCAAACATTCATATGCCGCGATGGATTACAATGTGTTTGTATTTTTTTTATGTAGGAATTTTGTATTCCATATTAACTTGCGAACTGCACCATTTATATTATTCCAGTATTGAACTGGTGGAGCGGGACGGACATGTGGTTGTGGATTTAGGAAAAGGTCCATTGTACTATGTATATACCGTTTCTTTAGTTATGGTTATGGTGTTTTTGCTGGTTGTTTCCATTAAGAAAATATTGACACAAACAGGTGATTTAAAGCGGATTTATATTTTTATTTCTTTTACCGGTATATTACCGATGCTGGGATTTTTAGGTTGTCTTAGTGGGTTGTTTGATGGTTATGACCCTACTCCCATATCACTTGCCTTTGCCAACGTACTGTTGACCTTTGCAGTAGTAAAATATGGTCTGATTGACACGGTATTAATGGCGAAAGAGTTGATTGTAGAAGGTACCACAGAGGCGGTAATTATTTATAATTTGAACAAAGAGATTCTTTATATGAATTGTGTAGCAGAGAGCTTGCTAAATGAGAATTTTCGCGGAATTGATATCTTCGATGAAAAGAATCATACTTTAGAAGTTTGTGATAAGAGTTATGAAATTCGTATTTCTGAAGTACAGGACGCCGGGAAAGTCCGGGGATATATAGCATGGTTGTTTGATGTTACGGAGATAACCAGAAAAAATAAAGAACTGGTGTTGTTGACGGAACAGGCAGAACGTGCAAATCAGGCGAAATCCACATTTTTATCTAATATGTCCCATGAAATCAGAACTCCTATGAATGCTATTTTAGGTTTTTCCCAATTGATTTTAAATTGTGATATTGAGCCTAAAGTCAAGGGGTATATGGATGATATTGTTTCTGCCTCTCATAGTCTTTTGGCGGTAATTAATGATATTTTAGATATTTCAAGAATCGAAAACGGAAAAATGGAGATTGTGCTTACGAACTATTATAGTTCCTCCATTATCAAAGACATTAATATTTTATTTTCCCATCAGGCGAAACAAAAGGGAATTGGATTTTTGATGGATATTGATGAGAAACTGCCATGCCAGATGTGTGGGGATAAAATACGGATTCGGGCCATTTTAATAAATTTGATTAATAATGCCATTAAATATACCCAAAGTGGAGAAGTTCAGGTTTGTATCAAGGTTCTGGAAAGATTTGAAGATAAAGTCCGGATTCAATGTAGCATCAAGGATACAGGAATTGGAATTCGTAAGGAGGATCAAAAGAGACTATTTGATGCATTTTCCCAGTTTGACAGGGAGGTAAATTATGGAATCGAAGGTTCAGGGCTTGGACTTTCCATTGCCTCCGGGCTGGTAAAACTCATGGGTGGAACCATAAGGGTAGAAAGCGAGTATGGTGTTGGTTCTAATTTTATCTTTGAAATTGAGCAGGAAGTCGTAGATGATACTCCGTTGGATATGTCTTATACAGAGGTTACGGAAGAAAATAAGGGACTAAAACCTGTTTTTCCAGGAATGAAAGTATTAGCGGTGGATGATAATGAGATTAATCTAAAGGTGGTAAGTAAGATTTTACAATCTTATGAAATAGAGGTGGATGCAGTATCTGCTGGAAGGGATGCCATTGAAGCCTGTAAAAAGCTCAAGTATGATTTGATTTTGATGGATCAGATGATGCCGGAGTTAAATGGAACCCAGACGATGAAAATGCTACGGGAAAACGAAGAATATAAGTCTTGTCCGATGATTGCCCTTACCGCTGATGCCATGAGTGGAGTAAGGGAAAGGCTGATGGAAGAAGGATTTGATGAATATTTGTGCAAACCTTTGTCTACAAAGAGTCTCGAAAGAGTTTTATCAGAGCAATTTCCGGATAAAATGGTAATAAAGCAAACCGAGGAACCGAAAGAAGAGAAACAGAAAAAAGAAGAAAAACAGGAAAAAGAAGAAATAGAAAACGTTTTTGGAGAGGATTTTTGCAAGTTAGTTCAGGTTGAAAAAGGAATTGCCAATTGTGGACAGAAATTGTCAGAATATTTTGAAATTCTTAAGATTACCTTAGAATATGGTGACTCCAGAATCAAAGAACTTATTTCACTGAAAGAGCAAAAGGATTATGAAAACTATACTATTAAGGTACATTCTTTGAAAAGTACTGCGGCAAATATCGGTGCCATGGAGGTTTCTGCTATGGCGTTGGAGCAGGAAATGGCGGGAAAAGAAGGAAGATATGAAGTCATTGATGAAAAAATGGAACCATTGATTCAAAGGTACCAGGAAGTATTGGACCTCATTCAAAATGTGCTAAAGCAGCAGGGACTGGTAAATTCAAAGGAGGTACCAGAAAAGAATGAGATGGATTATGAGATATCTGAGGACGATTTTAAAGAGATATTAGATGAGGTGCTTGGATTGGTGGATGAGTTTGAATTTGACCCGGTGGAATCCTTGCTTGATTCCTTAAAAACTTATCGTATGCGAAAAGAGCATATGGAAATCATAGAAAAATTAAGTGAATATATGCAGGAACTGCAGGTGGATGAAATCAAAGATTTGATTCAGAAGTGGAAAGATAAGGAAAATGAATAAGGCACAAAAAGGCCCCGATGGAGTGGATATTAGCTCTATCGGGGCTTTTTGCAAGCTTAATGTATCAGAAAGCATAGTGTTTATTTCGCTTGTTTTTTTAGGGAGAAGATGAATTCACTTCCTACCCCCTCTGTACTGATGCATTGGATGTGTTCTCCGTGGGCATCAATGACTTCCTTGGTAATAGCGAGTCCAAGACCGGTACCTTGCTTGTCTTTTCCTCTGGAAGTATCGGATTTAAAAAATCTTACCCATATTTTTTTCTGGGCATCTGCCGGAATACCGGCTCCATGGTCTTTGATGGAAACAAAGACTTTTTCATTTTTCTCAGTTAGAGAAATGTCGATACTAGAGTTTTCTTCGCTAAATTTAATGGCATTGTCAATAAGATTATAAATAACCTGCTGAATCTTGGTCTTGTCGGCATTTACCATCATACGTGGAATATTGTAGTTTTTCTTTAAGAAAATCTTTTTTTGTTCACAGGTACCTTCAAAGGTTTCAATGACTTTTTGAATGGTTTCTACCAGGTCAAAGTCGCTTCGATGCAGATCTGGCCCATTATGGTCGAAACTTTCTAAAGTAAGCAGACTCTGGGTGAGCTTGGTAAGCCGCTTGGATTCGTTTAGGACGATATTTAAATATTTTTCCTGTTTTTCCGGAGGAATCGTACCATCTAGCATTGCTTCAATATATCCCTTAATCGAAGTAAGTGGGGAACGGAAATCATGGGAAACATTAGCAATGAAATTTCTACGGTATTCATCCATTTTACTTAATTCAGAGGCCATGAATTCCAGGGTGTCAGCCAATTCACCTATTTCATCTTTGGATTTCACGTTACTTTGATATTTAAAATTTCCCTGGGCATATTCTTTTGCAGCAGTATTTAGCTTTTTGATTGGATTAAGGATTCGTCGCGATACAAAAGAATAAACAAGGGTAGCAAAAATAACGATAATAAACAGGAAGAAATAAGTGTTATTAAATAAAACCTGTTTATAGGAATTCGTGTTGGATAAATCGGACCGTAAAATGATATACCCTACCTGATGCTCCAGGTGATAAATTGGAATACCAATGTTTAAGTATTCTGTGCCATCGGTAGTGTATTTTGAATCTACCACTGCTATGGATTTGGTTAAATCAAAATTGGAATTAACCGTAAACATGGTGTCCGGAATTTGGGAAAAACGTTCCGTATTTGACATTGCCAGCATATTTCCTTTTTCATCACTGATTAAAATCTGAGAATGCAGAAAGGAGGATATCTTAGGAATGACTTCTTCGAATTCTTCCCGTGTGATATTACCTTCCAGATAAGGAAGATAGTATTCATTTGCAATTAAATTGGCCTCTTGTTTCATGACCTTTTTTCGTTCTTCTAAAATGGATGCCTTGGTGTTAGTATTAGAAAAATATATACTAAGGGAAAAACATACAATGAGGATGAACAAAAAGGATAGAAAAAAACGGTCTACAATACTAGATTTATATTTCATTATAGGTTTCCTTTCTGACAGTATTTTTTATAGGTGATTGCGAAACTATAATATTTTATGTGAAAGTGATGTAAAAGAAACAAGACAACGCAGGC
>JBGVLX010000043.1:0-2610 GCA_045124495.1 Lachnospiraceae bacterium
TTTGGCCGGGAAGGAAAATCCACTTATAAGTTAATAGAAAAGGCAGGAGGGTATCAGAGCCTTGCCATAGCTGACTTGAATTCCCTTACCGATATTTTGCCGGAAAATGTCTTGCAGATTACAGGAAAAGAATATCAAAAATCTTTAAATGAATATGACCTGGTATTCAAAAGTCCCGGTATTGTACTGGAACAGGAGATAGAAGAATACACCTGTGAAATTGTATCTCAGACAGAACTTTTCTTTCGCAGATTTCGTAATCATATAATTGGAATTACCGGAACCAAGGGAAAAAGCACTACGACAACCTTACTATACCATGTATTAAAGGAAGCAGGAGTAAAAACGGTGCTGGCAGGAAACATTGGAATTCCGGCATTTGACATTGCAGAAGAAATACAGGAAGATACCGTAATATGTTTTGAAATGTCCTCTCATCAGCTGGAATATATGAGTGTAGCGCCAAGACTTGGGGTATTAATGAACATTCATGAAGAACATTTAGACCATTACGGAACTATGGAAAAATACGTGGCAGCCAAAGAACGTATTTATCGAAACCAGCTTTCGGGAGATAAGCTGATTTGTAATGTGGAAATTCTTCCAAAAGAAAATACCTGTAAGTCTCAGGTGATTTCTATTGGTTATGAAGGAAGTAATGCTGAGATTGAGGTGGGTGAAAAAAACATTTCCTACAAAACCCAGGATAAAGTTTTCCAAATTCCAACAGCGGAAATAAAACTTATTGGAATACATAATTATTATGATATCGGGGTGGTCTATGGCTTACTTCAGGAATTTAACATTTGTGATGAAGTATTTTGTGAAGCCTTAAAAACATATGAGCCACTTCCTCACAGACTTCAGTACATTGGAACCATTGATGGTATAAAATACTATGATGACTCCATTTCCACCATCTGTGATACCACCATTCAGGCATTAACCAGTCTTCAGGATACGGATACGGTGATTATTGGTGGAATGGATCGGGGAATTGAGTATCAGGAACTTATTTTATTTTTAAGTGATCATAAAGTTCCAAATATTATTTTAATGGAAGCTACAGGAAGACGTATTTATCAGGAAATTAAGGAGAAGTATACTGATTTCAAAGGGATTGACAGAATTCAGCTGGTAGAGCATTTAGAAGATGCAGTGAAGTTGGCAAAAAAAATAACTCCACAGGGAAAAAGCTGTGTGATGTCACCGGCAGCCGCCAGCTATGGAATTTTCAAAAACTTTGAAGAACGTGGAGAAGTTTTCGGAAAGCTGGTTCGTGGAGAACAGTAAGATTTATAAGAATCAAGTAAAAGACAGGTAAAAAAAAATCAAAGGAGAAAAAAGGATGGAAATACTCATTGCAGCAGGCGTTGCATGGTTTATTGCACAGGCATTAAAAATGGTGATATCTTTTATCGAAAATAAAAGGATAGACTGGTCTTTGGCAACTGCCTCCGGTGGTATGCCAAGTTCCCATACTGCTTTTGTCATTGCAGCCACTACAGTAATTGGAAGAAAGGAAGGGATTGAGTCTTCTATCTTCGCACTGGCTGTAGTTTTGTCAATTGTAGTAATGTATGACGCCATGCACGTAAGACGTGCCGTAGGTCATATTGGACAAACATTAAATCAGATTATTAATAACTATAATAAAACCGGAAAGGTAAATGTAGATAATGTAAAAGAAATTCTGGGCCATTCCCCAATCCAGGTATTTGCTGGATTTGTGCTTGGGATTCTGGTGGGGATGTTTTTGGTATAAAAAACCGTACAGTATATGGTAGATGAAATGTAGGAGACTATAGAAGAACAAAAGAAATATACTTTGTAAAAACCCTCATTGGATAAGTGAGGAAATCTATCTGATGAGGGTTTTGAAAAGTAAAGTTTCAAAAAAATTAAAAAAAGTAAAAAAAATTTGAAAAAGGTGTTGACAAATTCAAACCTTTGTTATAAACTATAATAGTCGCTGGTGAGGCGAGAAGCTAAGAAGCTTACAGGTTTGCCCAGATAGCTCAGTTGGTAGAGCAGAGGACTGAAAATCCTCGTGTCACTGGTTCGATTCCGGTTCTGGGCATTTTGCCAGAACAAATTAAATATTGTGCGGGTGTAGTTCAATGGTAGAACACTAGCCTTCCAAGCTAGATACGTGGGTTCGATTCCCATCACCCGCTTGCGGGTGATGCACCGAGCTTGCGGGTGATGCACCGAGCTTGCGGGTGATGATCCGTATAACATATTTAAATTCATACCTTCTTAAGCAGGCACAAGCCTGTTATAACATGCGCGAGTGGCTCAGCGGTGGAGCACCTCCTTGCCAAGGAGGGGGTCGCGGGTTCGATCCCCGTCTCGCGCTTTTTTGATGCCTCGCTTTTGCGGGGCATTTTGGATGCGGAAACCTTGGTATTACTGGCGGAAACTTACAGGGTGTCCGCCTTTTTAAACTTTGCAGGTGATAATCCTGTGGCGTTATGAAATGAACTGGAAAATAAGGTAATCTTTTAAAGAACTTTTTCCTTCATAAAAATTTAAAGAAAAAGTAAGAAAAAAGAAATTGCACAAAGCTTCTGTGGGAAGTATAATATCCTCTGATTTATGAAGCATAAC
>JBGVLX010000044.1:0-2255 GCA_045124495.1 Lachnospiraceae bacterium
CTTCATTTTGAAAAAATAAAACCTCATCTTCCTTTTCAACAGATGATAAAATAAGATTTTTTTCTATTTCCGAACATTTTTTTATGATTGCAATATTACGCATTTTTTCCATACGCCTTCCCTTTAATTACCTTTTTCTAATATGTTCTCTTTTTGCTTTTCATAATAAACAAGTGTCATTTTTTCATTTATTTCTTCTATCTTTCCAGTTCTTTTATAGCCAATTTTTTCATATAAATGGCAGTTTCCAGCTTCCTGCAATATAGTATCAAGATTCCAAGTCTTAATATCACTATGCATTCTCTCAATTTCCAACAATGCTTTTCTTGCAATTCCTTGCCCCTGATACTGTGGAAGCACTCCTAATGCCGACACTCTGCCACTTTTACTTTCAGGATTAATATATATTCTAACCGTTCCTACCGGAACACCATCTTTATAAAATAGATAGCCTTTTGTACCCGTCCTTGTATATTTGTGCAAAGTCTTTTCTTTACTTTCCATATATGGACTTGTGTCATCATCATGGTATTTTTCATACAATGGCTTATACGCAGCCTTTTGTATTTCAAATACGATATCAATATCACTTTCCTTAAACTCTACGACCTCCATCCCATCAACTCCTTATTCTTTCTCTCCTTCATTTGCTTCTTCCATTTCAATCTGTTCTTCACCGGATCCATCTACAAATCGTACTCGTAATACTGCTTGTGACCAATTGACCGAAACATATGCCCGCTTATCTTTTGCTCGTGCTTCGTAATCAAATATCTTAAGAAGCTCCGACAAAATTTCCTGTGTCAGATAACCACCTCTCCAATGAAACAAAAGTACTTTTCCCTTCTTTACTGCCTGCTTTGTTCGATTCTGCACTTCCTCCATGGTTGTCCAAGAAACTTTCTTTTCTTTATAATAAAAATGGTCATTGTCACTGCAAACCGGTACCTTCCATATGACAGGCTCATGATCCCTAAAAATCTGCTTATCCGATAAATTCACATAATCATATCTCACCGTATCATCTTTTGAAAGTGTATTGTCAAATGTTACATCCAGATGGTAATACTGTCCACCAATTTGAATCACATTCCATGCATGCCTATATTTAATACCTTTTTCCGGATTGGCTTCCGACACGGCAATAATGCACCAAATATTCAATTCATCGCACAGAATTTTTACCGCCTTTGCAATTCCCTCACAAACAGCCACACCATTTCCAAGTGCCCCGATGATTTCATGAGAATATTCCTTCTTCAACTTATCATATTTTACATTTTTCACAATAAAATCATGGATGAAAAGTTCTTTCCCCTTTTCATCCAAATTCACTGCCTGACGAGCCAATTTTTTCACCCTTGACTCCATTGCCTGACGATGCTCCTTAATTTTATCCTTAGAAAACAAGTACTGTGGTATCATCTCCACTGCCGTAGAATCCGGATAATACTTATAGGAAAAAGCCACAGAATAAAAGAGTGCCGGACAATCCATACGAATCATAAAATAAATATCCGACAATTCTTTCTTTGAAAGCATTGGTACCGCAAAGGAATCCTGAAGATTCCACAATCCTTCCTTCATCGCATAGTATGCTCTTTGCTGCTCTTTCTTTAATTGGTCATAATAGTAATTGCCTGCCTTAGCCATATTTCTACCTCTAAATTACAATTCCCGCTACATGATCCAGTTCATGCTGAATAATTTGTGCTATCCATCCGGAATATTTTCCGTGATGTAACTTGAAATCCTGATCCAAATATTCTACTTCAATTTCCTTATATCTGGTACAATGCCTCTTACCATCAAGAGACAAACATCCTTCCTCTGTCTTGAAGGCATCTTTTTTCTTTGTAATCTTTGCATTAATCATCGCAAACATCAATGGTCCTGCTGCTATGACAATAATATTCTTCTTAACTCCTATCATATTTGCCGCCATACCAACACACCTGTCCCTATTTGCCTTCAATGTATCCAAAAGATCTTTAACTACTTGCCTGTCAGCCTCCGTTGCCAGTTCTGACTTCTGTGCCAAGAATAAAGGATCTCTCATTATCGGTCTTACCATCTCACATTTCCTCCTGCCATTCGGTTATATCCTGTTTTACATATCACTTACTTTAGGTGGTAATCTTCGCAATAATTTTCTTTTCATCCCTCTTCGTGAATCCACCCAAGGAATACGAATGAATTCCTTGATTTACGATATTCGGGACCTATTATCTCAAAATATTATACCTCGAAGGATG
>JBGVLX010000045.1:0-9316 GCA_045124495.1 Lachnospiraceae bacterium
TTTGTTTATTTTGCTTCAAATTTATATCCAATTCCCCAAACTGTAGTAATACTCCAGTTATTGTCAGCGGAATTAGGAAGTTTTTCACGAAGACGCTTGATATGCACATCTACGGTTCTTGTATCTCCAATATAGTCATAGCCCCAGATTTTATCTAATAATTGTTCTCTGGTAAATACCTGATTTGGATTGGAAGCTAAAAAATAGAAAAGCTCTAATTCCTTTGGTGGCATTTCAATGTTCTTACCGCAATAGGTCACAGTATAATTGGTTAAGTTAATGTTTAGATTCGAATATTCTACAAATTCTCCGGAGCGGGAAGAGTCTGTAACAGCAGTCTGAGTAACTGGCTGGAAACGGCGAAGAACCGCACGGACTCTGGCAACCAGCTCATTGGAATCAAAAGGTTTCATAATGTAATCGTCTGCTCCGATTTTTAAACCTAATACCTTATCAAATACTTCACCCTTGGCGGAAAGCATGATAATAGGTACATTGCTTGACTTACGGATTTCCTGACAAACTTCATATCCGTCCATGCCCGGAAGCATAATGTCTAATAAAATCAGATTTGGCTGGTAAGTTTTGAAGCTTTCTAAGGCATCTAGACCGTTGGTAACAATTTCTGTATCGAAACATTCCTTCACCAGGTAAAGAGAAATCAGTTCTGCAATATTTTCATCATCATCTACAATTAATATTTTTTGTTTTGCAACCATAATTATTGTCCTTTCTTATATAAATGTTATTCGGTAATTAATTTGTTTCCTTTGTCTCACTTAATATAAGTATTTGTTCGTTTCGCAATTACCTATTTGAATTCTACGATAGTAACCCCCATCTCGCCTTCTCCGAAACTTCCGGCACGATAGGATTTTACGTATTTTAATTTTTTTAGGTAATTCTGAATGCCGGCACGCAGCGCCCCGGTTCCTTTTCCATGAATGATGGTTACCTGTGGCAGGTGGGAAAGATAAGCATCATCTAAATATTTATCCAAAATGGCAACTGCTTCGTCCACGGTCTTTCCTAAGACATTGATTTCAGGACGAATGGAGGCGGATTTGTTCATACTTACCTTTCCTTTGGAAGTTCGTTTTATGGTAGGGGTAGTGATGACAGCCTCATCTAGTATTTCACAATCTTCAATGGATACAAAGGAACGTAAAATACCCATCTGAACGGAAATGTTGCCCTTATTATCTGGCAAGGATTGAACGATTCCATCCATGGATAAAGAAAATACGTGGACTTTATCCCCGATTTTAAAATCAGAGGCGCTATGGGCACCTTTTTTTCGCTTTTTTTGTTCTAAGAGGTCTTTGGAAGATTTGTTCATCTGGTCTCTTAGTTTTCCACGCTGTGCCTCCATGGTTTTGGCATTGGCAGCCTTTGGATTCTGAACCCACTGCTGATATTTCTTAATGGATTCGTCTGCAATTTCTTTGGCTTCGGACAAAATGGATAAAGCCTCTTCTTTCGCCTCACGAATGATGGTGGCTTTTTTATTGTTTAAGTCTTCTTTGCTTTGCTTTAAGTCAGCACGTAACATTTCCAATTCTTCTTTGTAAGCAAGAATTTCTTCTTCTTCTTTCTGAATGGTGATTTTACTTTGTTCCAAATCAGAAAGCAATGCTTCAAAATCCTGGGCGGACTGGTCGATTTGACCTTTTGCAGCTTCTATAATATAAGAAGGTAAGCCAAGTTTGCTGGAAATGGCAAAGGCATTACTCTTTCCCGGGATACCAATTAATAAGCGGTAGGTAGGGCGTAGAGACTCGATGTCGAATTCACAGCAGGCATTTTCAATTCCTTCCGTTGAAAGCGCAAATAACTTTAACTCACTGTAATGGGTAGTGGCAATGGTGCGGATGCCTTGGGCATGAAGGTGGGACAGGATGGAAATCGCCAGTGCGGCACCCTCCGTAGGGTCTGTTCCGCCACCAAGTTCATCAAATAAAATCAAGGATTGTTCTGTAGCCTGATTCATTATGGATACAATGTTTGTCATATGGGAGGAGAAGGTACTTAAGCTTTGTTCTATGCTTTGTTCGTCTCCAATATCGGCAAATACATCGTCAAATACACAAAGAGAGGTCCCTTCTAGGGCAGGCAGGAAGAGTCCGGATTGTCCCATAAGGGAGAATAATCCTGCTGTTTTTAAGGAAACCGTCTTACCACCGGTATTTGGACCGGTAATTAATAACATGGAGAAGGTGTCCCCTAATTCAATGTTAATAGGAACCACGGTTTTCTTATCTAACAAAGGATGTCTGCCGCGTTTGATGCGAAGGATTCCTTCTTTGTTATATTCCGGCATGACTCCGTCGTAAGACTTTGCAAGTTGCGCCCGGGCAAAAATGAAATCCAGTTTGGTCAGGATTTCAAGGTTACGTTTGATGGAATCCTGCTCTAAAGATACTTTTTCACTTAACAGGGAAAGAATCCGTTCGATTTCATTTTGTTCTTTTCCCTCTAAATCTCTTAATTCGTTGTTTAGGTTTACCACACCCAGAGGTTCTATAAAAAGGGTAGAACCGGTGGAAGACTGGTCGTGGATTAAGCCTTGGAACTGGCTCTTATATTCTGCTTTTACCGGAACGCAGTATCGACCGTTACGCATGGTTACCAGACTGTCCTGTAACATGGACTGGTTTTTGGAGGAAGCAATTAACTGTGTTAACTGTTGATGCACTTTGGCATTGATGCCTTTGATGTTTCTTCGGATGTCCTTTAAAGCAGGAGAAGCATCGTCAGCGATTTCATCCGGAGAAAGAATGCACCGGGTAATGTCCTGATATAGATGAGTCAGAGGTGTCAGACTTTCAAAAAGGTAAGTCAGTGCATCTGCAAACTCAGTCCTTTCATCAATTTTACAATAGGAAATGGCAGTCTGGACACAGGATAATAGTTTTGACACAGAGAGCAGTTCCGTAGTATTTAGGGAGGCCCCCATATTTAAACGGAGCAGGGAAGGCTTTACATCCTCGACTCCAAGAAAAGATAGGTTTCCCTGTCGGTAAATTCTAAGAAGTGCAGCCCCCGTTTCCTCCTGCATGGATAAAATAGTATTTAAATCCGAAGTAGGAGTAAGTTCTTCACAAAGCTTCTTTCCCATGACAGAACCTGCATAGGAAGTCAGCATTTTAATAATTTTATCATATTCTAATATTTTTAATGATTTTTGATTCATATATAATCCCTTTCTAATAAAAAAAGCCATTCATATTCGCGAGAATCGTACAGGCGGTAATTTTCATGATTTGCCCCATAATTATTTGGTTTAAAGTTGTCGTAACCGTTCTAAACGGATTCCAAGGATAAGAAAGATTCCCCCACCAAGGAACATTCCTAAAGCATAATACCCACTGACAAAAAAGCTGTTAAGAAAATAAGCAGGTAAAAATAAATGTTCTAATAGTTTAAAAATCGGGAAGAGAGAACCAAAGTCAAAAAACACCGGTGCAAAAATCAAACTTCCCATAGTGAAAACCGGTATGATGCCGCTAAAGGAAAATCCATTCCGGAAGAAGGATTTTATAAAGTAGCAAAAACCTACGACAAATATAAGGTACGTTAAAAAGTAAACGGTTTCATGTAAAAAATCAGTATAAGTATGACTTAATAATAAACTAATTTGCCCGAAAATGCCACAAAATAAAGTTGGTACCAGAATGGAAAGCATGGAAACAAAAGGTTTTTTGGCATAAGATACTGCCAGAAAAATCTGTTTCTTCTGATCCTTAAACCAGTCAACCACACTAAACAATGCAGTGAGAAACATAAGGACTGCAAAAATACCTCGGATAGGGGAAATAATCAAGGACTCACTAGATTGTTCCAAAGAGGTTTCTTTTCCTAGTGTTGTAAATTTAAATTCATAGGGAATTTCCTCTGTCATATAGTGTTCATAAGAGGACTGGAGTTCTTCTGTCATTTCCTGTACGTCATAGGAGGCGAAAGCCTCATAATTTAGGGCATAGTCTAGCAGGATGTTTTTAGCGTAATGCCGGAACAAGGAAGAAAATACGATTTCATTGCTTATAGGCATTAAAATAGAGGAAGGTGCATGCAATACGGTAATGATGTCCTTTTTCTTTTGTTCATCCAGTAGTTCGGATAAATCATCCGGAAAAATATAAGCACACTCCGCTTTTCTGGTGATAACATCCTGGGTTAAGGTTTCATAATCTGTCACCTCATAAAAATGCACCTGACTGTCTAACACCAGAAGGTCTGCCACAATGGATTTGGCCAGTTCATCTTCTCCTTCGATATAAAGTGCTACATTTAAACTGTCGTCCTGATTTATGGTACTTTGACTATAAAAGTAGGAAAAACAGGGTAATAATAATAAAACAAACAAATAAATTGGTTTTTGAAACAATCGTTTTGTAAATAAAAGAAAATAAGTGCACCATTGTCTCATGATAATCGCTCCCTCCGTTTCCCAATTAGGAAGATAATGCATCCAAATATAATGGAAAGAAGTATAAATTTAAGGTTTGCCGTAAAGGTTGTCTGCCCCCAAAATAAATTCCCTGCTTCTTCTGACCATAAGGTGGTGGGAAGAAAACCGGAAATGCCTTTTACGGAGTTTGGTAAAAAGGACAAAGGGACAAATCCTCCGGATAAAAATATCAGTATGACGGAAGATAAAAACAACAAATTTACTCCTCCCATGGAGGTCTGGCAAATTCGAAATAGCAGGATGAAAAAGCCTGACATGGAAAGGAGAAGGAAAAATAGTCCAATGTAGTTTATGGCTTTAAATCGGAAGGCAAATCCGCTAACCAAAGCCACCACAGTAAGAAGCAGTATCAAGGCACCGATAAATAAGAAAAAGGTAAGGGCAAGGGATACTATATCTATGATGAGCTGCAAGGGTGGACGGATGCCAACAGTATTTAATTTTTTGGAAAAGCCATAAGATGGTTCTGCGTAAGTTTTTGCAAAAGGAATGGCAAACAAAAATAAAAACAGGATGAAGGCACTGACAATATAGTATTCTAAAGTATTAAGCTGATTTGTGGCACTGATTTCCTTTTGCTCGAAGTAAGGTCCTCTGGAAAAGGCATACCGGAAGGTAATCAGGTTTAAATCATCTAATACTTCCCGGACATTGTCACGATAGCCGTGCGCCTTACAAAAATCCGTTAAGGAGTAAATGCATGCCTGGGCACTGGACAGGGAAATAGCAGCACTAGAGCAAATCTCAGTAAATAAAAAGGACTCTAAGCCACTTTCCCCTGTGGTGATTACTTCAATGGGAGTGTTTTCGCCATAAATAATATCATTGATGATGTTATCAGGCATTACGATGAAGGCGTGGAGCCGTCCTTTTTTTAATAGGGAAATTCCTTCTTTATAGTCATATTTTTGAACATTACAAATTTGGGCGATACTATCCTGATTTTCAATGATGTTTATGGCAGTGTCATTGGTGGCTTTGTCTTTTTTTATATCAGGATTTGTGTAAAATCCCAGCTGTATGCTGCCTATTTTTTGATCCTGGTATAAGAGTTTTGTTCCTAAAAAGGTAACAGAGAGTACCAGGACAATGAGTAACAGGCTGCTGAATAAAGAAGAAACGCAGATTTTGATATTCTTTTTTATGGATAAATATAGGTAAGTAAGAAAAAATTTCATGTTGGTTCCGGTTCCTCCTTGAGGTTTCATATCATTTCGGTTTAATCTTTTAAAAGATTTAGTGTATTTTTCAGATTTTCAAAAAGTTCTTCCTGCTGTTTACCGGTCAGGGTAAAAAGGTTGGTTCCTGATTCCATTGATGTGATAGGTTCTTTTAATGGGGATACGGAAAGTTCGCCCTGCAAGGAGAAAATCCGGATTCCAAATACTTTTATTTTTAGTTCGTCAATGTCAGCAGAAAAAGACTGGTTTTTGACGTAATCTGTAAAAACTCCTTCATAAGAAAATTCTGCATTGATGCCCACGGTAGGAACTACCAGTTTGGAAGTATTGGAGAATTTTAATGTTTCGGGAGAAAAGGCATTTTCTGTGGTAATTTCGATCTTTTTTTCCGGCTCTTTGGCAAGAAAGATGGTGGAACTGGTTTCAAAAAGATCCATGTCATTTTCTTTGGAAATGGATTCTTCATAAGCAATGGTAACCGGGTGGGTTTTATGTTCTATCCGAAGTTCTCCGGATATGGCATCGGTGTTGGTTTCGGTTCCTATAAAGGAAGCCTGAAAGGCAAGTTCTTGATAGGAGGTGGAAAATTCTCTAAGGATTCCTTTCTGATCCAGTGAAACCAGGAACACAATATCGTCTTTTAGATTTTCCGTAAGCATTGATTTTAAAGCATCCATATCTTCCAATAAGTTTTCATAAGCCTCTTGGCTTAAATCCAGTTTGGCAGCCGTATTAGAATCAAGGTAATTCTTGAAGGAATCAAAAAATTCTTCTATGGATTCTTTTGGAAGAGTTACTTCATAAATAGTACATTTTTTGGTTCCGTCCAGGGTGGTTATGGTCTTCTTTTTTGACTGTTTTTCTAAAGTCATGTTGGAAAACAGCTCTTTCCAGTCTTCTTCCCGGTTCCTTAAAAAAGAGGAAAAGACTTTGGAAAAAGAGGAATGGACCGGCGTTTTAAAGGGCTGGATGGTAATATCGGGAAAATCCAGATAATCTCCAAGGAAAGAATCCTCAAGGGTCTGTTCTAATTCCGTAAAATCAACATGATAATTGTTATCTAATAATTTAGGGGCAGATAAGACCAAGGCTTCGCTGCTAAGATAGGTAGAGAATGTCAATGGATTTTCCTCTCCTAGGCTTAGTTTAAAGGTGGCCTGCTGACCTAGTAAATCTCGTTTGCCATCGAAGGCAAAAGTAAAGCCGTTTAAAAAGTCATATTCTAACATTTTGTTTACAAATTCAATGGTAAAATCACCACTAACCTGGGCAGATTGTTCCTCTAAAATCGTATTGATTTTATCCATTCCAAGGAGCTGGTCAGAGGAAGTTCCGGCTACTGCGGTTAAGGAGGAACAGGTGGTGGTGAGTGCTTGGATTATTTTTTTCTTTGGAGAGGTTTTCAGTTTAAGAAAACAAAAAGCAGTCCCCAAAAGAAGGATAATACATAGGGTAGTGATGAAAAGGATTATCTTTTTACGTTTCATTGGCATTCTCCATCTGTTTGGTGAGCCAGTCAAAAAAGTCCGGCGATTTTAGTTGCGACGTAATTTCTTCGGAGGTTCCGTTTTTGATAAAAAACATACGGTTACAGACACTGAGTTCTCCCTGCTCATGGGAAGTAAGGAAAATGGTGCCTCCTTGTTTCATATAATCTTTCATATATGCGATGATTTCTCCTTTCAGGACGAAATCCAATGCAGCACCGGGCTCATCCAGAATAAGAATGGGTGGATTTTTCGCCAGGGCACATCCGATGCTGACACGTTTTTTCATACCACCGGAAAGTTTGGAAACTTTGGTTTTTATCATTTTATCCACACCGAAACGGGTTAAAATACCGTCTTCTTTTAAGTCTTTTTTTAATTTCTCAGGAATGTCGCAGTACCAGAGTTTTAAATTATCAAAAACCGTTAATTCCTCAATCAAAGGATTTTCCTGAGGGACATATCCAATCAGCTTGGAAAACAAGCGGGGATTAGAGAAAACCTCATCGTCATTGATATGAAAGGAGCCTTTGTCAGCTTTAATGGCTCCGGCTAAAATGGATAAAAGAGTGGTTTTTCCACAACCATTACAACCAACAATACCGACACATTCTCCTTCTTGTACCTTTATGGTAACATCCTCTAAAATCTTTTTCTTATGATAGGATTTCTGGATGGAAGTAATTTCAATCATGATACACACTTCTTTCTATAATCAGTATTTCTTGCAAACTGTAAAAATCGATTCTATTTAGTCAATGTCCTTCACTTAAAATGTTACGAAAATGACGATAAAATCGTTATTCTTTACAGATGAACAGTAACTAAAAATCAACAATAGACTAATCATAACAAATCCATTTCATTTAAACAAGGGATAAGAGAAAAAAAACTAGAAATTATATAGCCTTTGTTATATACTAAGTATACTTTAAGTAAAATTAGAATTGCGGGAGTAAAGCTTAGCAATTCACAGGTGTTATGTATAGAAATATTGATATAGAGTAAGGGTTCTCGGAAAGGATTATTATGAGATATGTAAATGAATTAAGAGAAGGCGAAATGGTATCAGAAATTTACCTTTGTAAGTCAAAACAAAGTTTAAAAACAAAGGCGGGGAAGTCCTATTATTCTT
The DNA here is from genome assembly GCA_045124495.1 of Lachnospiraceae bacterium. Lineage (GTDB taxonomy): Bacteria > Bacillota > Clostridia > Lachnospirales > Lachnospiraceae > RGIG1668. The sequence goes on from JBGVLX010000045.1 coordinate 8,275, forward strand.
TGATTTTGCAAGATAAAACAGGAACTTTAGATGGTAAAATCTGGGATTTAACCAGTGGAATTGACCATTTTGAAGAAATGAATTACATAAAGGTAGAAGGACAGGTAACACAGTATCAAGGGGTAAATCAGTTAAATATCCGCAGAGTGCGGGTGGCTATGGAAGGTGAATATGTTCCTTCTGATTATATGCCTTGTACGGATAAAGATGTGTCGAAGATGTATCAGGATTTACTTAACCTGATTGGAAAAGTGGAAAATACTTATCTAAAGAAGTTGTTACAGATGTTTTTTGTGGAGGATGTGGAGTTTCTTGAAAAATTTAAAAATCATTCTGCAGCGAAAAAGGTGCATCATGGATTTATCGGCGGCTTGTTAGAGCATACTTTATCTGTAACGAAACTTTGTGAGTTTTATTCCATGCAGTATCCGGTATTAAATAAGGATTTGTTACTGACTGCCGCAATGTTCCATGATATTGGTAAGGTGAAGGAATTATCTGCATTTCCGGAAAATGATTATACGGATGAAGGACAGTTGTTAGGACATATTATCATTGGAACCATGATGCTGGATGAAAAAATCCGACAGATTCCAAACTTCCCTAAAACATTGGAAAATGAGTTAAAGCATTGCATTCTGGCTCATCATGGGGAATACGAATACGGTTCTCCAAAAAAACCTGCTATCGTGGAGGCATTGGCACTGAATATGGCAGATAATACCGATGCCAAGATGCAGACCTTTAAGGAATTATTGCAGGGGGATAAGGAAAATGAAGTCTGGCTGGGATTCCAAAGGTTGTTTGATAGTAATATGAGGAAGACTACGGTGTAGGGTGACATTTCATATATGTTTTGATAGTTTCGTAATTACCGGATGAATTAGTGGAGGAATATATGAAGTACGATTGTTGTTTTGAAAAGGGAAACAATTGGTTTAGATACCGCACAGGCGGGATATTGATTCATGATAATAAAATGCTTTTTGTCAAAAGTGCCATTGGCGATTATTATTATATGATTGGTGGTGGAGTTCATTTA
>JBGVLX010000046.1:0-15343 GCA_045124495.1 Lachnospiraceae bacterium
AATCAACCATTTCAAAGACAGCTTCTGCGTTGCTAATCGTAAAACCACAAACGAGAAAACAATTCACGCCGATTTACTTTTAGCAGGTATATCACAGTTATTAACTGTAGTTGTGGCAGATAAAATGAATCAGCGTCAACACATCAGAAGCTTAAAATCTTACATAGCTTAGGGCTTACCAATTCCATAAAGCCAAAGGCTTATTAAAGTGCGCCTAAAACATCTCATTATCCACATTTTATTCCAGAATTCGTACCATGTACGAATTCATCCTTGTTTTTAATCAAGATTGCGAACGAGCTTATCGAGTTTCGCAATTACCTAATAATTTTTTCCTATATATTTGTAAAAAAAATTTCACTGTATTCGAAACGATATAAGTTGTCAAACTTTCTTTTTCATTTCATTCATATGTTTACTTATACATTTACTTACTTGCAATTATACTATACATATGCTTTTTTTCAATATTTCCACCATTGTTGTCCAATTAACGAAACTCCAAATAACTCCAATGCATCCACTTTCTAATACTTTTCCACCATCAACATTCATCATTTCTTCACTTGACACTTCATAAAATACATTCTTCATATTCATTTTCCTCCTTTTTCAGCAACCACACATGTAAATTTACAGATTTTTACTTTTTCATTTTCTATTAGTTTTCTTCTTTTATCAAAGTCTCTTCATTATTTTGATAGATCTTCAATCGGATCTTATGATACTCATCTAGAAAAAGTTTATCGTATCCTATTTTCCCCAATTCATTATATAATTCAACTAATACGATTTCTCCTTTACTTGTCATTCTGCTTAATACTTCTTTAACCTCTTTTATTTCATTGTATTCAACAATATACTCTCCACTACAATAACAACTTTCTCCCATCGCAAACAGCCCTGACAAAAAGACTGAATCACTATACATCATTATCACCTGCATCCCATTCCAAACCCATACTTCTACACTAAAATCTCCGTTTACCATTCTATACATCAATACCATAATAAACAAAACCGTAGCATATATGTAAGAACTCAAAATTATCTTATGCCATCTAAGCATAGATGTGGAATATTCTGATAACTTAGCACCACATTTTTCAATATTTCTTTTTATATGTCTTGTTCTGACTATAAAGTAAATCATACATACAATAGACATTACACTAAAACACAGCATATATATTTTGCTGTTTTTATTAAAATACGCAACAAAAAACAAGGCAATAAGAACGAGCATAATGATTACATTAAAAAGAAATAACTGTGTTTTATTCTTATAATGTGATTTGTTCCATTTATTTTTCATACTAATCCCCATCCATCACTTCATTAATACACAAAAAATAACAAACATACTTACATTTCTTAATAACTCTATATATTAAATTCTATAATTTGTTAGTTTTTTATCCTCGATGTTAATTTTTAATGTTATATGATATCATTCAATAATTATTTTTTATTATCAGATAGTCCAGCGAAAAGAATATTGTAATAAATACAAAAATTCTTTTCTCTATAAACTATCCATTTCACATTAATTATGATAATCCGGCTGTTATAATTGTTACAGGCACCCCTATCGCTGGGCTACAAAAACATAGGCAAAGACTACCTCCAAGCAATAACCAATCACTTAAACTTGATAATTTTCCTCCATCTATATTTTCTAATTCATATGCTGATAAATTCTCCATCAATCTTTCCTCCTTAATATATTCCAGAACCTTTTCCTATTAATCCTAATCCAGTCATTGCCAATCCCGCTCCTGCTGGTGGGCAAAAAAATGCTGCTACTGGTGACCATGCAGTAAAGACTGCTCCAATAAATACCGCACAACCCTCTAGTGCTCCTCCTGCATTCACAAATGATTCCTCTTCTTGTGACATTTCACAAAATCCATTACTTAAAACCATTTCCATTTTCTTATCTCCTTTTTCCAAAATAATTTTTATTTACACTTATCCGAAAAAGTGTTATACTTCATCCTAGGAACTTTTTCATAAGTGCTTTATATAAAAAAGGACTCTGATGGTTTTCATGAATTTTATCAGAGTCCTCTTTTTATATAAAACAGCCTGTCATTTTGCCAAACTGCATTATATCAATTTAAATTACAGCACATAGGGAACTAAATTCTACCAAAACATCCAATCATCAAACATTTCTCAAAAAAATTCATATACTTTTCTATATTATCCCATGCTGTTATCGATTCCAATGTAATTTATTTAAATTATATAAATAATTTCCGTCTATGTAATACATTAAAAATTCCAATAATGTACCACTATTCCTTCACTTTTTTGACTGAATTATTGCTTTCTTAAACCATCTCACATTTTAATTTACTTTTTCTTGTGGAACTACTACTCTTTAAAACGAACACCAATGAAGCCGTCACCAAAGCAAATGTAACAAGAATCATTATGTAAGCCTCTGTTTCTGTAACGCTAATTCCACCTGCCAAAACACTGACAGAATTAAATGCCATATGGCACAAAATCGATGCATTCAACGATTTTGTCTTTTCTGCAACTACAGCAAATACAATTCCAATCACAAATGTATATAAAATCCACAAAAGTTGTCCATGCATCAATGCGAACAACACACTACTAATGACAATCGCTATCCACGTTTTCATCCCTCTCTTTAATCTGGAAAAGATTAAACCTCTAAATACGATTTCTTCAACAACCGGAGCCAGAATCATTACAGATAGAATTCTTATTACCATATTCTCTCCCAAAAGTCCCTGAGAGGATTCCGAATAAGAGGATACCAAATTCTCAGGTAACGGCAGTATACATAAAACACTGGAAACAAACAAAGATAAGGAACATCCCATAACAATCACCAGAAGTATCATTTTTATATCCAATTTACAGATTTGTGCTTCCTGTGTAAGTTTCTTATGACGACATTTAAAGAAAACCCACAAAAACAGAAGTGTTACTACGCTGGAAACCACTAAAATTAAATTTTGATTATTCAAAAGAAAAATCTGTAATTCCTGCGTAAGTGCCTGAGCATCAACCGGCTCTCCACTCATCCCTGTCTTTATACCAAACATAAAGCCATATGCAAATTGCACCGCAAAGCTTACCAGTATCTGTATTCCTACGAATAACAGAACATAACATATAGATTTTAAAATATTTTTTATATTTGTTTTCATTTTTTACTCCTTTCGATGTATCCTCTAAATTTTTCATATAAATTGATATTTCTACGCAAAAAACTTTTTCCCAATTCCTAAAATCATTGAAATATGTTTTTCAAGTAATATATTTGTTTTTCAACTAATTATTGTTATTTTTTGTACTTTTCATTATTTTTATTAAGTTGTGCACAATAGCAATTACATTTTGTTAGAGCATATTATATCGAATTAAATCACAGTATATGGGGACTAAGTCACAGGCATCTAATCACATAGTCTTTATACCGAATATTTATATGCCTTTCCGATTGTCCCCAGCTGTCACTCATTAATAATGGTATTTTTATTTCATCAGAATGATATAAAACAATTTCAAAAGATTTTTTCTATATCAAATGTCCCACAGAATTTTATTTTCCAACTATTCTTTTACAAAATTCGATAAATTGCTCCAATGCATTTCCATCTGACTTTCTATCTCCACCATTACACTGAAAGAGTTCTCTTTCCGATAATAATTTCCAATATTCTTTTCTCATATCTCTTCCCTCCTTAAATGCACCTTATCATTCTTTCATTTTGTTTTCAATACACCTGTGCTATTTGGTATGATTTCGGTGCTATTTGGTAAAAATACGTTGAAAAAGCATTTCATTTTTTGTTTTCATTTGTTATAATTATAAAAATTGACAGAAAGGAACTTCAAAATGCAAACTGCCACACGAATCTACCTGGATTTTCTATATAATATATTTAGCTCATTATTTTTATACACCCTTGTAAGGCAAAATGTTAAAATGAAAAATAAAAAGTATGTACTTTGTTTTATGATAGTCTCAATTTTTTTATTTTCTATTCCCGAAGAAATTCCTTATGGTTCCTTATGTGCAACCATACTTGATATTCTATATATCATTCTTTTATGTTACCCAAATCTCCGAAAAATGCCTTTCATATTTATAAAATACAAATTTGTATTTACCATTGTATATTTCGGGATTCTTTTGCTACACTCTCTAATTTTATCGGACTTTTCTTCTGTGGTAGATAATCCTTATTACATACAATGCAAAGATTTAATTTGTACATCTATACTTTATATTTTTTATATACTATATATAAATACCAAGAGAGCAAAAAAATACCATTCCCATTATCAATACTTATTTAACTTGATTATTATTCTGATTTCCGTTTCATTAAGTTACCTTACACTTTTTATATGTAAATCAGACCATAGCAATTCCCCTGTGATACCTGTTTTCTTCTCTGCAATTTATTTATTAATCATGGCATGTATTTTTGTCTATGGTAAATTTATTGATTTGCTGAAGGAAAACACCCTTTCCCATATTCAGCTGGAAAAATACAAGCTTGATGAACAATATTCCCTGCAAATCGATGAGAACCTTAAAACCTTACGTTCTCTTCGCCATGACATGAAAAACCATCTTATCACCATTTCAGGTTATGCCTTGCAGAACAACTGTGAAAAAATACAGAACTATATTGAGCAGATAACAGGTCACTTTTCCCAGACTTACATCATAGAAACGCCTTCCCAGACCGTTTCTGCCCTATTAAATACGAAATATCAGGAGGCAGAGCAAAAAAAACTTCACTGCAAATTCCATTGTGATTTTCCATACCTTCATATTGGAGATTATGAAATGATTACAATATTGGGAAATCTTTTAGATAATGCTATTACTGCTGCCTCTAAATGTGAGAATGGTAACCTTTTTCTATCCATTTCGCAACTGGATTCTTATTTACAAATCCAGATAAATAATACTCATATTGAGGACATTCAGGAATCTGATGGTATCTTTCAAACCACAAAAAAAGATACGAACGCTTTCCACGGAATAGGCATAAAAAATGTCCGTTCCACAATCCTTAAGTTGAACGGACAAATCGATATTTCCTACACAAAAGATGAGTTTCATGTTGTAATCCTGATTCCTAACTACTCGAACCAGACTCTCACATGAAAACATTGACTTAGAACCCTCTTTTCACAAGCGGTATATTTTACCCATCATTCCAATTCCCCTTCACAAAATACTTGACAAAATTTTTTTATAGTGTATCATTAGAGTAATGAAAAGCAAAGGCGCTTTGGATTTATGTCCAAAGTGCCTTTTTTTGTTGCGAATGCAATTTTAAAGTTCGCGTTAAAATGATACTTTGCAGCGTTCGACTTTCATTTACGAAACGGAGGATAGTTATGTTTACATTAGATAATGATAAGCCAAAAGAAGAGTGTGGCGTATTTGGTATTTTTAACACCAATCATGAAGATGTATCCCATTCCCTATATTATGGTTTATGTGCATTGCAGCACAGAGGTCAGGAATCTGCCGGCATGGCAGTCTGTGATACAGAAGGACCTCTTTTCAATTTAAACTGCCATAAGAACATGGGATTGGTCAGTGAAGTATTTTCCCCTTCCCTTCTCTGTGAGCTCCACGGAAATATCGGTGTGGGCCATGTCCGTTACTCCACTACCGGTGACAGCAACGTTAAAAATGCCCAACCCCTTGCCATGGATTATTTTAAAGGAACTCTTGCTTTGGTTCATAATGGAAATCTTACTAACATGCAAGAATTAAAAACTTCCTTACAAAAAAATGGAGCTATCTTCCACACCACAACAGATTCTGAAATCATTGCCTATCAAATTGCCAAAGAACGGACAAAAACCTCTTCCGTAGAGGAGGCAGTACTTGAGACCTGTAAACAGATTCGAGGCGGTTATGCAATTCTTGTCATGAGTCCAAGGAAACTCATCGGTGTCAGAGATCCTTTTGGATTAAAGCCATTATGTCTTGGAAAACGGGAAGGTGAATATATCTTAGCTTCCGAAAGCTGTGCCCTTACCTCTATCGGGGCAGAATATGTCCGCGACATCCGTCCGGGGGAAATCATTACCATTACCCGTGATAACCTCTATAGTAACGATTCTTTATGTCAAAAAAAGCATGCCCATTGTGTCTTTGAATACATTTATTTTGCAAGACTGGATTCAAAATTAGACGGTGTCAATGTATATGATGCAAGACTAAGTGCAGGAAAAGCACTTGCCAAATCCTATCCAGTAGATGCGGATTTAGTGGTGGGTGTTCCGGATTCCGGTCTGGCTGCAGCCATGGGCTATGCGGAAGAATCCGGCATTCCGTTTTCTCTTGCCTTCCACAAAAACAGTTATGTAGGAAGAACTTTTATTAAGCCAACCCAGGAAGAACGGGAATCCGCAGTACAAATGAAATTAAGTGCCATTAAAAGTGTCGTAGAGGGAAAACGCATTGTGCTCATTGACGATTCCATTGTCCGGGGAACCACCATTGCAAAGATTATTACCATGTTAAGAAATGCCAATGCCAAGGAAGTACATGTACGCATCAGTTCTCCCCCCTTCCTTTATCCCTGCTACTATGGAACAGATGTAAAAAGTAATGAACAACTGATTGCTTCCAATTATACCAACGAAGAAATCTGTTCCATGATTGGTGCAGATTCACTTGGATATTTAAAAATCGAAGATTTGGCACAAACTACAAATAACCTGCCACTATGCAAGGCATGTTTTGATAACCAGTATCCTGTTTTATAAGATTGCGAAAGATTGAAAACTTATCGTAAGTGATGCAAAAGATAAAAAACATTAGCAGGTGCTTGGGCGGCCGTCGGTACTTAATGAGAGGTTTACCTCGAATTTAGTACCGCTACGAGCCGAACGCAGCGAAAGCGTGCCTGCGTTGTTTTTTATCTTTTGCATCACACCAGATATTACAACTTCGCAATTACCTACTACAACGATTCGTTTACGAAAGGAGAATATAAATATATGAAAGCATTTCTGATTTTAGAAGACGGACAGATATTTTCCGGAGAGAGTATTGGTTCCACAAGAGATGTCATCAGTGAAATTGTATTTAATACATCCATGACCGGATATTTGGAGGTACTGACGGACCCCTCCTATGCAGGACAGTCTGTAGTGATGACCTATCCCTTAATTGGTAATTACGGAATCTGTTACGAAGATATGGAAAGTGACAAATCCTGGGTTTCCGGCTTCATTGTTCGTGAAATCGCCCAGTTGCCTAGTAATTTCCGATGCGACACTTCCACCCACCAGTTCTTAAAAGAACAGGATATTCCAGGTATTCAGGGAATTGATACCAGAGCCTTGACCAAAATTCTTCGTGAAAAAGGTACCATGAATGGTCTGATTACCACCAATGAAAATTATGATTTAGAGGAAGTATTAGAGCAGTTAAAATCTTATCGTGTTAAAGATGCCATTAAAACGGTTTCCTGTAAAGAGAAAAAATTTTATCAAAGTGAAAAAGAAGGAACCTCCAAAAAAGTAGCACTTCTTGATTTAGGAACCAAACATAGCATTGTCCGTTGTTTAACAAAACGGGGAATGGATGTTACGGTATATCCTGCATTCACCAAGGCAGAAGAAATTCTAAAAGATAAGCCGGATGGAATTATGTTAAGCAATGGCCCCGGTGATCCAAAGGAATGTCAGGATATTATCGAGGAAATTAAGAAGTTATATGATTCAGAAGTTCCTATTTTTGCGATTTGCCTTGGACACCAGATGATGGCATTGGCAAAGGGTGCCGATACCCGGAAAATGAAATATGGTCATCGTGGGGCAAATCATCCGGTGAAAAATTTAGAAACCGGAAAGGTTTATATTTCTACCCAGAACCACGGTTATGTAGTGGAAACCGACAGTTTACCGGAAGGAATCGCAACCCCTCTCTTCCTTAATGTAAACGATAAAACCTGTGAAGGGGTCCGCTATAGAAATAAAAAGATATTTACGGTACAATTCCATCCGGAAGCCAGTGCAGGCCCGTTGGATTGTGGATTTTTATTTGATGAATTTATAAAAATGATGGAGGTGGATGCGTAATGCCACGTAATAATGAGATAAAAAAAGTATTAGTCATCGGCTCCGGACCAATCGTCATCGGTCAGGCTGCTGAATTTGATTACGCAGGAACCCAGGCCTGCCGCTCCCTAAAAGAAGAAGGAATTGAAGTTGTATTGGTAAATTCGAATCCGGCTACCATCATGACGGATAAAAACATTGCAGATAAGGTATACATTGAACCATTGACGGTGGACGTATTAGAAAAAATTATTAAGAAGGAACAGCCTGACAGCATCCTTCCTACCTTAGGTGGTCAGGTGGCCCTGAACATTGCCATGGCATTAGATGAGAATGGATTCTTAGAAGAAAACAAGGTGAAGTTAATCGGTACTTCCTCTCTTACCATTAAAAAGGCAGAAGACCGTCAGGAATTTAAAAATACCATGGAAAAAATCGGGGAACCCATCGCTCCTTCCTTGGTCGTAAATACCATAAGGGAAGGTCTGGCTTTCGTCGAAAAAATTGGTTATCCTGTGGTACTTCGTCCTGCCTATACCCTTGGAGGTTCCGGCGGTGGTATTGCAGAAAATGAGGAACAATTCTTAGAAATTTTGGAAAATGGTCTGCGTTTAAGCCGTGTAGGCCAAGTATTGGTGGAACGCTGTATTGCCGGCTGGAAGGAAATCGAGTACGAGGTAATGAGAGACGCCAATGGTACCTGTATTACGGTTTGTAACATGGAAAATCTGGATCCTGTCGGTGTTCACACCGGAGATTCCATTGTGGTGGCACCTTCCCAAACTTTAAGTGACAAGGAATACCAGATGCTTCGTACTTCTGCCCTAAATATCATCACAGAACTTGATATCACCGGTGGTTGTAACGTGCAGTTTGCCTTGAATCCGAATTCCTTTGAATACTGTGTCATCGAGGTAAATCCTCGTGTCAGCCGTTCTTCTGCTTTGGCTTCCAAAGCTACCGGTTATCCTATTGCAAAGGTGACCGCCAAAATTGCACTGGGTTATCATTTAGATGAAATTCCAAATGCCATCACAGGAAAAACCTATGCCAGCTTTGAACCAACCATTGATTACTGTGTGGTTAAAATTCCAAGACTTCCTTTCGATAAATTTATTCATGCCAAGAGAACCCTTACCACACAGATGAAGGCTACCGGAGAAGTCATGAGCATCTGTACTAATTTTGAAGGGGCCTTGATGAAAGCCATCCGTTCCTTGGAGCAGCACGTTGACAGTCTCCTTTATAAGGATTTCGAGGGACTTTCCGTAGAACAAATCAAAGAAGATTTACACCGGGTAGATGACCGTCGTATCTTCCTGATTGCCGAGGCCATCCGCAAAGGCTTTTCCTTAGTGGATATTCATGATATTACAAAAATTGATTTATGGTTCCTTAGTAAGATTGCTACCTTGGTCGCAACAGAGACCGAAATTAAAGAAAAAGAACTGGATGCAGACTTATTATTAAAGGCAAAACGTTTTGAATTTCCGGACAGTGTCATTGCCCGGTTAAAGGGAATTTCCGAAGAGGATGTAAAACAGCTTAGAAAAGAATATGATATTACTCCTGCCTTTAAGATGGTTGATACCTGCGGGGCAGAATTTGAGGCAACGACGCCATATTACTATTCCTGCTATGACAGTGTAAATGAAATCAAAGGCGAAAAGACCAAAAAGCGTGTCATGGTACTAGGTTCCGGCCCTATCCGTATCGGCCAGGGAATTGAATTTGACTATTGTTCTGTCCACAGTGTATGGGCATTAAAGAACCTTGGCTATGAAACCATTATTGTAAACAATAATCCGGAAACCGTATCTACGGATTTTGATATTGCAGATAAACTTTATTTCGAGCCACTGACTCCGGAAGATGTGGAAAACATCGTAAATCAAGAGCAGCCGGATGGCGTTGTGGTTCAATTCGGTGGACAGACTGCCATTAAGCTTACCAATTCTCTTCTTAAAATGGGGGTTACCATCTTAGGAACCAGTGCGGAAAATGTAGATGCTGCCGAAGACCGTGAATTATTCGACGGCATTTTGGAACAATGTGGCATTCCAAGACCACAGGGAACTACGGTATTTACCAAGGAAGAGGCTTTAAAAGCTGCTCAGGAACTGACCTATCCTGTCTTAATCCGTCCTTCCTATGTACTTGGCGGTGCCGGAATGCAGATTGCCATTTCCGATAAGGATATCATTGAATTTATGGACGTCATCACCCAACATAAACAGGAACATCCAATTTTGATTGATAAATATTTGATGGGAAAAGAAGTGGAAGTAGATGCGGTATGTGACGGCGAAGATATTTTAATACCCGGAATTATGGAACATATTGAAAGAGCCGGTATCCACTCTGGTGACAGTATTTCTGTCTATCCGGCAAAAAGTATTTCCAAGAAGAGTCAGGAAGTCATCATTGATTACACCAGAAAACTGGCTTGTTCCTTACATGTCATCGGTTTGATTAATATCCAGTTTATCGTGTATGAGGATGAGGTTTATGTCATTGAAGTAAATCCCCGTTCCTCCAGAACCGTTCCATATATCAGTAAGGTAACCGGAATTCCGATTGTAGACCTTGCCACCGAGGTAATTACGGGCCGAAAGATTCGGGATTTAGGGTATGAACCTGGCTTACAAAAGGCTTCTGAATACTTTGCCATTAAAATGCCGGTATTCTCCTTTGAAAAACTTCGTGGGGCGGAAATCAGCTTAGGACCGGAAATGAAATCTACCGGTGAGTGTCTTGGAATCAGTAAGAATTATCATAAGGCACTTCACAAAGCATTCTTAGGTGCCGGAATCAACATTCCAAAACACAAGGAAATCGTATTAACCGTAAAGGATGCAGATAAAATGGAGGCCATTGACATCGGACGGAGATTCCAGTCTTTAGGGTATAAGATTTATTCTACTAGTGGTACCTGCAAAGTATTAAAGGAACATGGAATTTTAGCTCATCCTATTAATAAAATTGAAGAGCCATCTCCAACTTTGCTGGATCTTATTTTAGAGCATCACCTCGATTTGGTCATCGATATTCCAAATCAGGGAATTGATAAGAGTCACGATGGATTCTTAATCCGAAGACACGCCATCGAAACCGGTGTTACCTGTCTGACTTCCCTGGATACCGCCAATGCGTTGCTTACCAGCCTGGAAAATGGCACAAAGGATTTTAATGTAATTAATATTGCTGAAATTTAAAATAAGAAAGCCCCAACTAAGTCCGTCAGGATTTAGCTGGGGTTTTCCCTTCCTTATAGTTTAAACATTAAACAGTCTCATGATTGTTTGCACTATTGATATACTAAGATGTTGAATTTCTTATGAAGTCTAAGTCCACAATTTTAAATCCTTTTTTCCCATTCTTCTTAATCTCATACATCAATTCATCTGCTGTCCGGCACAATTCATCAAAAGTACATTTCTTTGTTCCTACTACACAGCCGATAGAAACGGAAGAATCACTTTGGGGATAATTTTTCTCTATAAAGCTGCAATAATCCTGTTCTAACTTGGAAAATGTTGACTGAATCCGTTTTACATCCAGCTTATCCTTAAAAAATGCAACAAATTCATCTCCACCCAAACGTGCTAACACGGTCCGGTCATCAAAATGCCTTAAAAGTAAGTCTGCAAAATATTTCAGTGCATGATCGCCAGCTACATGGTTATATATATCATTCAACAGTTTCAAATTATCTATATCAAAAAAAGCAAAGGAATATGCATTGGCATACTTTAATCCATGTTTTATGGTCCGGATACCACCACCACGATTATAAATACCCGTAAGTGCATCATAACTAGACTCATTTATCAAAATCTCTTTTAACTTGGCATCTTCTGTCATATCATAAAGTACACAAATGATGAATTCTTTGTTATCCGGAGTCATCATCTTTTTGCCTATATCATAAACATGGATATAGTGTCCATCTTTATTTCGGATTCTGTATTCGATTCCAAATTGCGTATCAGTATTATAACTGTACATGATTTCTTGATTCACCATATCCACATCATCCGGATGAATATGATTGGTACCAAGTCCATCTGCATCTTTATAGTATTCTTCGTAAGACGAATATCCTAAAAGTTCCAGATATCGGTCGTTGGCAAAATACAAAGGATATCCCTCTTTCGCATAGCCAATGATAATACCACCTGGCATTGATTTACTAATAATATCAAATATCATCTGCTCTGCTTTCACTTTATCGATGGTGACATTACTGCCAGCATCATTTAATGCCGAAAAGTCTTTTTCATCCCGACTTTCTCCAACTTTAGACATATGTGCTAAAGTCACTACAAATCCTTTTTCAGATAATTTAAAACATCCAGTAAAACGTGTTATGTATACTGTCTTTTCCTCTTCAGCATTTGGAATGCTAAGCTCCATTTCTGCCTGTATATTCCAGATGTTTTCTGCAATTTCCTTTCCGTATACAGAAAGGACCTTATATCCTATGGGCTCTAATATTACATCTAATTCTACCTGTAACAACTCCATAAATTCTTTCTTACCGACTGCAACCCCATCTTCATCGGTTTTAGGACTGCAAATATCATCTTCCATAAAAGAAAGCATCTTTTCCTCATTTCTTTCTAAAAGATAGCTGTCAAAGAACCTCCGAAACGCCAAATAAGCAGGAAAATGTTCGTATCCCGGCGTCTCGTGATTAAATTTTTTCATCTCTAAACCTCCTCCTGTAGTAGATCAAATCTTACCCAATACCGTGAACCCCCATGGTTCTATAACCAATGGATTGGTGTCGCCTTGTTTCAAATATATTACACAAACTTAATTTACTCGTGTAACCCATATATACTCTCATACCAAATCAGACATAACTATTCTACTATACAGAAAGTAATTTTACAACTTGAATCGATTCCATTTTTACTTTTTTTATTACTTGAAAGATCATCATATGAATTACTAAAATCAATGTCAAACAAAAAATTCTTGTAATGTACTAAAAAAGTCCCATAAACTATTCTCAAGTTTATAGGACTTATCAACATTTCTCTTATGAACCAATCAACGCATTTTTCCTTCAAAGGTAAAACCGTACTTTCGTATCCGTTATTTTTATGAACCGAATCCACTATCTAATCATCACATTCAATTACACGTTGGTCAAAGTTCTCTGCCCCTTCAAACAAAATCCCTGTACCCCCATATTCGTTCCACTCTGCAATATTCTTTTTTAAATCATCAATCAGGAAACAGTTTCTGTCTTTAGCAAAGTTTTTTTTCTCCTCCCGATAAACAATATTTACCGGAACCTTTTCACCCAGATACTTTGCAATCCACGCCTTTTTATCTTCGGCAGTGCCCACCAATCCCCAGTGAGGTTTTGGGATTGCACTAAGTATTTCACAATGATATTTTTTATTTAATTCTTCAAACAATTCAAGCGCACCAGGAACCGGTTCCAGCTGATAGTAGAACCGCTCCACTTTCTTGATACATTCCCACATATATGTATCCGCTTCCTTGTCCGTCGTATTATGGGGAACGTATGCAATATTGTGCTTTTCCAGGTAGCCTCTAAAATCCGCCAGCACACCATCCATGTCAAAATAAATTATGATATCGTTAGATGTGGTGATCTCCGGTGCAAAAATTCTCTCTTCCATTATGTTTTTCTTCATACTTAAGTTTCTCTCTTTCCATATGTAAATTTTTTCATTTTCCTGCTTCCAAAATTATTATAATATTTCGGTTATGGACGTTTGCGATTTTTATGAATTCCCCATTCCGCCCATCTCGCAGCTTTGATACCATACACATTTTCAAAAATTCTAATATATAGGCGACGATATTTATTAAAGTAGTAAATAAGGCGTTTGGTTTCCATTGCATAACACAAGGTCTGAGCTCTAGAAAACAGATAGCGAATCTTTCTAACACTTTCTATAAACCAATCTTCACAATGATACTCTCTTAAAATTTTCATCTCTTCTTCTGACAGAGATTTATTTCCATGTCTTACTTTTTCAGTAATATCCAACGCACTTGTGTGTGGAACCTGATGTGCCATAAGATATTCATAAACATCTTCCTGGCAGGAGATGGCTTTTTCTAACCAATTATCATATTTTTTTGTTAAATACTCCGCGTTATCAAACCATGTCCCACTACCATGCAGCAATCCTATGATTTTAGTCAGGGCTGCTATATTCAAATCAGGAGCATTGTTAATTATCTGCTGCGCCAGTGAATGATCACGAAATTCAGGCAAAAATTTTATATCCTCTGTCCGCAAGAATCCCCACATATCAGAAGTAAATCCGTCGTCCTCCTTTTCATATCCACTACAGATATAAATATCCTCTGTTCTGCTCTGTAATTCCTCCAAAAGCTCAAGATTTATGGTATTGTATAGCTCTACTCCTTCCGGAATTTCATAATCCGTATTATTTTCCATAAACTCCTTCTTTGTCTTTGTACCTATATTTATATACATGGGCAGATACATTTTACCACAAAAACAAACAGGATGCATCGTCAGATTTTCCGGTAATTCCAGGGGATTAAAGGGTGTGATATCACATAGGTATGCCACAAAAGAGGCTCCAAGTGCACGTCGAAATCCTCTTATATATCTGTTCGGCCCTTGAAAACAAGGTGCTTGAAACATTTCGACTGCTGCAAGGAAGGTGGCAGCTACATTATCCCCTGCACGCTCTATTTGCACCAATTCTTCCTCAATCCTGTCTTTGATATGTATAGGAAGATTCTCCCCATATATTTCCTTTGCCCGTTGAATGCAATGCTTTTGCAATTGTTTCCCTCTGTCAATGACACCCTTATCAAATTTCTCTTCCCCTTCAAACACCTCGGACACACCGCCCATGTCAACATAAATTGTACTATCGTTATTCTTGCTCATATGTAGTTTTCGCCTTTCTTAAAATATAACACAACATATTTTCTCTTTTTCGGAGTACCCTTCGAGTAATCACTCCGGTTTCAATTTATCTACTTACAAAGTTATTATAACGTTTTTTGAAATAAGAATGAGTTAAAAAGTAACTTTTTTGCAACAAAAAAGACATATAATTGGGCAAACTGATAGCCTTGCTCAATTCTATGTCTTCTCTTATTTCAATTTTTAACGTGAGACAATTGTATACCATTACGGACAAATATGCAAGTATTATTTTTGAATTTGGTTACTGTCGAAATTATTTTCTTGTTTTATTGATGTTATGAATTAAAACTGCTC
>JBGVLX010000047.1:0-15145 GCA_045124495.1 Lachnospiraceae bacterium
CTTTCTCCTTTTTTTATTGCGATAATTGGTAATTGCGAAATTATTAAAAACTTATATTAAGTGATTCAAAAGAAACAAATACATAAGCAGGTGCTTGTTCGGCCGTCGGTACTTAATGAGCGACTTGTCGCGAATTTAGTACCGCTACGAGCCGAACGCAGCGAAAGCGTGCCTGCGATGTTTTGTTACTTTTGAATCACTTTCACACTTTATAGTTTCGCAAAAATCTAATTTCAATAATTGGTGATTGCGAAAGGCACGAGTAACCTCGTGCCTTTCGCAATCACCTAATTTTCTACAACTTCACCCTGTACTTTTTACTATCTCCTTTGTGCAACACTAACCTACATTAGTTTTCCTTCTTACCATATTGCTTATCATATTCTTCAATACAGTAGCCCACGATTTTCTCAGCATAAACCCGTCCCAGAACCTCTTTTACAAAAGTTTTCTTATTTTCCAGTTCTTTATATACCTGAAAAAAGTGTGAAATTTCCTGTGAAGTATGTTCCGGCAATTCACTGACATCCTGATAACAATTAAAGGTAGGATCCCCTTCCGGAACTGCAATGATTTTTTCATCCTTGGCCTCTTCATCAATCATCAACATCACTCCAATAGGTCTCACCTTTACCAAAGTTAGCGGTGCAATGGTTTCCTGACATAAAACCAGTACATCCAATGGATCCCCGTCATCTGCCAATGTTCTTGGAATAAATCCGTAATTCGCAGGATAGTGGGTAGAAGTATATAATACCCTGTCTAAACGAAGCATTCCTGTCTTCTTATCTAATTCATATTTATTCTTTCCGCCCTTTGATATTTCAATTACCGCATCAAAAACCGCAGGAGTAATTCTACTAGGATCAGCATCATGCCAAATATTCATAATTTGCATCCTTTCCTTTCTCTTTTTTTATTTCAACCATTTATCTTCCATCATATCCTAATTACTGCATCTGTTCAAGTAAAATTTCTTTTGCCTTTGCCAACTGTGTATCATCCTCTTCGGAAAGTACTTCATCCGGCAATTCTATTACAACATCCGGTGTAATTCCCACACCATGTATATTTCTTCCACCACCGGTATAATATTCTGCTACCGTTAATTTAAGGCCGGAACCATCCGGAAGTTCATATATCTGCTGCATAACACCTTTTCCATAGCTTTGGGTTCCAACCACTGTTGCAGCATCATAATCCTGCATGGTTCCGGCAAAACATTCAGAAGCACTGGCGCTATACTCATTCACTAAAATTACAATTGGCATTTCTACCTGATGTTTATTAGTAGAATACTCTGTACCAATATTGTTTCCTTCCTTATCCAGACAATAAATCAGTCTTTCCTTCGGTAAAATATAATCCAGCATATTTACCATGGTAACCAGCATACCACCACCATTATTCCGTAAATCAATAATCATACTCTGCATTCCTTGCGATTCCAGATCATCAATGGCCTCTGCAAACTGTTCATCTGTATTTTCATCAAAAGAATACACTCCTACATATCCAATATCAGAATCCAGCATACGATGCTCAACCGTTTCTAAAACTACCTCTTTTCTGGTAATGGTAAAATCAATGTATTCATCTGAACTTTCGCGATATACCGTTACATCCAGGGTAGTCCCCTCTTCTCCTCTGGTCATCCCTACCACTTCATCCAACTCCATGCCGGCTACATCCGTGCCATCAACGGCAACAATTCTGTCTCCATCCTGCATACCTGCCTCTTGGGCACCACTATTCTTAAAGACTTTTATCGCATAAGGTACATCTTCATTCACTTTAATTCCAACAGAAACACCAATTCCACAAAAAGTGCCCTGATAAGACTCCATTAATTCCTTGTATTCTTCCTTGGTATAGTAGTAAGAATACGGATCATCCAGACCAGCTACCAAAGCACGGTACATTTCTTCTTTTTCCTTATCCTCATCTACCTCATATAAGTAATACTTATCAATATATTTTTCAATTAGTTGATATTTCTCATCCTCTTTCATCTCTTCCAAAGAATTTTCTTCTGTTTTCTCCAAATTAATATCTTTTAGAGAATCACAACCAGTCAAGCCCAATGCAAACGTGAAAAAAACGGCACCTGTCAACATTCTTTTTTTTGCATTCTTATGAAATCTTCTCATTTTTTTCAAACCTTTCTATTTCACTACTGCCAATTAAAATACTGCATTGGATCCACATAACTTCCATTGATACGAATTCCAAAATGAAGATGTGGTCCTGATGAATTACCGGTAGAACCTACTTCCGCAATCTTTTGTCCCTGTGTTACATAAGCGCCTTTCGCAGTACATAATTGAGAGGCATGCATATAAATGGTATACACACCATTTCCATGACTAATCATTACATAATTTCCCATAGAATAATTATATGTCGCTGCCACAACTGTACCGGAGGCTGATGCTAAAATATCCGCCCCATAAATGGAACCAGCCGTTGGTCCACAGATATCAATTCCATAATGAGCATTGGTTGCTCCATGTCCAATGGCACCTCCATCTCTCATACCAAAAGGAGAAGAAATTCTGGTATTTCCTGGAGTTGGCCAAATAAATGAACCTGTTGCTGCAACAATGGAAGAAGAATTATTTGACTGTGCCATTCGTTCCTGTTCTTCTATCTGGGCAATAATAGATTCCTGTAAACGGATTTCCTCCTCATACTTTTTCGCTAATTCTTCCGATTCTGCTATAGAATTTTCATAATTTAATACTTCCTGCGTTTTAGCAGCCACCAGCATATCTAACGTTTCTTTTTCCAATTCCAACTCTGCTTTTTGGCCTTCCAAACCTTCCAAGGCAAACTGTAACATTGTCTCCTGATTCGCAATATCTTCACGTATATTAATTAAATTTTGTAACATATTATAATCATACTCTGATATCTTGGAAATATACTCTGCACGATTCAACAATTCACTCAAATCCTGTGATTGCAACAAGGCTTCCACATATGCAGTATTACCGTTTTCATACATAAATTTTATTCTTGCTTTCATGGTTTCATACTGCGTTTCTTCCTCAATTTTCGCCTCTTCCAATTCCTGTTGCTTGACTACAATATCCGCCTCCGTCTGTGCAATTTCTGCCTCTGCAGTGGAAATACTTTCATCCAGGGCAGCCATCTCAGCATCCAGAGCCAGAATATAAGCCTCTGTGTTTGCTTTTTCAGTCTCCAATTCCTGAATTAAATCTTCCACTTCTTTCTTCTTTTCTTCCGCCTGATTCTTTTTTTCTTCAGCCTCATCCTTTCCATTACCAGCGAATGAAGTCAATGGAACCATACAAAGTAAAATGAATAAAATCCCCGTCTTTATTACTTTTTTCAACATAACCCCTCCTAAATACTTAGATGCTTACGAACCGTTACCATACTTCCAATAAATCCGACACCCATTCCTAAAAACAAAGCCACCGGTAATAACTGCACAAATACCTCCTTTACCGGAAGGAACTTAATAAATCCTGCAATCATACCATAAGAACTGATTACATACTCTACAACTTTATTATACATAATGTATAAAAATCCCATAGGAACCAACGCACCAATAAACCCAATAATCAAACCTTCCACAAAGAAAGGAGCACGTACAAAGAAGTCTGTGGCACCAATTAATTTCATAATGGCAATTTCCTCTTTTCGAACAGAAATACCAATGGTAATGGTGTTGATAATTAGGAAAAGTGAAACTAAGAATAATGTCACGATAATCCCTGCTGAAGCATATGTCACCAGAGAATTCATGTTAATCAGACTCTTAACAGTAGACTCAGAATTATTTACCTGTCTTACCCCTTCCATTTTACTGATATAATCCGCCAACGCATTCTGCATATTAACATCATTTACATAGACTTTGTAAGAATCAGAATCTTTCAGAGGGTTGTCGCCTTCAAATCCTGAAATCAACTCTTCGTGACCTTCAAAAAAGTCTGCAGAAAAATTTTGCCATGCCTCTTCCGGAGAAACATAAACAACTTCTTTTACTTCTGCTCTCGCAACAATTTCATTTCCTATTTCTTCGATTCTTTCTGTTGTGGTCCCTTTATCAAAAAATACTGTCAAGCAGACAGAACCTTCCATCTCTTTCATCATATAGTTAATATTCATAACCACTGCAAAAAAAACACCAAACAAAAACAAACAGGCTACCATTGTACCAATAGAAGCCAAAGAGAACATTTTATTTCTGGAAATGTTCTTTACTCCCTGCTTAATTGAATAAACGATTGTGTTAAATTTCATCATCGTACCCACTTTCTTCTATGTCACTAATAATACAACCCTTCTTAATGGTGATAACCCTCTTTTTCATGGCATTTACGATTTCCCTATTATGTGTAACTACAACAACTGTAGTTCCACGTTTATTAATATCATTCAACAAATCCATAATTTCCCACGAATTCTGAGGATCCAAGTTTCCGGTAGGCTCATCTGCAACAATAATAGACGGATTATTTACCAGCGCCCTTGCCAATGCAACTCTTTGCTGTTCACCACCGGATAATTCTTTCGGATAATTTTTATACTTACCTGCAAGGCCAACCAATGTCAGCATGGATGGAACCTGCCTTCTGATATCCTTCGGATTCGCTTCAATGACTCTTTGTGCAAATGCTACATTTTCGTATACAGTACGGTCCTTTAACAATCGGAAATTCTGATATACGAAACCTATATTCCTGCGAAAAAAAGGAATTTCCTTATGTTTTAATTTCTTTAATTCCTTACCTGCTACAAAAATAGTCCCGGAAGTAGCGTCCAACTCCTTTAAAATCAACTTTAATATGGTTGACTTTCCAGAACCACTGCTGCCAACGATGAATACAAATTCCCCCTCATTTATATTCAGACTGACATCTTTTAACGCTACTGTACCTGTAGGATATTGCATTGTGACATTCTTAAATGTAATCATCTTAACTTCCTCTCTAACGAATTCACTGATTCCGTCCACAAATTATTTCATCTAATACTCTAAACTCTTCATATATTTCATATACTTTACTACCATTAATGCAATCTTAAAGGTAATCGCATCCTCAAATACCCTTAAGTCCAGATTGGTAGTCTTTTGCAACTTGTCCAGACGGTATACCAGGGTATTTCTATGGATATATAACTGTCTTGAAGTTTCCGAAACATTCAAACTATTCTCGAAGAACTTATTAATCGTAGTTAATGTTTCCTCATCAAATTCATCCGGAGTCCGAGAGTCAAAAATTTCTTTAATAAACATCTTACATAATGGTATTGGAAGCTGATAAATCAATCGTCCAATACCTAAATTACCATGAGCAATGATATTACGATCTTCATAGAAAATCTTTCCAACATCCAAAGCCATCTTCGCTTCTTTATAAGATCTGGAAACTTCTTTGATTTCATTTACAATGGTTCCATAGGCAACCCTTACCTGTGTCATGGCTTCTGAGTTAAGCATATCTACAATGACCTTTGCTGTCTTTTCCATATCTTCATAAGACTCAGTCTGCTTTACCTCTTTCACCAAAATAATATTCTTTTCATCTACCGCAGTAATAAAATCCTTTGTCTTGCTGGAAAACAGGCTACGAACCGTCTCTAGTACGTTATTCTCCCGCTCTACCTTGGTTTCAATTATATATACCACTCTTCTGACATCTGTATCAATGTGCAGTTTTTTTGCTCTGTTATAGATATCAACCAACAATAAATTATCCAACAATAAATTTTTAATAAAATTATCCTTGTCAAATCTTTCTTTATATGCTACCAAAAGATTCTGAATCTGGAAAGTTGCCAACTTTCCAATCATATACACATCATCATTTTCACCTTTTGCCAAAATGACATATTCCAACTGATTATCATCATATACTTTAAAAAACTGACATCCTTGTAAAACTTGACTTTCTGCAGGTGAATCCACAAAAGCCGTCACCACTTTATCATATTCAGAAACTTCAAGCATGGTAGATGCTAACGGTTTCCCTTCCATGTCCATAACGCACAAATCCACCCTTGAAATCCCCTTAATACCATCTATGGTATCTTGTAAAATCTGATTTGAAATCATTTCACGTTCACTCCCTTTTTCATTATTCAATCACAATTCACTAATTTATATTTTATAGCATAATCGACAAAAATAAAAGAGAAATTTTTATAAATTTCTCTTTTATTTTTTACCACTCAACATTTACCTATATACTTCGTGTATTTATCTTTCTATTTGCCATAGCATTTCTAAATTTTTGCTAAAAAAATATACCAGATGCAACCATCTGGTATATTCCAAAGCCGTACCTCATCATAAAAAAACGATAGAGATCCGACAAATATTTTATATTTCTTAGTTAACGATAATTCTTTCAGTCTCTTTATCGAATAAGTGAATCTTACTTAAGTCGAATGCTAACTGAACAGTATCTCCTGGTCTTGCAGTAGTACGAGAGTTAACTCTTGCAGTAATATCAAACTGGTCAATGTTAAAGTATAAGTAAACTTCAGCACCTAACATTTCGTATACATTAATCTTAGCATCGATTACACTTTCTGGTGAAGATTCGATGAATAATTGTTCATCATGGATATCTTCTGGTCTGATACCTAAGATAATATCTCTATCAATGTAATTTCCTTCGATTAACTTAATAGCCTTTCCTTCAGGAACTTTGATAGAATGAGAACCGAACATTAATAAAATGTCAGAACCAGACTTAACAGCCTTACATTCAATGAAGTTCATAGCAGGAGAACCGATAAATCCGGCTACGAATAAGTTTTGTGGCTTATCATATAAGTTCTGTGGTGTATCTACCTGTTGAATGATACCATCCTTCAATACTACGATTCTTGTACCAAGTGTCATAGCTTCTGTCTGGTCATGAGTTACATAAATGATAGTTGTTTGTAATCTTTGATGTAACTTTGAAATTTCGATACGCATCTGAACTCTTAACTTTGCATCAAGGTTTGATAAAGGCTCGTCCATTAAGAATACCTTAGGTTCACGAACGATAGCACGTCCCATAGCAACACGCTGTCTCTGACCACCGGATAAAGCCTTTGGTTTACGATCTAACAAATGTTCAATATCAAGAATCTTTGCAGCTTCATGAATTTGCTTATCAATCTTATCCTTTGGCACTTTCTTAATCTTAAGACCAAATGCCATATTATCATATACTGTCATATGTGGATACAATGCGTAGTTCTGGAATACCATAGCGATATCTCTATCCTTTGGTTCTACGTCATTTACCAACTTATCACCAATCCACAATTCACCTTTACTGATATCTTCCAAACCAGCGATCATACGAAGTGTAGTAGATTTACCACATCCTGAAGGTCCTACGAAGATGATGAATTCTTTATCTTCAACTTCTAAGTTGAAATCTTTTACTGCATTAAATCCATTTGAATAGATTTTATAAATATTCTTTAAAGATAAACTTGCCATTTTATATTTCTCCTCCTTGGGTTATGTTTACTTTAATGCTAGGTTATATAATACACTTTTTTTAATCAAAATACCATATTATATATAAACAAAGAATTTTAAAATCTTTTGTTTAATTTGCATATACACTTTCAAAAATTATGCAATATTCTCATTATTTCGGTAAATTGTAGTGTTTTTTGCCAATGTGTAATGCTTTCAAAATCTTATGTATCTTCTTTTCAGATTTTTTCATGTATTCCAGGCTGTCTCCCAGCATAACTACCATTTTTGTATCCAATTTATCCACATAATTTCTGATAAATTCTATCTGGATGTCATGCTGCATCAAAGAAAAAACAACAGGAGCCATGTCCATGTTCATTTCATTCACAAAACCATCCATATCTGTTTCCTTCATCTGCGCAACAATTATATTTTTACATAAATTCCTATCCAGATGAAGGAATCTCATAAATGCCTCACAATCTTCTTCTGAAGAAGAAAGAACAATCACCTTTTCTTTCTTCTTCTTTACATAAGTGCTGATAATTTTCAGAAATTCAATTCCTTTTACAATTCTACTATAATTTTCTTTTGCACTTTGTAAATCTTCATATAATTCCGTCTGAACTGCCATTACCAATTTCGCACTTTGAATCAAAGAAATTTCTTCTTCACTCAAATCAGTTAAAACCAATTTCGGTTCCACATAGTAAATCAAATGTATCTGTTCTGACGAAAAATATTTCTCAACCAATTCTTCTGCTTTTGTTTCTGACATGCAGTCAAATTCAAGTTCATAAATACTTTTTTTATTATGCATATGAGACACCTCAACGCTATATTTACAACAGTTTCGAGTATTTTTAAGCTTCGGGATTAATTTACTGTTGTATCCTGTGAACTTAAGATAATTACAACATCATATCCCGCAGGTACTTCACCTGTCTCAATTGTGGCAGATGGGAAGTAGGTCTTCAAATCCTCTCCTAAAGAAGCATTGTTCACAATAATCTTCGTAGCTTCTAAAGTACCGCCTCCACCTTTATAATTTGTTACGCTACTAACCTGATATCCATCTGTGTTCAGTTTCGTCTGCCATTTCTTTGCAAGGCCATTTACGAAAGTACTATTTTGGATCTGAATGACAGCCTCTTTTGTACTCATTCCTTGCGGTTCTTCCGGCTCAGTAGCTGGTTCTTCTGTACTCTGCTCTGTGTTTTCTGTATTTTCAGTACTTTGAGTATCATCTGAATTTTCTTCACTACTGTCTCCTTCCGAAGTTGAAGCAGAAGGATCTTCTGTAGAAATCACTTCTTTTCCTGCACCTGCCGGCTTTGCTATAATTTCTTGAACCAGCTGTTGCATTTGAACAGAGTCAATAAAATAACGTCCATCTTCAACTAATCCACCTACTACAATATGGAAAGAAATCTCATCCGGATTTACATTATATAGCTTTTCTAAATAAGGAGCATAATCATCGTATACCGCATCAGACTGCATAATTTCAAATACGTAAGAATAGTATTCTTTTAATTTATCCAATGAATTCAAAGAAAAAATAAAAGAATAATACTGGTTCAGATATCCGCACATTTCATTTGCCTGATCTATTTTTGACTCATAGGAATCTTCTGCTTTAATTATGGCTAATGCGTTCTCACCATCAATATACTGCATTCCCGCCGGTACCTCTACACTGACACCTTTTCGGTTAATATACGAAATGTTTGTCTTTAAATCATAATTTAATGGTGTGACAAGATTAATCATCTGAATAAACTCTTCTTCGCTAAACACTTCATAATAGTCCACCTCAAGCCCTAAGATATCTTCCAATGCAATAATCGTATTTTCATATCTGGCTTCTTTGTTAAAATACAATGCAATACTGGATAAATTCATGCTGGCCATCAAATCAGCGTTTTTACTACTTAATGTCTGATAACATTCGGAAGACATCGTAAGATAACATCTTTCCGGAATCACCACAAAATCCAGATTATTTGTTTCCGTGTTAAAAATTTTAACAATAAAGTAATCAATCCCACCAACCGTGGTATTTTCGCCCATCATCGCCGTAACAAAAATTCCGTCATCCCTATTTTCTATGGTAATCGGTTGTTTCGTAGTATCTGGTTTATCTTCTTTTTTGTTTTTTGATTTTTTCACAAAAATCACAACTATAATCACCGCAATAACAACGAATATAAGACCTTTTTTGCTCTTTTTTTTCATAATGTGTCCCTCCGTACCATCATTCGTATTTTCACTCTCATTTTTACAAATATGTTTTACTGCACACCGTGCCAATTTTTACCTCGAATATACAAAAAATCCCTGGTAAACAAAAAAAACTCCCTTCCAGGAGTTGTAAAGCTGATAACGGGAGTCGAACCCGTGACCTCAACACTACCAATGTTGCGCTCTACCTCCTGAGCTATATCAGCATAACATCGCATTAAGATGTTACCACAAACGTTATTTTGTGTCAATACTTTTTTTAATTTTATTTCGAATTCTTTGAACTGCATTGTCTACAGCCTTTGTATCCTTACCTAGCATTTCCCCTATTTCACCATAAGACTTACCGTCTAAGAATAAACTCAGCACTTCCTGCTCCAAGCCGCTTAGCTTTTCCTTAATCCCTTCTTCCAACCGTTCTATTGTTTCATGTTCTAGTAAAATATTTTCGGGATTTGAAAAATTTTCAGCTGCCTGTATGGTATCCATAACAGCTACTTCCGTACTCTCCTGCACTGGTTCATAAAACGAAACATAAGAGTTTAACGGAGAATGTTTTTTTCTGGTAGATGCTTTTACGGCATTTACCAATTGCCTTTGAATACAGATTTTCGCAAAAGTAAAAAAAGAAGCTTCATTTTCCATACTATAATCTCGTATTGCCTTAAAAAGTCCAATCATTCCTTCTTGAATAATATCTTCTGAGTCGGCTCCCATCATATATAAAGTTCTGGCCTCTTTTTTTACCAGTCCCCTGTATTTATTCATCAAAAAATCCATAGCCTCTTCGTTGTTTTCTTCCCGAATCAGCCGAATCATCTGTTCATCTTCCAACTTTGTAAAATCTCTTGACATAAGCGCCTCTCTCCATGAACTTTACCCGTTTCGTCTTTGCCGGAACACCTCATAAGCCAACACACCTGCTGCAACAGATGCATTCAAAGAATCAATTTCCCCCTTCATTGGAATTGAGGCCGTAAAATCACAGGTTTCTTTCACCAATCTGCTTACTCCTTGTCCTTCGTTTCCGATCACAATCCCGATAGGGCCTTTTAAATCAAGGTCATACATTACCTCACCACCCATATCTGCACATACAAACCAAAGTCCCTCTTTTTTTAGTTCTTCCATAGTCTTTTTAATGTTTGTCACTTTCGCCACCGGTGTGTAATTGATTGCTCCTGCGGAAGTCTTCGCTACTGTAGCTGTAAGCCCCACTGCTCTTCTTTTTGGAATAATCACACCATGGGCTCCTACCAGATTTGCCGTACGGATGATAGCACCTAGGTTATGAGGGTCCTCAATCTCGTCTAAAATAAAAATAAATGGTGGTTCTTCCTTTTCTTTTGCAGCATCTAATATTTCTGAAACTTCTGCATATTCATATGCTGCTGCCATAGCAATAGCACCCTGATGATGTCCCGTCTTTGACAACTGGTCTAACCGTTCCTTTGTAACAAACTGAATGATGGTATCCTGTTTTTTTGCTTCCCTTAAAATCGTTTTAATAGGTCCATCCTGACACTTATCTAATAAAAAAAGTTTATCAATGGTTTTATTGGAACGAAATGCTTCAATCACCGCATTTCGTCCTTCAATCGTAAATTCTTCGTATCTCATTTATTCCTCTGCTTTCTTATACATCTTTTCTTTCCAATGCAATTTTGACAAGTTCAATCGCTCTTATTAGGTCTTCTTTTAAATACAGGTATCCTATCAACGCTTCAAAACCTGTGGCAGCCCTGTAATCCGACACTGTGGCATTTTTTGCCATGGTATAGGATTTTGCATTTCTTCCCCTTTTATAAACTGCCATTTCCTCTTCCGTCAATTCCTCTGCTATGGCATGAATCATATTTGCCTGGGTTTGGGCTTTTACTAAATCACTTGCTTTTTTATGATATTTCTGAACCTGCATATCTTTCTTTGAAACCAGAATGGTACGAATCATTAATTCGTATACCCCATCTCCAATATACGCAAGTGCCAAAGGGGAATATCCCTTCGGGTCCACCTGACTTATCTGAAAAGCTTCTTTAAAATAGTCCTTTATATTTTCTTCCATTTTACTCCTTCTCTTGTATCTTCCAGTACAATTCCCATTTCCAGAAGTTCCGCCCTTATCTCATCTGCCTTGGCAAAATTCTTTTCCTTCTTCGCAGCCTTTCTTTCTTCTATCTTCTGTAAAATAAGTGTCTCTAATTCCTGATCCACAGCACCTTCCTCTTCTAATTCACCCATTGTCAGATCCAGGGATAACACTTCATCAAAACTACGGAACAATGCCAGTTTGGTTGCATCTTTCATCTCTGCCTTTAATACTTCATAACAAATGGTAATTGCCATGGAAGTATTTAAATCATTTTTTAAGGCATCTAAAAATTTCCCCTTATACTCCTCAAATTTTTGCATTTCTATTTCTTCACTATCAGTTAGTTTGGCAATGTTTTTTCTTAATTTCAAATAAGAATTTTCCATATTATCCATAACTTCATAAGAAAATTCCAATGGTTTTCTATAATGAGACTGTAAACAGAACATTCTGTATACCAGCGGATGATAATTTTTCTCTTCTAATAAGGACACAGTCAGAAAATCACCCTTTGACTTACTCATTTTTCCTGATTTATCATTTAAGTGATGCACATGGAACCAGTAGTTACACCATTTATGCCCCAAATAAGCTTCACTTTGTGCAATTTCATTGGTATGATGAGGAAAGATATTATCCACTCCACCACAATGAATATCCATGTACTCACCCAGATGTTTCATGCTGATACTTGAACATTCAATGTGCCATCCCGGATAACCTACCCCCCATGGGCTTTCCCACTTTAATTCCTGATTATCAAATTTTGATTTCGTAAACCATAATACAAAATCACTTTTATTTTTCTTATTTGTATCTTCAGCTACGTCATCTCTTACACCAACCATAAGTTCTTTTTCACTCTGACTGGAAAACACATAATAATCCTGTAGTTTTGAAGTATCAAAATATACATTTTCCCCGGCAACATAAGCATACCCTTTTTCCAAAAGAACTTCTATCATATGAATAAATTCTTTAATACAGTTCGTAGCCGGTTCCACCACATCCGGTCGCTTAATATTTAATTTTTCACAATCAGAGAAGAAAGCGTCTGTATAAAATTTCGCAATTTCCATTACTGTCTTATGTTCTCTTTTTGCTCCTTTTAACATCTTATCTTCGCCACTGTCTGCATCACTAGAAAGGTGTCCCACATCCGTAATGTTCATAACACGTTTTACATCATATCCGGCATACCGGAAGGTTTTTTCCAATACATCCTCCATAATATAACTTCTCAAATTACCAATATGAGCAAAATGATAAACTGTAGGTCCACAAGTATACATGTTTACCTTTCCTTCTTCATTTGGAATAAAAGTTTCCACCTTTTTCGTAAGTGTATTAAACAATTTCATATTATTTTCCATTTTAATCTCCATTCATCTTTCACCTAAACTTATCACAACATATCTAGCAAATCACCACGAACAGAACTAAGCTCCACGTTTCGTTGTCAGCTGGTGCTCAATTTCATCCAGCTTCTCTTTTATGATTACATTCTGCATTTGTAATGTTGTAATATCTTCCATAACGGGATCCGGCAAATGTACCTGATCCATATCACTTCTAGGCACTTTAACATTATCTCGTTTTACAATTCTTCCCGGAACCCCTACCACAGTACAATTTGGCGGAACTTCCTTTAATACCACAGCCCCGGCACCTATCTTAGAATTTTCTCCTATGGTAAAAGAGCCTATAATCTTAGCCCCTACACTTATCATAACATTATCCTCAATCGTAGGGTGTCTCTTTCCATTTTCTTTTCCTGTTCCTCCCAAGGTAACACCTTGGTATAAAGTTACATTATTTCCAATAATTGTAGTTTCACCAATTACAACTCCATGACCATGATCAATAAAAAATCCTTCCCCGATTTCAGCCCCTGGATGGATTTCGATTCCGGTCTTTCTTGCTGTCTTTTGTGAAATGAACCTTGCAAGAAAATAATGTCCTTTTTTATATAATTTATGAGCGATCCTATACCAGTATACTGCCCAAAAACTAGGATATAACAATACTTCCCAATCTGATTTTATTGCTGGATCCCTTTCCCGGATAATTTTCGTTTCTTCCTTAAAATATTTGATTATTTTCATACCAAGCCTCCATAAAAAAAACTCCATCTCTGATAAGAGACGAAGTTTATCCGCGGTTCCACTCTTTTTAAGGTATTTATACCTCACTCAATACTGTTAACGCCAGTTTACGGAATATCATACTTTAACCAGGATTCATCCACAATACATCCTATAAACCGTCTCCAGCGTGTTAAAATTCCACATCTGTATGTTAACCGTTTACAATTCTCCCGGTTTCTTCCGATATCCAGCTCCCGAATGCACTTCGTCTCATTTTTTCTAAAAACCGATTTCAGCCATGTCAGTTTCTCTCTGATAGAAAACCATCAAACTACTCTTTTCGTTCTTCGCTTTTATCTATTTATCAGTTTATGCATAAAACTTCGATTTGTCAATCAAAAAATGTAATCATCAAGAATAAGATGATCCGCGGTAACTATTTCCAATCTTAATCATAAATAAATGAACATACCTGTATACCAACAAATCTTAACCCTCAATGATTCATCTCAATTAACTTACATTTGTTTTCTACATCCACTACATTGTGAACAGCAACTTCCCAAATTTCCCACCTCATAGCTGTAATTCTCAAAAGTGGTCAGGGAGCAGATTGCCTGTGCACTGATGCCTTCACCAGCTCCTGTAAATCCTAACCCCTCTTCTGTGGTAGCCTTAATATTTATCTGTTCCTCCCTGATATTTAAAGCATCACAAATATTCTTTACCATTGTTTCCCGATATGGTGCCAATTTTGGTTTTTGTGCAATGATTGTTGCATCAATATTCTCAATGACATACATTTTTTCCTCTATCAGTTCTTTTACCTTTTTTAATAAATGAATACTGTCCGCCCCTTTATACTTTTCTTCTGTATCCGGAAAATGTTTGCCAATATCACCTAAAGCTGCAGCTCCTAAAAGAGCATCCATAATTGCATGTAATAATACATCTGCATCTGAATGACCTAGTAATCCTTTCTCATAAGGAATCTTAACTCCTCCTAGAATCAAATCCCTGCCTTCTACTAATTTATGAACATCATAACCCATACCTACTCTCATATAAATCCTCCATTCTTTAGGCAATTGCGAAACTACCAAAACTTATATTAAGTGATTCAAAAGAAACAAATACATAAGCAGGTGCTTGGGCGGCCGTCGGTACTTAATGAGCGACTTGTCGCGAATTTAGTACCGCTACGAGCCGAACGCAGCGAAAGCGTGCCTGCATTGTTTTGTTACTTTTGAATCA
>JBGVLX010000048.1:0-8664 GCA_045124495.1 Lachnospiraceae bacterium
TGAGGTATGGGAAACAAGAGCACCAATGGTCCAGGTACCTCCCCAAAGAGCCGTGAAACCGCCTACGGAATCGTTATAAGAAAAATTTGTATTTTCTAAGGCTAATTCATATAATTCGGGGATAGGGTTAACATCGTTTCCACCACCAAGTTCCTCAGGTAAAAAGGTAGTCTCCATAGATTCAAGATAAATGTAGATAAGATTTCTCTTTTGTTCCGGGAATGTAATATTTGCGGTGGAAGGATCCACATACATGTCTTGAAAAATGGTTGTCTGTTGGGTCATGTAATTAATAAAATCCGGTAAATTTACTTTTACGGCAGCTGAAAGCAATAGTGTGGCGGTTAAAGATAAAGCACATATAACGGAAAGAATTTTTGGAAAGGGGTAAATCTTTATTTTAAATTTTTTTCCTATATGCAAAAATAAACTTCTTTTTACGGTAGCAAATAATGCCAAGCCTACCAATACTGTTAAAAGAATGGCAGGCAAGAGGGCGTCCTTTACAAATTCCATAATAAGATCGCTTTCAACACCACCTAAATCGGAAAGTAGTGTATAAAGAATAGAGTCAAATCCTACATCACCATAAACAGTCTTATACCATTCTGCTGCAAAGAAACACAACATTCCTACAAACAGAAGCAGCATGCATAAAATTAATATTGGTATAAAAAATTTAATTTTTTTCTTTTTTGGTTGTTTCATTGGTGTTTTCCTCCACGGTGATACTGATCTTTTTTGGAAGTAAAATTTCAGCAAATACAAGAACCACAGTAACCGGTATTGCTATAACCAGGTAGTTAAAAGCAACAATTGGTAGCATGTCTGCTGAATTAGAACATATAGGTTCTCCTGCAGTATGAAGAATAAATTTCTTGATACCAAAACAGATAAAATTAATAAACAAGGCATTACTACAAAAACGGAAGAGACATTCTTTCCAGGACAAATTGTTTTTTGTCAATGTCTCAAATAACCATAAGGATAGTACTGCCGGGAAAAAATAACAAATAAATGCAATCATAATTAAAATCCTCCTTGCTGCATATTGTATCATAAATTTAATCAATTTACTATAAAATCTTCAAGAATAAAATGTTGCAAAAGAATGAAAGCTACTGTTTAAAGCTGAACAGTAAAGAATAAAATGCTTGACAAGAAATAGAATTAATGATAGTGTTTTGTCGATAATCATTACTAATTGGAATTACAGAAGAATTCTGATGATTTGCGATATGTAAAACGTAAAAATAGGTTAATTTGTTGCTAACGAATAAGGAGTATAATACAAAAATGAAATCTGTTAATAGTATTAATTTTAAGGAAATTACATTGGAAGATAAGAAATTGTATGAACCTTATCTGACTCAGGGAAGTGAACGGGGGTGTGAATTTTCCTTTGCCAGTTTATACTTGTGGGGACGACAGAAATATGCTGTTTTACAGGATCAATTCCTAGTATTTTCCCAAATGAATCATCAAAGTGTTTACCTATATCCAATGGGAAATGGGAATAAAAAAGAGGTTTTAGATGCGATTATTGAAGATGCAAAGAAAAGAGGAATTCCTTGTAGGATTTCAGGGGTGTATGATTTAGAAAAGAAGACTTTAGAAGAACTTTATCCTGGCATGTTTCAATTTCAATATGACCCGGGGTTATTTGATTATGTTTATGATATTGACGCCTTAGCAGACTTAAAGGGTAAGAAATATCATAAAAAGCGTAATCATATCCATCGCTTTTTGGATTCGTATCCGGATTATACGGTGGAGCCTTTAAGTGAAGAGAATCTCCCAAGGGTGAGAAGGATGGTAGCGCAGTGGTATGAAAAAAGGTTGCAGGATTCGGATGAAAACGCCTATGCTTTGGAACAGAAGGCTTTGGAAAAAGCCTTTAGACACCATAGGGAGTTAGAAATGGAAGGTTTGGTGTTATTGAATGGGAAAGAGGTTCTAGCAGTAACTTTAGGCAGCCAACTATCGGAAGATACTTTGGATGTACATTTTGAAAAGGCATGTCCCGATGTCAATGGTGCCTATGCCATGATAAATCGTGAGTTTGCCCGATATATCCGGGACAAGTACCCTAAGATTCGTTTTTTTAATCGTGAGGAGGATATGGGACTTGAGGGGTTGCGAAAAGCAAAACAAAGCTATTATCCCCATCATCTGGTAGAAAAAGGATGGGCTTGTCTGAGGGAGGAATATTATGAAGATTGATAAGCCAAAACTTTCCCAAATTCCAAAACTATGGGGTTTATGGAGAGAGGCGTTTGGAGACACGGAGGAATTCCTGACAGCTTTTTATAAGTCCGCTTTTCATGTAAATCGCTGTCGTTGTGTCACGATAAAGGAAGAAATCGTAGCTTCATTGTATTGGTTTGACTGTATTTATAAAGATAAGAAAATTGCTTATTTATATGCCGTAGCTACTGCAAAAGCGTATCGTGGGCAGGGCATTTGTAAAAGCCTGATATCGGATACCCACAGTTATCTCTCAGGGCATGGATATGAAGGTGTTGTATTGGTACCGGGAAATCGTGAGCTTTTTAAGTTTTACGAAGGTATGGGGTATCAAACTTGTAGTCATATGAAAGAGATTTGTTGTACTGCGGAAGGTAAGGGCATAGAGGTTCGTCGTGTGAATCAAGCAGAATATGCAAGACTTCGCAGGCAAATGCTTCCGGAAGGAGGCGTAGTACAGGAAAAGGAAAATCTGGATTTTTTGGAAACCCAGGCTACGTGCTTGGCAGGGGATAAATTTTTGTTGGCATTCCGTGAGGAGAATCATAACCTTTATGGAATAGAATTATTAGGAGATGTTTCGGTGGCACCGAAGATTTTATCAACTTTAGGATATACCAAAGGAATCTTCCGGGTTCCGGGAGAGGAGCGTCCATTTGCTATGTATTTGTCTTTAGGGAATCCTAATCTTTCTGCACCCGAATATTTCGGATTGGCGTTTGATTAAGGGCAGAACCGGTTAAAAATCGTTTCTGCCCTTATGTTACGGTTTTAAGGATACGTCGTGAATCATTGAGGTTTATTTTTTTTTAATTTTATTCTAATTTATGTATGATATTTTCAAAAAGTATGTTAAAATATAAGAAGATATATTTTTGGAGGTGACGGCTTGGGAATTAAGTTATCTGAAATAGAGGAAGGAAGTCAGATTACGCTGCAGATTTATAATAGCGAAAATAATATGCAGATGGGCGCAGTATTGAAACAGCATGTAAAGGAGGGTATTGCCCTTATCTCTTTAGAGTATGACACCACGAGAAGGTTGAATTTTGATAATGTACGGATTGATATGGAATATTGCTATGACGATGGTGTACCTATTATATGGCGTAATGTAAGGGTGGTAAATTATAGAGAAGATTATGCCATGCAGGTTTTTTCAGAAGGAAACAGACATAATAGAAGAGGCTGTTTCAGAGTAAGTGTGGCAACAACTGCGACCCTTAGTGCGACAGGAAAAACACCACAACAGGTAACAGTAAGAGATATTAGCTTGTCAGGCTTTTCCATTACTGACAGAAAAAAGGAACTAGGATTTCAACTTGGTGATAAACTTTCCATAAGCTTTGAGGATATAGGTCATTTCATTGATTTAAAAGGAAGGGTTGTTAGAATCCAGGAAGAAGATGATATGATCATCTATGGAATGGAAACCTATAATTTATGTAAAGACTTATCCTCATATATTAGTATAAAACAAAGAAAAAAAGGAAATAAATAAAATGATACTAGTACAACCTAAATTAATTAGCCAGACTAATAGTTCGCGTGTAATTATATAAAAAGTAGCATAGTGCGAAACAAAGCATTGATTTAGTAATTTAATTTACGATGTACCGAAATCGAATGTACAGGCTTTTGGAATTGGGGTGTACGATTCGCAGGTATCATGAAATATAGTAAATAAAACCCGGCAGGATTTGCGACCAGAGCGTAGATAAGGTCGGGTTATTTATTGTTATGTATATTCCTTCCTGGTTTTTAAATACCTGATTCATATGGGATGAAAAAGGTGAAGTCAGAAGGTAAGTTGTATTCTAAATTTGGAATGGAGAAGAGATAGAAAAGAGATGGAAGAGAGTAGTAAAATAAAAAAAATAGTAGCAATTATATTAAATTTCCTGGTGTTCGGTATGGAGATTGTGGGGACTTATCATAGCTTTCAAGATGGTGGTATTCCAAATTTAAGGTTTTATACTGTTTTAAGTAATGTTCTGGCTCTGGTTGTAAGTTTTTTGTATGTAGTATATTATATACGGAATTTTAATCAGAAAGAACAAGCCTTTCCAAGATGGTTAAAACAGTTAAAATTTGTTACCTGTAACTGTCTTGCTGTAACCTTTGTTGTAGTAATCACGGTATTGATTCCTATGGAAGGGATACAGTCTGTAGATCACTATATATTTGGTCCTGCAAACATCTATCACCATGTTTTTTGTCCTATTGTTATGATTTTTTCGTTCTGTGTTTTTGAAAAAGAACGAAAAATTACAAAAAGAGATAATATGTTAGCCATGATTCCAACCATAATTTACGCTGCCGTAATGATAGTACTGAATCTTTTAAAGGTGTTAAGAGGACCATATCCATTTTTATACGTATATGAACAGCCGATTTATATGAGCGTCATTTGGGCAGTTGCTATTTTGGCATTAACCTATATTTTAGGACTTATTTTAAGGGTATTAAATGGAATAAAGAAAGAGCAAACTACCTAAAAATAGGAAAGGGCTTGTCGCACTAGGTAAAAAAACGTAGAATATGGAATGAAGGAAGTTATTATAATTTTGAAGGGGGTAAATTGCATGTTTTATTTAAATACAAATGTTTCTGCAATTCAATTTCAAAAAGTAATAAATAGCGAACCATATGTGGATAAAAGTGGATTGATTGATCCTTTGAATAAGCTAATCGGAACTGCCAACTGCTATGTATGTATTACCCGTCCGCGACGTTTCGGAAAAACAATTAACGCACATATGCTTGGTGCTTATTATACCAAGGGTCAAAATAATAAAAATATGTTTGACAGCCTTATCATTTCTAACAAGCCTTCTTATGAAAAGCATTTAAATTTGCACAATGTCATTTTTATTGATTTTAGTGTATTGCCAGCAAATTGCAGTTCTTATGAAAGTTACATTGAATATATTCAATACAAAATCTTGACGGATATTCAGCAGACTTATGGAATTACCCCATATGAAAATTTATCAGTTAGTGATTTACTGACTGCCACAGGTGATAGCTTTATCTTTATTCTAGACGAATGGGATAGTGTTTTTTATCGGAAATTTATGTCTTCGACTGATAAAAACAATTATCTCCTGTTTTTGAGAGATTTGTTAAAGGATAAACCCTATGTAGAACTTGCCTATATGACAGGAATACTTCCTATTGCTAAATATTCCAGTGGTTCTGAATTAAATATATTTCAAGAATATAACTTTATGAACGATCATGTTTATGAAAACTATTTTGGTTTCCAGGAGAACGAAGTTAAAGTTCTTTGTAAAAAACAAACTAAAATAACATATGAAGAATTAGTTTCCTGGTATGATGGCTATTATATGAGTGATGGTAGCCATTTGTTTAACCCGCGTTCTGTAAATTGTGCCTTACGTGATGGTGTTTGCCTAAATTATTGGACAGAAACGGGACCTATGAATGAAATTGCAGATTGCATAGAACATAATATTGATGAAGTTCGGGAAGATGTTGTAAAAATGATATCTGGAATTCCTGTGGAAGCTGAGTTGATGGGATATAGTGCTTCTGAGCAGCAGTTAAATACCAGAGATGAAATACTTTCTGCCATGGTGGTATTTGGCTTTCTTTCTTACCATGACCGGGTTTTACGAATTCCAAATCGTGAATTGATGGAAAAACACCAACGAGTATTGTCACGTAACAGTATGGGGGAAGTAAAAAAAATAGTAGATCAGTCAAAAGAAATGTTAGCAGCCACTTTACAACAAAATACTCAAAAGGTTGCTTCTATTCTGGAAAGTGTACATGATAGGGAAATTCCTTTTCTTAAATATAATGATGAAAATTCATTATCTTGTGTTATTACGCTATGTTATCTTTATGCACGGAATGAATATTATATCGAAAGAGAATTTGCTACTGGTAAAGGATTCTGTGACTATATTTTTATTCCGAAAAGAAAAGGGAAAACTGGAATTATTTTGGAATTAAAGGTGGGACATTCCCCACAAGAAGCATTAAAGCAAATAAAAGATAAAAATTATATTCAAAAACTTGATATGTGTAAAGATGTTTTATTAGTAGGTATTAATTATAGTACTGAAAAACACCATGAATGTAAGATAGAACAAGTATTTTTACAGTATAGGTAATTGCGAAACTTCCAAAACTTATATTAAGTGATTCAAAAGAAACAAATACATAAGCAGGTGCTTGGTCGGCCGTCGGTACTTAATGAGCGACTTGTCGCGAATTTAGTACCGCTACGAGCTGAACGCAGCGAAAGCGTGCCTGCGGTGTTTTGTTACTTTTGTATCACTTTCACATAAAATATTATAGTTTTGCAATCACCTAATTTACAGTAGTATGAAAGGAGAAAAAATGGAACCATTAAACGTAAGCAGAGAAGATTTTCCGATGAGTACTGCGAAAGCAGCCGGTATGATACCGATGGAACCTAAGAAAGACAACTATGAAATTTTTTATCGGGAGGATGTTGCATATATCGAGCGGAATGGTAGAACTTTATATTTACAGATTATCGGACCAATAGATGCCAAAGAGGAACTTCCTTGTATTGTATACATCCCAGGTTCTGCGTTTCATGAACAAAATGTAAAAGAGCGAGTACCAGGCTTAAGCTATCTGGCACAAAGAGGTTTTGTAGTTGCCGTCTTAGAATACCGTGGTTCAGAATGTGCTATTTTTCCGGCACAGGCACTGGATGCCAAAGCTGGTATTTACTTTATGAGGGAACATGCCAAAGAATATGGTATCCATCCTGATAATATTTTCTTGATGGGAGACTCATCCGGTGCTCATACTGCCATGATAGCAGCATTTTCTTATGGAATCGACGAATTAGAAGAAGAGGGACGAAAAAGCTCGAAATCGCTGGTAAAAGGGGTCATTGATTTATATGGCCCTACTAATTTTGCTACCATGAACCAGGAACCATCCTCGCAGGATCATCGAACTCCGGATAGTCCGGAAGGTTGTGAAATTGGTGGGAAACCAGTGCTTGAACATCCTGAACTGGTAAAACCTACCGTCGTTGCTACCTATGTGCAGAAAGAAAGAGAACTTCCACCGATTTTAATGTTTCATGGAACCAATGACGAATTAGTTCCTTTTGGGCAGGGATGCGAATTATTTGAAGCCTTAACAAAGGCAAAGAAAGATGCCACTTTCTATCAGGTCATCGGAGCCCACCATGGTGGAAGAGAATTCTGGACAAAGGAAGTCTTAGATATCGAAGAGAAATTTATTAGAAAGCATTCGGGAATTTAAATAATAAGATGTTCTCAGAATGGAGGGAAAAATGAGCGAAGTAGTAAATCAGTTAAAAGAAATCATGGAAAGAAGTAATTACATCGTATTCTTTGGTGGGGCGGGAGTTTCTACAGAAAGCGGAGTTCCGGATTTTCGAAGTGTAGACGGACTTTATCATCAACGATATCAATATCCGCCGGAAACCATTTTAAGTCATTCTTTTTTCATGAGAAATACAGAGGAGTTTTATAAATTCTATCGGGAAAAACTGTTATTAAAAGATGTGCAGCCTAATAATGCCCATAAGGCACTGGCAAAGCTAGAGGAAATGGGTAAGCTAAAGGCTGTGATTACCCAGAACATTGATGGGCTTCATCAGGCAGCAGGCAGTAAGGCGGTTTATGAATTACATGGAAGTGTACATAGAAATTACTGTATGAAATGTCATAAATTTTACGGATTAGAGGAAGTGTATCAGGGAGAAGGAGTACCAAAGTGTGAATGTGGAGGAATGATAAAACCGGATGTGGTTTTATATGAAGAAGGACTGGATCAGGATACCTTAAACGGGGCAGTAAAGCATATCAGACAGGCAGATACTCTGATTATTGGTGGTACTTCCCTTACGGTATATCCGGCCGCAGGATTAATTGAATATTTTCAAGGTAAGAATCTGATTCTGATTAACCGGGATATTACACCAATGGATTCTATGGCACACCTTGTGATCAATGACAGCATCGGAAAAGTGTTAGGAGAAGCAGTAGATGTTCGGAAATAAATTAAAGAAAAAAGTTCAAAAAGAAGTAGAAAATCTATTTCATGAAATACAAATCAATCTGGAAAATAACTATAAAGACCTGGCAATTTCTGCTAGAAAACAAGCTGAAATCCGATTAGAAGAAATGCGAAAGAACAATGAATTATCAGAAAAAGAATACCAGAAATGGAAGAAAATACTGGATGAATACACGCAAAAAATGATAGGGTACCATCATTAGCAAGGTCTTACGGACTTTAGAGAATGTTAGCTCATTAAAAAACTATGATAAGAAAAAACGGACAATAAGTTCGTTTTTTTCTTTTGAAATGAATCAAAAGAAATTTGCATTTAATTGTGGTAGAAAATTATTTTTTTGTGTTATAATTCTTAAG
>JBGVLX010000049.1:0-29341 GCA_045124495.1 Lachnospiraceae bacterium
CATCTGTAACCAGGGTCAGGTTTCCGGTCTGGTCGTAGCCGTAGGTGTAGCTGTTTCCTAAAGCATCGGTGACTTTGGTAAGGCGGTCTGCCCCGTCGTATTCATACCGGGTTTCGTTGCCGTTCTGGTCTTTTTGCGCGGTTACACGGTTTCTTTCGTCGTATTCGCAAATAATGCTGTTTCCGTCTGCATAAGTGGTCTTCGTAATGTATCCGTTTCCGTCATACTGGTAGGAAATGGTATTTCCCATGGCATCGGTAACAGCAGTCAGTCTTGCCTGGCTGTCGTAATCAAACGTGGTTACGTTTCCATAGGCATCCGTAATGGCAGTATTGCAGTTACGGTTATCATAAGTATAAATGGTTTTTGCCCCGCTGGCAGACGTATGTTCCGTTACATTTCCCACTGCATCGTAAGTATAGGTTTCGAAGGTTCCGTCTGCGTAGGTTTTCTTTGTCATACGATTTAGTTTATCGTACTCCATGGTAATGCTCTGTCCACTGCGATCCGTTGCAGTAAGGCAGTTTCCGTTGGCATCGTAGGTAAAGGTTTCAAAGGTTCCATCCGGGTAGGTGGTTTTTACCATGTTTCCAAGGCTGTCATACTGGTAGGTGAACCTTCTTCCTTTGGCATCCACTGCGGCGGTCTGGTTTCCACTGGTGTCGTATTCGTAGGAAGTGACATTTCCCATGTTGTCTATGCTCTGGATGATATCTCCTGCGGCATTGTAAACATAATGGCTGGTTAAGGTTATGGTTTCCCCGTTTTCTTCCCGGCTGATACTGATACCTGTGCAGCGGTCTGTTTCGTCGTAGGTATAGGTGGTAGTTTCTCCTGCCCCATTGGTGGTGGAGGCTACATTTCCACTGTTATCGTAGGTTACTTTCTGGTATTCCCCGATGGCATCCGCCATGCCAGTAAGTTTTCCGTCTTTCGTATAGCTGTAGGAAACGGTGTTTCCTTCCCCGTCCTCCACTGAGGAAAGATTTCCGCTGCTGTCATATTCCATGGCAACGACGGTGCGGTCCATGGTGGAAATGCTGCTTACCTGGTTCTGCTGGGTGTAGGTGCATTCCACTCTGGTTCCGTCTGCCCCGGTGACTGCGGTAATGTTTCCATATCCGTCATACTCATAAGATGTAGTATTTCCATTGGCATCCGTAGCCGTAAGAAGGTTGCTGTTATCGTCATAGGTGCTGGTGGTGACATTTCCCATGGCAACTACGGTTTTTAGGATGTTTCCGTTGTCATCATAGGTATAGACCGTAACATTTCCCATCTGGTCTCTTACAGTTTCGGTTCTTCCTTCCACGTCGTGTTCATATTCCAGACGGTTTCCCTCTGCATCGATGACTGCAACCAGTCTTCCTTCTTCATCGTATTCATTTCTTGCCACTGCCATTCCACTTGGGTCTATGATGTCGATTAGGTTATGGTCCTCATCGTAAGTGAAGGTAACGGTTCTATCTGCTTTGTCTGTGACTGCAATGAGGTTGTCATTGTCATCGTAGGCATAGGTTAAGGAGGAAATCAGGGTTCCTTCACTGTTGGTTTCCTCGGCTTTTATGATACGTCCTTTTTCATCCCTGGTGAAGGTGATTCCACTTCCATTGGAGTGGGTAAAGCCGTTTTTGTTTAAGGTAACGGTGTTTCCATTGGTATCTTCCATTTTTAGGAGTCCATGTTCGGCACTTAAATACCATTTGGTTCCGTCTTCCCTTGTAAGGATGTAGGTTCTGGATGCCAGCATGGATTCATCATCAAAGACTAATTCATTTCCGTATAGTAATGCCTGGTTGTCCCCGTTTAACTGCAGTTTCAGTTTTGGGTTGGTTTCGCAGACAAAGTTTACTTTGACTTCATAAATCGGGATGATTCCCTGTCGTTCCGGTGACAGTTTTAAGGCAAAGCGGTCACTGGTTCCGTCTCCATAGGTGATGTTGATGTCGTGGCAGATGGTCTGGTAAACCTGGTAAGTGGTACTGAATTTAATTCCCTGCTGTACCATTTCATAACCTGTGGTAAGGTCATTGGCTTCCGTTAAACGGACACTTTGTAATCCCAGTCTCCATCCGGTTCCAAAGTCCCCGCTGTTTTTGTTTCTGCTGTCATAACTTCTTATCACCGTTAAAGGTACGCCGGAAACGTTGGCACTGATGTCGGTAAAACTTAAGAAGAAGTTTCCGACTTTTAAGTTTCCTGTAACGTTAATGGCGCGTTCCACCCGGATGCGGTTTCCTCCGTTGTCCACTACCGTAAGGCGAAGAAGGTATCTTCCGTTTTCTAACAGACTGGTGTCCAGTTCTCCAAGGACTCCGTTTTCTATCATTTCCTCCCCGCGGGCAATCTCCCGGAAGGTATCGGTGCCTTCCATACGGTATTCCAAAGTATAGTAGGCAAGGCTGGTTTC
The DNA here is from genome assembly GCA_045124495.1 of Lachnospiraceae bacterium. Taxonomy (GTDB): domain Bacteria; phylum Bacillota; class Clostridia; order Lachnospirales; family Lachnospiraceae; genus RGIG1668. The sequence goes on from JBGVLX010000049.1 coordinate 2,411, forward strand.
ATCCCAGACGGTTCCTGTGATTTCGGTTTTGGTCTTTAATTCGCTGTCTGCTTCCGGAGTCAGGAAGGATGCCTTCGGATGGGTGGTGTCTTCCGGATCAAAGAACCTTACGGTCCGGGTGACACTCTTTTCTTCCCCGTTTAAGGTTGCCGTCAGGGTGACTTCCACTTCTCCCGGGGTATCAGCAGTAATGTCTGCGGTTCTTCCGTAAAGTTCCACCTTTGCCCCGTCGGCAGTAAGGCGGATGTCTGTGGCTTCTTCCGGATAGGTAAGGTATACCTTTAGGGTATCCCCGGTATCTGCCACAGTTCCGGAAAGCACCAGATTCAGGGAGTTGGAATTACTTTCCCCGCTTTCCCCGGATTCTCCCGTATATCCGTCATCTATGTTTCCCTGTACCGTAACATCGGTAAAAAAGTCCATGACCCTTTTGTTTCCTGCCTCATCCACTGCAGTAACACGAATCATGTAGGTTCCTGCTTCGAACTTATCATAAGTATACTGCGTAATGATGGCATTTTCAACGGTTTCGCTTCCTGTTTTTAAGGTAACCGGAGAAACCGGATTGTTTTCACTGTCTGCCTTTCCGGTAACTACGGTATATTCCTTTAAGTTTTCATCTGCAATGGTTCCGGTCAGGGTAAGGGCAAGTCCTTCCTCTGTAATGGCTGCCTTTAATTCTCCTGCAATGACAGGAACGGTGGTGTCTTCCTCCCTTTTAATTTCCACTTTTTCCACTGTACCGGTCTGGGTGTTTATGGTTTTTTCATACTCAAATTCCACTTCCATCCCGCTGCTGTTTCCCTGTCTGTCCCATGCCAAAAGCTGCAGGGTATATGGATAACTCCCAAGCTTATTGGCCGGAATGGTTCCGATGGTTTCCCCTTCCACTTCCGTAAGTCCCATGGAAAGTATGGTTGTATCATCCGGCCTGCTGGTCGGGAATATAATCAGTTGATACATTCCGAGGGCTGTTTCATCCGTAATGCTTCCGATGACGAAAATAGTATCTGTTTCTTCATCGAGGATTACATCGTCAATGACTGCCTGTGGCGGCGTCCGGTCTATGGTTTTTCTGTTTACCGTATAGACTAAGGATACAATGCTTGCAAGTCCTGCGGTATCTTCTGCCAGGATTTCAACCCGGTAGACTCCGTTTTCCAGTTCTGCTGTTTCTATCTCGGCAATGGTGCCGTTTCTGATTTCTTTGGTTCCGGAGGCTATGACAACGGATTCTTCCGTAGTTTCTCCGTTTTCTCCGGTATCACTGCTTTCTCCGGTACCGGTATCTACTTTCGTTCTGGTTACGGTATAGGATTTTAGTTCTTTGTTATCCGTAATACTTCCCGTAAGCACAATGTTTCCTGAAATAGCACCACTGGTCTGTGAGTCCAGGGTGATTTCCGGAGGGATCACATCGCTGTTATCAATGACGGTAACGGTGACGGTTTCTGTGGTTTCATTTCCACCGATGTCCGTAGCCCTGGCAGTAATGGTGTACTCTCCTGCCTGTTCCGGCAGGTACTCATATCTTCCGTAAGTGGTTCTGAATTCTTCCCCGTTTACCTGAACCACAAAGGAATCCACGCCGTAATCATCCATGGCGGAGGCTTCCACATAAAAACTTTCTCCTACTTCCACCAGGGTACTGCTTACCGTAAGGTTTACTTCCGGCGGATTGGTGTCGGAAGGTTTCACATAGGTTTTTGCCTCTGTGGTTTTTACCGCTGCCACCGCAGGACGGCTTACGGTTCCTTCGATATCCGTAACGATATATTTTATAAGATAAGTGCTTCCCATTTCCACCTGGGTCGGGAATCTTCCTTCTGTCCACTGGGTATCTCCCAGTTCCTTATAGTAAAATTTCTCTTCCCGGATGCCTTTCTTTGAATCGGTCGGGTGATCCGGGTCTTCACCTGCATAAACCACATTTACCAGACATCTGGTGCTGTCGGTTTCGGACTGCATGGTATCCACAGTAATGGTTGCGGTCGGACGGTGCTGGGATAAGATTAATTTCTTATATTCGTCCGTATCAGACCATTGGATATAGGAATCCATTGCTTCATTGTCCCCGGCAGGATCATCACTGACGCGGTGGCTGATTTCATAGGCACCGGATTCGGTAAACATGGTAATCGGCGTTTCCTGTACCATGGTCTTAATTTCAGCCTGTATTTCCCCGAATACGGAAGCATCGTAAACATAAGTCCATTCTTCACTTCCCACCGGGTCATTTTCCGGGTCGGAGTAGGTTCCGGTATACACCACTTCTTCGTCTGTGGCGATGGTGTAGCCGATGCTGTAATCTTTTGAGCGGACATCCGCCACGATTCTTGCCACAATCTGGTCTACGGCTTCCTCTACATTTCCCTGGTAAGAGGAATCTCCGGTTTCTTCGTCCAGAGCATAAGATAACCGGATGTTTTCTCCCATTCCTTCCATGGAATTTAAAAGCCCGTTGTACTGGTTGATGGTGGTTTCATTTCCGATACCGAAGAACATGGCATCGTTTGCAATCAGGGACGCCGCCACATCTGCAGTGTGGTCGTTATCGGAAAGTTCCGGTACGGTAGTTTCACTTAGGTTAATGACATAATGGTTGGTTCCCGGTGTCCATTCATGGCTGTTTACCACATCAGAAAGGCTTTCCCCGGTGAAGGTCTGCATGCTGATGTTTTTGAAGGTAAAGTAGGACTGCTGAGAACAGCTGTGGGAAACGTGGCTGATAATAGGTCCATATCCATAAGCTTCCACCCCGTCATCCGGCAGTACATACTCATCAATAAGAAGGGTATCCCCATCGTATACGGTTACGGTATTTTTCTCCACTATGATTTTCAAATGGTGTTCTGCATACAGATTCTGCATTGGAAAGGTTTGCAGCAATTTTCCTGCATTTTGGACATAATAGTATGTTCCATCCCTGAAATTGGACAGGGATACACGATTAATCTGAACCAGCTTTAATCCTGATTCCGTAACCAGGACCGCATATCCCTGTATGTAGTTTTCACTTTCTGATACTACAGTATCAAACAGGAATCCACCACCTTCCATACTGTGCCAGTTATTGTAATCCCTCTGCAGGTCGAATTCAAACACTTTTTTACTGCTGTTGGTGTCTTCAACAAATAAAAAGTCTTTGATTGCACGTACGGAATATCCCATCATTTTGATGTCATTTCCCTCATACAGGATATGTTTTTCCATGGTTGGCAGATGCCAGTCTTGATAATTGTAATGGTCATACTCCGTCCAGGCAAAGGTATCCTGTGCCGTCAGGGCAGATGTGGATACGGTGCTTACCTTTGCATCGATTCCCAGTTCCTTAAGCTGTTCTTCCACCTTCTGTGTAACAGCGGTATACTGTTTTAATGTTTCTTCCTCTGCATTTCCCACCGTAAACACAATGTCTGCGGTTTTGCTTTTTTCCATGTGCATGGAAGAAACCGGTGCCTGGTTGGTGATTTCAAACATCACCCTGTTTTCTTCCTTATCTGTAGTATCATCCCCAAGATAAGCACTTTCGTCCAGCAGTTCCGGTATGGTATCCTCAAAGGTTTCCTGAACCAAAAGGGTTACCATGTAATTTCCTACTAAAGTCAGGTCATAGGAAACGGAAAGGTCATTTCCATCCCTCGTATCGATCCGTTCTTCTTCACTGAATACACCATCTGCATTGGCGTCATAATAAAGAGAGTAAATCCTGCTGTTTATGGTATCTCCCAGTTCAGAAACCGAAACATCCTTTACCGTTACCCTGGCAGTTCCGGTTTCGTCACGAAGATAGATATTTCCTTCTTCACAGTCAAAATCAAAGTCTGCTACGGGAGCCTCATCCTTTACTATGGTAATATAGGTTTCTGTGGTAAATTCGTCCGTTCCGTCTGTGGCAACTGCGGTGATGTGATAGGTTCCTGCTTCCGTAAATAGTAATTCCCGATGATTCCATGCAGTTTTGGAATCATCATATAAAAGAAAACCGGTATCTGCAGTTCCTTCTAAAGAACTTTCATCCCCGGAATCTCCTTCCCCTTCTTTTTCAATGGTAATTACGGTATCTTCCAGTGTTAAAAGGTCTGTTTCCCCTTCCAGAACCAGGTCAATGGTGATTTTACGGTTTACTTTTTGATTTCCGCTTACCTTTAGTTCCATGGTATCAATGACCGGAACGTGTCTTCTCGGAACGTAAGGACATACATACCCCTCATCGTTCCATCCCTGGATTTTGGCACAGTTGTTTCCTGCCTTGTAATCCTTGTAGCTTAAGGTAACGGAACAGTTCCAGAGCGTGTCTGCATTTCCCCTCCAGAACCGAAGCTCAGTCGCGCCTTCCTCTTCTTCCGTAACGGTATAGGTAAACACATCGTCCTCTATTTCGTCGCTAAGAAGGATGGGTGCATACCGGCTGGAATCCGCATCTTTTATGGTAATGTCACTGCCCCCGTTGTCTTCTTTGGAAGCGTCAGTGAAATTTACATAAAAGAACGCATCCGTATTTCCCCATTCAGAGAACTCATAAAAATCAAGGTAAACCACGTCCCCAGCGTGGAATCCTTCTTCCAGTTCTGCCGTTCCGTCCCAGTACCCGTACTCAAAGCCAAGTACGTGGTAGGCATTGTGGGAATCCCTGCCTCCGGCACTCCATGAGTTCCACTGGGTGGACTGGTCGGGACTTAAACGGTTAAAGGTTACATTATAGGTACTGGATGGCACTTTTGCACTCCAGGTATTACTGTTTATTTTCGTCATAATGTAATGGTCATGTCCGTAGGTGTTATCCACCAGCTCTATGACTGCATTATCATTTCCCACCCACTGCTCGTCGGTATCATCCACCAGATACAGGGTGGTGTAGGTTGTAGCTGCCTCTACGGCAAAGTTTTCCAGTCCAAGACTGGTAAAACACATGGTGAATAAAACAATCATGGATATGATTCGGTTTATTCTTCGTTTTTTCTTCATTTTTTTGATTCTTCCTTTCTTTATAATTTCTTAAGTTTTTCCCCTAAAATTATACATTTTACTCTCCACCATCATTAAAAATCATATTTGACACTCCAAAATATTTTTTCATGGAATGTAAATATTTTCAAATGACAGCATAGAAGAACAGAATTTTCAACCTTTTATTACCATTTTCTACATATTATCATTTGTTTAATGTTCATATGGTAACTTTCCATTTATCATCAGACTATACATACTAAACATATTTACCCGAATGATACCGTTATTTCTTGAAATAAAAAAAACAGTTCATATTATCTCATTTTTGAAATAACATAAACTGTCTCATTCGGTTTTCTCTTCCCTACATCAATGCAATAATCCAAATCGATTTATCCTTTGCCAAATCAATAATTTCGCCACTTTCTAACTGAACCATAGGGTCTGGTGGTGAAAACTGATTGATATATTTAATAACACCTACCTGTCCATCAGAAAGCTGAACATAGTGATTTAGATAACTTTGTACAATACCATTCAAAAAAACCATTAGGAATTTAGGTTCATAAAGCTGAAATCCACCATCCTGCAGCATCTTTATTACATCAAAAGGACAAAGCCCCTGCCGGTAAACCCGGTTCGCCGTCATAGCTTCATAAATATCCGCAATGGTAACTATTTTCGCAAAATCTGTTAAAGGCACTGAAGGGGGAAGATTCGGATATCCGCTGCCATCACACTTTTTATGATGCATTTGATACTTTTATTATAGGCGATTCTGTGAAGATGTAAAGCCTTTTATTAAGTTACAACCATAATTTAGTCGCAATTATGTGTAACTGTTCATGAACTAACAGTAACCCTCTTCCTAAAAGAAACCTTTTTTACTCATTTTCCCACACTAAAAAAGCTCCGTAATTTCTATATTACGAAGCTTTTTCTTATTCACTCATAATCACATCTTCCAGGATGATAGTAGTTAAATCTTCTTCGTTGCACACCGGCAATGTCACCAAACGATTCGCCTGCTGGTTAATTACTTCATCCAAATAATTTCGTACATCTCTGGCATTACCAAAGTTTTTATCTTTGTTCTGAACCCAGTTCGAAAAATGATTCCCTACATACTGTAATGCATCCTCTGTAACTTTATAATCCAGTTCCGAAGACATTTTTATAAAAATCTTCATTAGATGCTCCTGATCATAGTCATCAAACACAATTTTACGATTAAACCTTGACTGTAAACCAGGATTTGAGGCAGTAAATTCTTTCATTTCTTCTTCATATCCTGCAGCAATAACAATAAAATCATCCCGATAATCTTCCATACACTTATTTAAAGTATCAATGGCTTCCTGGCCGAAATCTCCTTCCTTTTTGCCATTTGTCAAAGAATACGCTTCATCAATAAACAAAATTCCACCCATGGCCTTATCTACCACTTCTTTCACCTTTGCAGCAGTCTGACCCATATATCCTGCAACCAAATCTGCGCGATCCACTTCCACTAACTGCCCCTTAGATAGTATTCCAAGGGAACAATATATCTTAGAAAGAATTCTAGCAACGGTAGTTTTTCCCGTCCCCGGATTGCCCACAAATATCAAATGCTTTGCAATTTGTGGAGTCCTAAGGCCACTTTTTTTTCTCATTTCACAAACTTTTAATAAGTTAATCATATTTTCAACTTCAACTTTTACCGAAGATAAACCAATTAAACCATGTAACTGTTCCAAAAGTTCTTCTAAAGGTTCAATCTGCTCATGCGTAGTTACCGTTCCTGTAAACATATCGTCTTTTGAATTCTGATTTCCTGAGCTTTCATTTGTTCCACTGCCAAGAGGAATGAATTTTTTCTCTAATACATCATTCTTATTCTTCGATTCATCTACATTAATCGGAATAAAACGGTTTAACCCTGGTGAGACATCAGTGTCATTAATTCCAAATTCCAAAAAATGTGTGGTTGAATCAGAAATGGCATAACGCTGTTTTTGAAGACGGTTTATGTTATTTTCCAACATTTTGCAATAACGATCAATATTTTTTAATTCCCGTAAATCAATTTCACCCTTGGTCATGGCCAGCTCTCTACCCATTTTTATGAAGGTTTCATAATACATCCGTGTTGCATCATAATATGTATTATTATAAAGCAAGCCCGGAATTCCTTCTACATCCAAAAAGTACTCCAAAGATTCCGGCGGATGATTTAAAAAAGAATCTGAAAATACAGTCTTATCCGTCACTCCCTGAAACAATGTTTCTGGTGTATAATTATATCCCAGATATTTATTAATATAACGCACTTCTTCCCTGTCCGGCTTTCCATCTGACATGGTAATGTATACCATAAAATGAAATAAATCCTGTCTTAAAAGCTGGTATACACTTGTAGGACCATCATTTGCTAATGTACTGAGCTGAATACTTTTTGCTGTTTTTAAACAATTTTCTAACAAATATCTAGTTTCAGATTTCATGCTCTCACCAGACCTTTCAATCTCAAATTCGCTATACTCATAGGATAAAAGCGGCATTTATCAATTCAGCCTGCTCCCAATCCTTTCCCTTAACATCATTATTGCCTGCATCTAATAGGTTAATACCTCATATCCTGTTTCTGTTACCGCTACAGTGATTTCCCATTGTGCAGAAGGAAGTCTGTCTTTTGTGTATACCGTCCATCCGTCATTCTCATCCACTTCAACATCAGAACTCCCCATATTCACCATAGGTTCAATGGTAAATACCATTCCCGGAACCATCAGCATTTCTGTTCCTTTTGGAGCTACATAATTAACAAAAGGTTCTTCATGAAATTCCAATCCAATTCCGTGTCCGCCAATTTCTACTACCACACTATATCCATTTTCCATTGCATGTTCATTAATGGCTGCCGCAACATCCCCTAAAAATCCCCAAGGCTTCACCTGCTGCAAACCAAGTTCCACACATTCCTTCGTAACCCGAACTAATTTTTTCTTTTCCTCACTTACTTCTCCAATTAAAAACATCCTGGAAGAATCTGAGAAAAAACCTTTATACTCAGTAGATACATCAATATTTACGATATCTCCCGACTTTAATACTACATCTTTGCTCGGAATACCGTGACAAACCACTTCATTAATCGATGTGCAGACACTTTTCGGATATCCCTGATAATCCAACGGTGCTGGTATTCCACCACGTTCTACGGTCATCTGATACACAATATGATTAATTTCCTCTGTGGTCATACCTTCTTTTACCACTTCTTCCAAATAATCCAATACTGCAATATTAATGACACTACTGTCCTTGATTCCTTGAATCTGTTCTGGTGTTTTTATAATATTATGTTCCGGTACAATATGCCCCTTCCTTTGATATCCCGCTATTTTATCATCAAACTGCAGATGGCATGCTTTATACTTTTTCCCACTACCACACCAGCAAACATCGTTTCGTCCTAACGTCATGTCTTTCACCTATCTATCTTTCCTTTTTATCAAAACTGTAATCCCTATACATAGAAAAGCTTTTCTATTCCAGCATTCTATACTCGAAAGCATAGTACAAAAGCTTACATCCCTCAGAAATTTCAGCAGGCAGCAAAGCTCTCGCCACTAATTTCAAATCACCATTCTCATCACTGATATTTCTAAGATTTGCATAATCCCCATCTATGGTTACTACTTCATAAATCATTTCTTCCATAAATCCATCTCCAAGTTAATATTTCTTGCATTTCCTAGCAAATAAAGTAAACCATTACAACGCATCCCAAAACAATACGATACCAACCGAACACTTTAAAATCATGTTTTTTCACATAATTCATTAAAAACTGAATAGACAGCAAAGATACTAAAAACGCACTGAATAATCCAAAAAATAAAACAGCATATTCCTTTGTTGTAAAATCAACCCCTAGCTTCACCAATTTTAGTAAACTGGCTCCAAACATTGTAGGAATTGCCAAAAAGAAGGTAAACTCTGCTGCTATCGTTCTTGAAACCCCAACAAGCAATGCTCCCAAAATGGTGGCTCCGGAACGCGATACTCCCGGAAAAACAGCTGCAATTACCTGAAATAACCCAATCATCACCGCCGTTTTATACGAAAGCTCTCCTATAGAATTCACTATAGGCATTTTCTTTTTATTCCAGTTTTCAATCACAATAAAAAATATACCGAAAACAATCAACGCAATGGAAACCGTCTGATAATTATAGAATTTTTCTTCAAAAAAATCATCAAACAAAACACCGATAACAGCGGAAGGAATCACTGCAACAATCACCTTAAACCACATAGAAAAAATATCATGCTGAATGATATTTTCTTTTCCTTCTTTTAACCGGAAGGGAAAAATCTTTTTCCAAAACATAATAATAACTGCCAGAATAGCTCCTAACTGAATTAAAACCAGAAAAACCTCACGAAAATTCTCAGACACATCCAATTTAATAAATTCATCCAACAATATCATATGTCCTGTACTACTTACCGGAAGCCATTCTGTGATTCCTTCTACAATTCCAAAAATTATTGCTTTTAAATATTCAGACATGTTACTACCTTTCAGTTATTTATTTTTTTACAAAAAAAAAGCTTCTGATGGGACTCAAACCCACGACCTACTGATTACGAATCAGTTGCGCTATCGACTGCGCTACAGAAGCATGTGTTACACAACTGATATTATACAATTAACAAAAACAAAAGTAAAGCCTTTTTTTATTAAATTTTTAACGCAACACAGATAAATGCCAGTATCAGCAAATGTACCGGATAAAACCAATAAAAGATATACTTTAATGAACTTCCTCTTTTTCCGTTATATTTTTTAACAAAAAAAAGATTTACAAACGCAAAGCACTCCATAACACCGCAACAAAGCAAGGCTAAGACTCCAAATCCCATTCTTTTCATTTTATTCTTCTGAAACAGATACATCACAATAATAGTTAAAACCCCACCTGCTGCATAATCTGTTTTTAAATAAGAGGCAATCCCCATAAAAAGAGCCATAGTCAAAAACCAAAACAGAATCAACAACCATGTTTTTCCATTCCACTTCTTTTTTATCCATTCTAAACATATCATTGCAACCAATCCAAGCAATAATGTAAAATAAACATTCTGCCCCTCAAACGAACAAATTTCATTTCTAACAGCCATATCAAAAGGAATTTCTGAAATTAACGCAAAAATTGCCAGCCGAAAAGCATATTTTCCTTTGCTTCTGGTATGTAAGAACCCCTCAACTAACAAAAAACAAAAAATAGGAAATGCAATTCTTCCAATTATCCTCATTATCATATATGCACTATACATTATAATATGTGCACAAATGTAGGCATCTTTTTGTTCAAGACTCACAACTCCATTCACCAACATTTCATGATTCATAGTACGGTAAATCAAAGTGGCTGCAATATGGTCTACAAGCATAGTAACAATAGCAATCATCTTTAATGTACTACCACTCATTCCTCCTGCTGCTTCTGTCTGATTTATCATACCTTCTTCCTGTCTCATAACGTTTCTTTTTCCCTTTCAACACAGCTGTTGTTCCGGTAGTTTTCCTGACTCTGGGCATTTGCAAAGTATTTAATAATATCTTTTCTTGTAATAATTCCTACAAAAAAATTTCTATCATCCACCACAGGAACAAAATTCTGCTCCATTACTTTTATCAGCAATTCTTCCATCGTTGCCGTAACTGTTACCGGTTCCATAAATCCTTCCCGTAGAATCTCTCTTACAGGACAACTTTCTTCCTCTTTTAAATCCACCTTTTCCTTTTCTAAAAGGTGTCTCAAAAAATCTCCCTCTGTAATAGTTCCAACATATTCTCCATTTTTCGATATTACCGGAATCGCTGTATAACTATGGGCTCGCATTTTCTCTAATCCCTGTCGGACAGAATTATCCTCATAAATACACGATACATTTGCTTTAGGCGTAAGCCAAAATAAAATATTCATACTCACATCCTCCATGAATACCATATTTCATACACTATTACTAAAAAAGATGAACCAAGCTCTTCCTCTGATTCTAAATCTCTTCTATGCCATCACTTGAAGAGTCTGAATCACATGTTCTTTCATAATCAACTGATAATGTTCATTTAAATATGCCAGATAATGTTCATCAGCAGAAACAACCTGAGCATATTCAGAAATGAGCAGACACATGCTTCTGGTTTTTTCTATGGTCTCTTTTCCCTGCTGGATCACAAAGAAATACTTTTCTTTATCATAACTACGATAAAGCGACGTCTTCAATAAACCTTCCGATTTTGCATGCAATGCAAACTTTTCTACCGATTCATAATTTTTAAACTGATAAACTGCAGTAAAAGCTTTTTTCACTTCTGCTTTTTCTTCTGACATATCAGTGCTTACATTTTTCTTTGTCTGATCTGCTACTCTATGTTCAAAATCAGTAATTCCTGCCTTTGCCATAGCACTTCCAATCATCCTTCGAATCTGGCCTGCCATATCATTTGGTTCTTCGTCCTTTTCATTCTCTACAGAAAATGTAATAGCTAGTTCATTATTAGGAAGTGGAGCCACCTGTAAAGCCAACATTCCTTCCTTAATGTCCATATCAAATTCTATTGCAGCTGTTTCAATCATTTCTCTTAAAAATCCGTGGATTTTATATGGGTTTTTTAAAAAATCATTTAACCCAAAACCTCTTTCCTCCAAATCTTCTTCTGTCAAAATACATCTTAATGTAGTATCATCGATTCTTTCAAATGTCATAACAATCAAGTACCTCTCAAAATCAAATACATAATAATTCACACTAATTCCAAATTGTATTATACAATTATACATCCAAAAAAACAAGTTTTTATTCTATATCTACGTATGAAACGTTTTCCATATTCCGAATTGCTTCCATTGCAGACGAGAGCATGGACTTTTCGGATGAAATAGAAATTTTCATTCTTATTTCGCTCATATTTTCTTCCAACATAAATAACTCTGTCTGGTTAATATAAATATGTGACTTTTCCAGTTCAATTTTTATATTCTCTATGGTCTCATCAATTTTTAATAATCGCACTCTTAATACTTTATAGTATTTTTGCTTTCCTATAATATTTTTCATCACTTCAAGAGTAACATAAATAAAAATAGTTGCAAGTATTGCACCAGAATATAACCCGGCACCTGCTGCAAGCCCGATACATGCCACTGCCCACAAACTAGCCGCTGTGGTCAGTCCCCTCACGTTAAATCCATCTTTAACAATGGTACCTGCTCCAAGAAAACCAATTCCACTAATTACCTGCGCTCCCAAACGTGCCGGATCTATATTCGCCATTTCATTATACTGATGAAAAAGATATTCTGATGTAATCATCACCAACGCCGCTGATATACCTACCAGGACATGAGTTCTTAACCCAGCCGGACGATTTACATGCTCACGTTCTACTCCAATCAGACCACATAAAACTGCTGTTACCATCAATCTTGGTATCATACGAAGAAAGAACATAATTTCCCAATTACTACGAATTCCATCAATAATTTTTTCCATAAATATCCCCTCTTTACACAAATTTTTTACACAGATTTGTTTTTACAAGATATGTCCTGAAAAAATCAAGGTTAACTCACTTCCTTCTCTTATAGTATACAAAAATCGTCACAGGTTGACAATGTCTTTTTCTCTATTACCTCAATTTTTTACATTTTCTCGCGTTTTGCCTCATTAAAAATATCTTTTAACATTTACCTCAAGTTTTTTTGCATTTTCTTGTGTTTTACTTGATTAAAAATATCTTTTTAACATTTACCTCAGTATTTTTTACTTTTTCTTGTGTTTTACTTGATTAAAAATTCCTCTTAAAATATAATAGTAAAGAAATTTGCGTAAATAATTTAGTTTCAGATTTATATATACAAAAAAACAACGAAAACGGAGGATTAAAATGACAAATAAAACCATGATGCAATACTTTGAATGGTATCTGCCCAGTGATAGGTCATTATGGCGTCAAGTAGCATCTGAAGCAAGAGACCTAAAAGAGTCCGGAATTGATATGCTTTGGTTGCCCCCCGCATATAAGGGTGCAAACGGACGAACAGACGTAGGATATTCCGTCTATGATTTATATGACTTAGGGGAATTCTACCAAAAAGGGAGTACAGAAACTAAATATGGCTCCATGCAGGAATATCTAACCGCTATCCAGACACTACATGAAAATAACATCGAGGTCATTGCTGATATTGTTCTTGGACACAAAACCGGTGCTGATGAAACAGAGGATATAATGGCTAGTATTGATGACTATTCAGATCGGACAAGAAGAATTGGTGAAGAACGGAAAATCCGCGCATGGACACAATTTAAATTTTATGCCAGAAAGAATAAATACTCATCTTTCAAATGGAATCATAACCATTTCCATGGTGTAGATTATGATGATTTAAGCCACACCAATGCCATTTATCATTTTCACGGAAAAGAATGGGACAACGAGGTAGATGATGAACTCGGAAATTATGATTACCTTTTAGGTGCTGATGTTGATATGAGTCACCCTGAGGTTGTAGAAGAGCTTACCAGATGGGGACTTTGGTATACAAATTTTGCAAATCTCGATGGCTATCGTCTCGACGCCGTAAAGCATATTAAATTTGAATTTTATAGGGACTGGTTGCTGCATATGCAGGAGGCTAGTTCTAAAAATTTATATTCTGTTGCAGAATACTGGTCTCCGGATTTAAATAAGCTGTTGCACTATATCGAAATAACTAAGGGTAGAACAAAAGTTTTTGACGTTCCCTTGCATTTTAATATGTATCAGGCCGCAACAAATCCTCAATACTATATGGGTAATATCCTAAAAAACACCGTACTGGTAAGCAAACCTGAACATGCCGTAACTTTTATCGATAACCATGACAGTCAAATTGGACAAGCACTTCAGTCCTGGATTAGTCCTTGGTTTAAGCCACTCTCCTACGCCTTAATTTTACTACATAAGGACGGAGATCCTTGTGTATTCTACAGTGACTATTATGGAGAAAACCAAAATCATTTTCCACCTGTAAAACATTTAAAAGCACTTTTAAGACTTCGAAAAGAAAAAGCGTATGGCACTCAATATGATTACTTTGATCATGAACATATGATTGGTTTTACCAGGAGTGGCTGTGAAGAAAAGCCTGGTTCCGGTCTTGCAGTTGTTATGACAAATCATGAAGCAGGTTTTAAAAAGATGTACATCGGAACTGAATATGCCGGAAGAGAGTTCGTAGATGCCTTGGGCGAATTCGATTCCTCAGTAACAGTAACCATTATGCCAAATGGATATGGAAAATTCTTAGTAAATGAAAAATCCATTTCTGTTTGGGTATTAAAATCATAAAACAGAAAGCATTTTCCATATCAAAAACATATGTGTATTAAAATAGCTTTGTAACTACTTCTTATTTTCTTCTTGATTTATTTCAAAAAAGTAGTTACTATAATGTTTAGAATAACTTATCCAAAAGGAGAACAACTATGAGTAATAAAGAAATTCCATATAAAATTTATTTAAACGAAAATGAAATGCCAAAACAGTGGTATAATGTTCGCGCTGATATGAAAAACAAACCCGCACCACTGTTAAATTCAGCAACCCTGAAACCAATTACCTTTGAAGAATTACGTCCGGTTTTCTGTGACGAACTAATCAAACAGGAATTAGATGACGTAAATCCATATATTGATATTCCGGAAGAAATTTTAAAATTTTACAAAATGTACCGTCCTGCTCCATTGGTACGTGCATATTGTTTAGAAGAAAAGCTTGGTACACCTGCAAAAATATATTACAAATTTGAAGGAAATAACACCAGTGGAAGCCATAAATTAAATTCTGCCATTGCCCAGGCCTATTATGCAAAAAAACAGGGCTTAAAAGGTGTTACCACAGAAACCGGTGCCGGACAATGGGGTACTGCACTTTCTATGGCTTGTTCTTATTTTGATTTAGACTGTCAGGTATATATGGTTAAAGTTTCTTATGAACAAAAACCTTTTCGTCGTGAAGTAATGCGTACATATGGTGCGAAAGTAACCCCTTCCCCTTCCGAGACAACAGAAGTTGGACGTAAGATTTTAGCTGCTCATCCAGGTACCACCGGAAGCCTTGGCTGTGCCATTTCAGAAGCAGTAGAAGCCGCTTCTTTACAAGAAGGTTACCGTTATGTTCTTGGAAGTGTATTAAATCAGGTTTTACTTCACCAAACAGTCATTGGTTTAGAAACCAAAACTGCATTGGAAAAATATGATATCACCCCAGACATTATTATTGGTTGTGCCGGAGGTGGTTCTAACCTTGGAGGATTAATTTCTCCATTTATGGGTGAAAAATTGCGTGGGGAAAAAGATTATCGCTTTATTGCCGTAGAACCGGCATCCTGCCCAAGTTTAACCAGAGGAAAATATGTGTATGACTACTGTGATACCGGAATGGTCTGTCCATTATCTAAAATGTACACTTTAGGCAGTGGATTCATTCCTTCTGCAAATCATGCTGGCGGATTACGTTATCATGGTATGAGTTCCACCTTAAGTCAATTATATGATGACGGTCTGATGGAGGCAGTTGCTGTTGAACAGACCTCTGTTTTCGAAGCAGCACAGTATTTCGCACGTATTGAAGGAATCCTTCCGGCTCCTGAAAGCAGTCATGCAATTAAAGTGGCCATTGATGAAGCTAAAAAATGCAAAGAAACCGGAGAAGAAAAAACTATCGTATTTGGATTAACCGGTACAGGATATTTTGATATGATGTCATATCAAAAATTTAATGATGGTGTGATGAGTGATTATATTCCTACTGACGAAGATCTTCAAACAGGTTTTGCAGGACTTCCAAATGTAGAAGCTTAATTAAATTTACAAAGTTAAACAGCAAAGTTATATCTATAATATAAAAACGAACCAAATCAACGGAAACTTTTCTTTTATCAGCTTCCTCTTGATTTGGTTCTATTATTTATATCAAAGAGTAAAAGTTACTTTGACTCCTTGACATCTACAAATTACTTCGCACCTTTTGCTCCCGGATTTCTAGAAATATTCTTTTGTATTTCGTCAGGATATAAAATTTCTATACCCCATTCGAAAAAAATCCATTCAAATCATAGGACATATATTCCATACCTTCCAGGTTTTTAAATATAATTTTATCTTCCTCCATTATCAAATAACTCCTAGGACTATTTTCTTTTGGGATAGAAACAGAGCCAGGATTTAGATAAAGAAATTCTCCTATCTTCTCACATTTGGGAACATGGGTATGTCCATTTAACAAAATATCTCCTGCTTTCATAGGCGGCAACTGATTCTGATTATATTTATGCCCATGAGTCGCAAAAATCATGCGATTTCCAATATACAAAATAGCATAATCTGCTAACACTGGAAACTCCAATACCATCTGGTCTACCTCACAATCACAATTTCCTCTAACACACAACAATTCTGTTGCTACATCGTTTAACAAGGAAATCACTTTCTTCGGTTCATATCCATCCGGTAAATCATTTCGTGGTCCATGATATAAGAGATCGCCAAGTAATAATAATTTATCTGCCTTTTCTTTTTGATAACAAGAAAGCATTTTCTCACAATAAAACTTAGAGCCGTGAATATCCGATGCAATCATAATTTTCATAGATAATACATCCTTGCTTCATATGGTCTTAATACATTTTCACTGTTAACATCCTGATAATTTGATATCAACAGCTTCTTTTCTCCCTTGAGTTCTTGGGGAATTTCAATACTTACTTCATTCCCATAGAAATTACATAATACCCAAAGAGTTTTCCCTTCAAAAGTTCTTGTATAGGAGAACAACTGATTATTTTCAGGGAAAACCAACTCAAAATCACCTTCCACAAACACAGGATATTCTTTTCTAAGTGCGATTAAGTTCTTGTAATATGAAAAAATAGAATCAGGATCTTCCATCTGAGATTTTGCATTAATTTCCTTATAATTTGGATTTACATCAAGCCAAGGCGTTCCTGTCGTAAAGCCTGCATTTAATGAATCATCCCATTGCATTGGGGTTCTGGCATTATCACGACTTTTTGCATACAGTGATGCCAGAATACTTTCATCACTATATCCTCTCTCTCTTCTGTCCTTTATCATATTAACGGTTTCAATGTCCCGATACTGCTCCATGGTAAACTTAGAATTCGTCATTCCTAATTCTTCTCCTTGATAGATATACGGAGTTCCCTGCATACCATGTAAAATAGTAGCTAACATTTTTGCTGATTCCACACGATATTCTTTGTCATTTCCCCATCTGGATACAATACGAGGTAAATCATGATTATTCCAAAACAAACTGTTCCATCCAATGTTATGCAGGCCTTTTTGCCATTTTGCAAGAACTTCTTTCAATTTCTGTAAATCTAATGGTATAACATCCCATTTTTCCTTTCCTTCTTCCTGATCCAGTCCAATATGTTCAAACTGGAATACCATAGAA
This sequence comes from Lachnospiraceae bacterium, assembly GCA_045124495.1. GTDB lineage: Bacteria > Bacillota > Clostridia > Lachnospirales > Lachnospiraceae > RGIG1668. The sequence goes on from JBGVLX010000049.1 coordinate 19,890, forward strand.
AATTCACTTCCATCGGGGTTACTATAAAGTTTTGCACGTTCCAAATCAGCGCCCCATGCCTCTCCTACTGTAATGAGGTTCGCTCTTTGGAAAGTTTCCATGCTTAATTCCCGTAAAAAGTCATGTAATCTCGGACCATTAATGGTGATATGATGATCCGGTTCTTTTGCAATCTGATCGATGACATCCAAACGGAATCCTTCTACTCCCTTATCGATCCACCAGTTAATCATATCATAAATTTCTTTTCGTACTTTTGGGTTTTCCCAATTTAAATCCGGTTGTTTCGGAGAAAACTGGTGAAAGAAATATTGTCCAAGTTCAGGAACCCATTCCCATGCCGTACCACCAAAGACAGAACACATATCATTTGGAAGTTCTCCTTCCACACCATCTTTAAAGATATAATAATCATGATATGGATTATCCTTACTTTTTCTCGCTTCTTTGAACCATGGGTGTTCATCCGAAGAATGATTCAACACCAAATCCACAATAATTCCGATATTTCTTGCTTTCGCCTCAGAAATCAACTCTTCCATATCAGAAAGTGTTCCAAACATAGGGTCGATATCCTGGTAATCCGAAATATCATATCCATTATCATCCTGAGGAGATTTACAAACAGGGGATAACCAAATTGCATCAATGCCCAATTCCCTTAGGTAATCTAACTTTTCAATGATTCCTCTGATATCTCCCACTCCACTTCCAGTACTATCCTTAAAACTTCTAGGATAAATCTGATATACCACTGCTTTTTTCCACCAATTTTTGTCTCGCATAAATCAACTTCTCCTATCTATCATATTTTATAACTGCCAAAATAATTTCAGATACTACACATTTTCATAATATGAATGTTTTAGATTTCAACTTATTCCTCCGAAATCGATGCCATCAATTCTTCCCATTCTGTCATGATTTCTAATATTTCTTCTTCCAAGGCATCTATTTCTTCCTGTATCTGTCCTAATTTCACATAGTCTGACTGATATTCTTCATTCAGCAAATCCTGTTTCTTTCGGTCGCAGGCTTCTTCTTTTTGTTGCATTTGTTCTTCTAACTTTTTTATCTTTCTTTCCAACTTTGCCTGTTCTTTTCCCGGATTATAATAAGCTTTCTTCCTTGTCTTATTATCATTATCCCCTGAAGCTCTGTTTTTATCTGTTTTTTCCGAAGACTTAACATTTGCTAAATCTCCTGCCTCCGCCAAAAGTTTTTCGCATTCTTCTTTGTATTGCTCATACCCAAAAGGATATAAAATCGTATTATGATTTTCAAATACCAATAATTTATCACATACTTTTTTGATGAAATATCTGTCATGAGATACTAAAATTAAGGTACCTGCATATTCCCTAAGCATGGACTCCAAGGTTTCTTTTCCCACGATATCCATATGGTTGGTAGGTTCATCCAAAATCAGAACATTCGGCTCTCTTTTTAATATTTTGCATAATGCCAGTCTGACTTTTTCACCTCCCGAAAGCATAGAAACTTTTTTGAAAACATCCTCTCCCGAAAATAAAAATGCTCCCAATAAATTTCTTACCTCCGTCTGGGTTAAATTAGGAAACTCGTCCCAAAAATCATCCAAAACCGTTTTTTCACTGGTATATTGTGCCATTTGCTGATCAAAATAGCCGATTTGCACATTCGCACCGAACTGAAAAGTTCCTGAAATCTTTGGAATCTTCCTCATGAGAGTCTTTAAAAAAGTAGATTTTCCTAGTCCATTTCCACCAATAATACCTACCTTTTCTCCTTTTTTTACTTCAATAGAAACTTTAGATAATACATCTGCATACCCAATTTCCAAATCTCTTACTGATAATACATCCTTTCCAGTCTCCACTGTAGGCTGGAAATTCGCATGAAACGTCTTATTATCATACCGGTCTGGTGCTTCAATTAAATCCATATGTTCAATTTGCTTTAATTTAGACCGTGTCATAGCAGCCTTCGTAGGCTTATTCTTAAATTTATCTACAATTTGCTGCAGTCGCTCGATTTCCTTTTGCTGAGCCGCATAATTTTTCTTTTGTTGTTCATAATTTAATTTCTTGGTTTCTACAAAATGAGTGTAATTTCCAGGATACCTTTTTGTTTCTCCATATTCAATCTCATATACCACATCCGCAATATTATCCAGGAACATTCTGTCATGGGATACTACCACTACTGCTTTTTTATAGTCTTTTAAATATTTTTCCAGCCACTCTACCGTAGAAATATCCAAATGATTCGTCGGTTCGTCTAATAATAAAATATCCGGCTTGGATAATAAAAGTTTGATAAAGGCAATCTTTGTCTGTTGTCCACCAGAAAACTGACTTAAAGGCTTTTTCTTATCCTCCTGGGAGAAACCAAATTTTACAATCAGCATTTCATATTCTTTTTCATAAAAATAGCCACCCAGGTTTTCAAAATTCTCCTGCAGCCTTGTAAAACGCCGGATGGTTTCTTCCTCATGATTATGCTCCATAAGCACAGTTAATTCTTCTAACTGAGCCTTCATGGTTTCTATTTTATGAAATGCCTTCCTGATTTCCTGCTCCATGGTAAGGGATAAGTCCGAAAATGCCATCTGCTTCAAATATCCAATTTCAGGGTTACCTGATTTTGCAATGAAAATATCTTCGTCACTATCTCTTTTCGCTAAATCCACATCACCGGCAATCAGTTTTAAAAAAGTGGTTTTTCCACATCCATTTCTTCCTACAACAGCGATTTTTTCTGTATTTCGTATTTCAAAATTAATACTTTTTAAAATAACATCACCGCCAAACTGTACGGCTCCGTTACAAATCTGATATAACATAACTTACACCAAGCCCCAGGATAGACATCTTCTATTTCTCCTAAGGCGCAAACATAAAGGGTAAAAGGTGTGTTTGCAACCAACTTCCTTTCTCCGATTTTTCTTTCACCCTTACCTTTCTCTTTTGCGCTCGTCTGAATCTAGATAAGATTTTAGCTCATCTATTTGATAATTTAAAATCAAATGCTCCGGAAAATGAATTTCTTCCATCAAATCCAATGCATAAGAATTTGCCCCTACATTATGATCTGCATGTGCATCACTTCCAATTATCACAGGATAATCTTCCTGGGCGCATAACTCCAGGATTTCCTTGTCATTTTCACGGGCATTCTCCCGCCAACTGGTTGGTGACAAAGAATTATTATTAATTTCTAATATTTTACGATATTCTTTTGCTGCTTTTACCACTTCCTTATAGTCCAAAGGTATTCTTCCATCATCCGGATGTCCAATAATATTCACATAAGGATTTTTTATCGCTCCAATCACTGCTTCCGTGTTCTGCACTTCAGTCCCCACAGTGTATCCAATGGTATTATGAATACTGGCAATGGCAATATCCAAATTTTTTAATAATTCCCGGCTCATATCTACAGTGCCATTATAATCAATAATATTTAATTCAACCCCCAGCAATAACTGCACTCCATAATAGGAACGATTTGCATTCCATAAATTTTGAAAATATATTTCACTGCAGGTTCCTGGCATCGTCATCGAATGTTCTGTAATTCCTAGCAAAGAAATCCCTTTCTCCTTAGCTGCCTTAGCCATTTCCTGTATGGTATTATAAGCATGTCCACTAGCTATGGTGTGGGTATGCAAATCTGCCAGATAAGATTTTTTGTACATTTTAATCCTCCATTCCAAGAGTGTCGAATGATTTTTCTTTCCATCTACATTATGAATTAACTTTTCATCTAACTATAAAATTTTATCACATGAAACCCTAAAAATCAACTCAGTTACCACAGCTACCGATGCCTACAATAAATAGTTTTTTGCAGAATCGAGTACATCAGTTATTGCAAATAGATGAACCAGCCATAGAATTTCCTTCATATACTATAAATAAGCATTTCAAATGAAACAGGTGATATTTTGTTTTGGCAAAAAGAAATTGGCATTGAGTCTGCATACGAACGTGGCTTATATGGAAAAAACATTACTGTTGCCATTTTGGATACCGGTATCTATCCCCATCAGGACTTTATGACTCCTTCAAACAGAATTCTTTGTTTTCGCGACTTTGTTTCTTCTAGGATCAATCCTTATGATGATAGTGGTCATGGTACACACGTTGCTGGAATCATTGCTTCTGGTGGCAAATATAAAAATTACTATATTGGAGCTGCCCCTCAATGCAATCTTGTTATTTTGAAGGTATTAGATGAAAAAGGCAATGGAACGATTTCTAGTTTCTTTCATGGTATAGATTGGATACTTACACACCATCAGGAATACAACATCCGCATTGTCAACATTTCCATAGGCACGAAACCTACCAACCAGACAAAAGAAGAAAGTTATTTTATCCAAAAAGTAAATTCCCTTTGGGATGCGGGAATTATCGTAGTAGCTGCCGCCGGAAATGATGGTCCTAAAAACAATAGTATAACAACCCCCGGAATCAGCAGAAAAGTTATTACCGTAGGTGCTGCGGAATTAAATCAAAACAAAAAGACCTCCTATTATTCCGGAAACGGTCCTACGGATTCCTGTATTATCAAACCAGAATTGGTAGCTCCAGGCTCCAACATTCTTTCTTGTTCTTCTTCCCCTTCCGGTTACTTTACCAAGAGTGGAACCTCCATGTCCACACCCATTGTTTCCGGTTGCATTGCGTTATTATTAGAAAGCGAGCCTGATTTAACCCCAAAAGAAGTAAAATTAAGACTATATCACAGTACAAAAGACTTGAAACTTCCAAAATCCAAGCAAGGTTGGGGTATGATTCAGGTAAATAAACTAATTTGGTAACAGCAAAACAATGAAAAAATCTTGTTTAAGAATTGTTTTTATGCAGCAAAAATAAATTTATAAAATAATAGGAAACTAACCAAGCTATAGTGCATATTCTTAAAGTGTAAACCAATTTAGGAGGCACTAACATGAGTGATTTAGCAGCAACACATTGCGGAGGTTCTTGTTGTGATTCAAACGGATTTGGAGGTAGCTGGATTATTATTCTGTTATTACTTTTCTGTTGCAACAGTGGAAGCTCTAGAAGCGGATTTGGCTGCGGATGCGATGACGGATGTGATTCTTCCTTCATTATCATCTTAATCTTATTACTTTTCTGTGGTTGTGGAAATAACAACAACAGAGAAGGCGGAATGTGCTGCTAATTTAAGCCATATTTCCATCTGACTATCTAAAAATAGTCAAAAAAGAGTCAAAAAAGAGGGGCAATGAAGATATTCTTCATTTGCCCCTCTCTACAATTATAAGTCAAAGCCAAACTATCTTTTAGCCTCAAACTCATATTATATTTTCAAAAAAACAACCTTGATTACTTATCATAAAGTTTACAAAGTACTTGTAAATTATTGGTAATTTACAATCTTACCAAATTCAGCTTTTAATGATGCTCCACCAACTAATCCACCATCGATGTCTGGTTTTGCAAATAATTCAGCTGCATTTCCTGCATTTACAGAACCGCCGTATTGGATACGAACTTCTTGCGCAGTTGCTTCATCATATAATTCTTTAATGTATTCGCGAATTGCACCACAAACTTCCTGAGCCTGGTCAGAAGTAGCTGTTTTACCAGTTCCAATTGCCCAGATTGGTTCATATGCGATTACCATAGAAGCAACCTGATCCGCTGTTACTCCTTCTAAATCAGCCTTAATCTGTGAGCGAATCCAATCTAAAGTAACACCACTTTCTCTCTGCTCTAAAGATTCTCCACAGCAAAGAATTGGAGTAAGACCTGCTGCGAAAGCTTTCTTTACTTTCTTGTTTAATAAAGCATCGTCTTCCTTAAAGTAATCTCTTCTTTCAGAGTGTCCAAGAACAACATACTTAACACCAGCATCTACTAGCATTTCAGCAGAAATTTCTCCAGTGTAAGCACCTTTGTCTTCAAAATACATATTTTCTGCACCAACTTCAACATTTGTTCCCTTTAAAGCTTCTACTACAGGAACAATATCAATTGCTGGAACGCAGTAAACAACATCAACAGTATCAGAAACAACCAATGGTTTCAATTCTTCTACTAACTTTACAGCCTGGCTTGGAGTCATGTTCATCTTCCAGTTACCGGCAACAATTTTCTTTCTAGCCATTTTATTTTTCTCCTAATAACGTTAAAATTTATGCCCTTCTTAACAAGAAAAAACAATAAAAAACAGGGCTTACTTGAAAAGAGAATCTAAATCTTCGCTTTTAATTAAATACTAAAACCGTGTACTGATTCCCTCAAAAAGTTCATAACTTTCGTGATTACTTATCGTTCGCTGCTGCTACACCTGGTAATTCTTTTCCTTCTAAGAATTCTAAAGATGCTCCACCACCTGTAGAAATATGAGTCATCTTGTCTCCAAATCCTAATGTATTAACAGCTGCTGCAGAATCTCCACCACCAATGATTGTAGTTGCATCAATTTCTGCTAAAGCCTTAGCTACTGCGATAGTACCTTTTGCGAAGTTAGGCATTTCGAAACATCCCATAGGTCCGTTCCAAACAACTGTCTTAGCTTCTTTTACAGCATTAGCAAATAATTCTGCAGTCTTAGGTCCGATATCAAGACCTTCCATATCTGCTGGAATTCCACCACGTTCTACTACCTTGAAGTTAGCATCATTTGAGAAATCATCAGCAACAACAGTATCAACAGGGATTAATAATTTTACTCCCTTTTCTTCTGCCTTCTTCATCATGTTAACTGCATATTCCTTGTAATCCTCTTCTAATAAAGATTTACCAACTTCTTCGCCAAGACCTGCCATGAAAGTATAAGCCATACCACCACCGATGATAAGGGTATCTACTTTGTCTAATAAATTTTCAATAACAGAAATCTTAGAAGAAACCTTAGCACCACCAAGGATTGCTACAAATGGTCTTTCTGGATTATTTACTGCGTTTCCTAAGAAATCGATTTCCTTTTGCATTAAGTAACCAACTACTGCAGTGTCTACATATTCAGTTACACCAACATTAGAACAGTGTGCTCTATGAGCAGTACCGAAAGCATCATTTACGAATACGTCAGCTAAACTAGCTAAATCCTTGCTGAATGCTTCGCCATTCTTTGTTTCTTCTGCACGGTAACGAGTATTTTCTAATAAAATAACATCTCCGTTTTGCATTGCTTCCACAGCAGCTTTTGCATTAGCGCCAACTACTTCATTATCAGCAGCAAACTTTACTTCTTGTCCTAATAATTCAGTTAATCTATTAGCTACTGGTGCTAATGATAATTCTGGCTTTGGTTCTCCCTTAGGTTTTCCTAAGTGTGAGCAAAGAATTACTTTACCGCCATCTGCGATTAATTTCTTGATAGTAGGTAATGCTGCAACCAAACGATTTTCATCTGTAATCTTTCCATCTTGTAAAGGTACATTAAAATCACAACGTACAAGAACTCTTTTTCCATTTACATTAATATCATCTACTGATTTTTTATTAAGCATTATTATGCTCCTTTCTTGTTCATAATTTAAAAAGAATCCGGTCCCATAAGTCAACCTTAAAGACCGGACCCCTACTTCGGATCTTATAAATCTTTAGCCTTCAAAAAAACAATTAAGCTAATTCAGCAAAGTATTTGATTGTTCTAACCATCTGGCTAGTGTATGAATTTTCATTATCATACCATGAAACAACTTGTACTTCATATAAATCATCAGCAATCTTAGCTACCATAGTCTGAGTAGCATCGAATAAAGAACCAAATCTCATACCAACTACGTCAGAAGAAACGATTTCTTCTTCATTGTATCCGAATGATTCAGAAGCTGCTGCTTTCATAGCTGCGTTGATTCCATCAACAGTTACGTCTTTACCCTTAACAACTGCAGTTAAGATAGTAGTAGAACCAGTTGGAACTGGAACTCTTTGTGCAGAACCGATTAATTTTCCGTTTAATTCAGGAATAACTAATCCGATAGCCTTTGCAGCACCAGTTGAGTTAGGAACGATATTAACAGCAGCTGCACGAGCTCTTCTTAAATCTCCCTTTCTGTGTGGTCCGTCAAGTACCATCTGATCTCCAGTGTAAGCATGGATAGTAGACATAATACCAGATTGGATTGGAGCATAGTCATTTAATGCTTTAGCCATAGGAGCTAAACAGTTAGTAGTACAAGAAGCTGCAGAAATAATAGTATCATCTGCCTTTAATGTACCTTCATTTACACTGTAAACGATAGTAGGAAGATCATTTCCAGCTGGAGCGGAAATAACTACCTTCTTAGCTCCTGCATCGATATGAGCCTGAGACTTAGCCTTAGATACATAGAAACCAGTACATTCAAGAACTACGTCTACACCGATTTCTCCCCATGGAAGTTCAGCTGCATTTGCCTTAGCATAAATCTTGATTTCTTTTCCGTTAACTACGATAGAATCTTCCTTAGCTTCTACAGTACCATCGTACTTACCTTGAGAAGAATCATACTTTAATAAGTGAGCTAACATCTTAGGATCTGTTAAGTCGTTGATTGCTACAACTTCATATCCTTCTGCTCCGAACATTTGTCTGAATGCTAGACGTCCGATACGTCCAAAACCATTAATTGCTACTTTTACTGCCATGATTTTAATTCCTCCGTTTGTTAAAATTTTATAATACCTGTAACCAGGTTATTAGCAATAAAACGTTTGATTGTTAAACCATTATCAATTGCACAAATATATAATAACTAATTTATCAAAAAAATTCAAGTCCTAAATGAAAATATTAACAAACATTTTCACTTCATTCATTATCAGTTACTGTTTGAACTTCGACTTTCCATTCTTCTTCGTATAAACTACGACTTTCCTTTCTTCTTTCATTGACATTCGCAAAAACCTATACTATAATTCTTTGAAAATAAAAAGCGCCGGCATCGTTCCTTTGTTTGAACGGGTGCCTCTGAAATTTATCATTGTTTAAGAAGTATAGAAAGGTTGGTCCAATTATGATTACTGCTGATTTCCATACACACTCCCATTTTTCCAGCGACAGTTCAGAATCTTTAGAAAATATGATTTCTCACGCAAAAGAGAATCATATAAATACCCTATGTATCACTGACCACCTGGATTTGGATTATCCGGTTGATGAAAATGGACATGATTTTCAATTAGATTTAGTCTCTTACACAAAAACCATCACCAGCTTAAAACAAAGCAACCAAGATATCGAAATTCTCCATGGTATTGAACTTGGAGTAATGGATTATCTTGCACCAAAATTAACAACCATAGTAAAACAATATCCTTTTGATTTTGTGATTGCTTCCTCCCATTTGGTAAATGGAATCGACCCTTATTATCCGGCATACAAAGATAAATTTCCGGGGAATTTAGGGTATGTGGCATATTTTCACTCCATTTTGGAAAACGTAAAAGCCTTTGTAGATTTTGATGTATATGGACACCTTGATTATGTCTGCCGATATATTC
>JBGVLX010000050.1:0-5234 GCA_045124495.1 Lachnospiraceae bacterium
AAAAAGCACTAAAAGCAGTACAGTTTACAGGGATATAGTGCGAAAGGTAGCATTTGGCGTGAATTTTGTCATGATAGGAATTGAGAATCAGGAGACGATAAATTATGCCCTGCCCCTTGCCATTATGAGATATGATGCCGGGGAATATGAAAAACAGAAAAGAGAAATTTCCAGAAAAATCAGGCAGCCGGGTTCCGGTGCGAAAGAGGGAGAAATTCTTTATGGATTTTCAAAAGAAAGCCGGCTTCACCCCGTGGTAACCTTTGTACTTTATAGCGGAGAAGAATGGGACGGTGGACGAAGTTTAAATGACATCATTGATTTTACGGATATTCCGGAGGAATTAAAAGGCTTGGTTCAAAACTATAAAGTAAATCTTATTGAAATCCGGAAATGGAAAGATACCTCTGTGTTTAAGACGGATATCCGGCAGGTATTTGATTTTATCCGTTATTCGAAAAATAAGGAACAGGTAAAGAAACTGGTTTTAGATAATCCGGATTATGAAAAGATATCGGAATAAGACAAGTTTGGTATAAGGAGAACGGAGCGTGTCTGATAAGGCGTAGCTCCGTGTGGATGAAAGGTGAAGTAATAAAAGTAAGATTAAGAAAAATATATTTTAGAATTAAATAAGTGTGTTGCAGTTTGTGTGTAAACAGCAACGAAAGAGCCTTTGCGGATGGATTTGCAAAGGTTCTTTTTTTCTTGAATGTTAAAAATAGAAGTGTTATACTATAAAATGAGTCAGAATGGATTTTAAAAGTTAAGGAGAACCATGGCAATCGTCATGAATTATCCAAAATAAAAGTTAAGGAGAACCATGGCGCCTGCTATGAGTAATCCAAAGCAAACTTGCAGTATGCATGGAGGACAGAAAAATAGTATGAACCAAAAGAACCTACTTAAGATAAAGATAGAGAAGTACTTGAAAGTTCCATTGCTGCTTGCTGTTTTTTGGCTGATAGCAGCAGGAATTATGTTTATTGTCAGCAGGGAAGCCGGTTTGATCATGCTGGCCTTTGATTTAATATACATGGTGATTGTACTTGTTATCTATTACCAGAAACGGCCGGATATTATGGCGGAAATGGTTAATTTTTCCTTTGAGCAGAGTCAGATACAAAAGGAATTATTGAAGGATTTAGCATTGCCCTACACTTTAATTGACCTGGATGGAAGATTTTTATGGTCGAATCAACAGTTTTATGAAGAAATTGGAAAAGAAAAAATGCATAAAAAAAGCCTGTTTCAGGTATTTCCGGAACTAACCAAGGAAATACTTCCCATTCAGACCGGTGAGGCTTCAGTAGAAATCCTATATGAGGAGCGTAATTACCGGTTGGAAATGAAATGTGTGCATGCGAAATGGGGAGACGAAGATGATTTCATAGATGCCAGCAACTCCCTGATTGCGGTTTATTTGTTTGATGAAACCGAGATTAAGAAATATATTAGAGAAAATCAGGAGCAGAAAATGGCTGCCTGTCTGATATATATCGACAATTATGAAGAGGCGCTAGAAAGCATTGATGAAGTAAAAGAATCATTGCTGACGGCATTGATCAATCGTAAACTTACCAAATATATGCAGAATGCCGGAGCCATTATTAAGCGCCTGGAGAAGGATAAGTATTTTGCAGTATTTCAGAAAAAGAATTTAGAACAGCTTCAAAATGATAAATTTTCCATTCTGGACGAAATCAGAGCCATTAATGTGGGAAACAGCATTGCTGTAACATTAAGTATCAGTGTTGGTTCCGGTATGGACGGGTATCTGGAAACCTATGAAGCGGCCAGAAGCGGTATGGATCTGGCTCTTGGACGTGGTGGTGACCAGGCGGTGGTAAAGGACGGGGAAAAGGTTCTTTATTACGGAGGAAAGACCCAGGGTGTGGAAAAAGGCACCAGAGTAAAGGCAAGGGTGAAGGCCCGTGCTTTAAAGGAATTACTGGAAGGAAAAGACCGGGTAGTAATTATGGGGCATAAGATTCCGGATATGGATGCCATTGGTTCTGCCATCGGTATTTACCGGATAGCCAAGAATCTTAATAAAAAAGCACATATCGTTATGGATGTTCCGCCACAGGCCATCCGTTCTGTGGTAAATAATTTTGTTGGAAACAGTAATTATGAAGAAGATATGTTTATTAAGAGCGAAGAAGCCATGGAGTTAATGGATGTCAATACCCTGCTGGTGGTGGTGGATGTAAATCGCCCAGGTTACACCGAATGCGAAGCGTTATTACACCGTGCCAGATTCATTGTGGTCATTGACCATCATAGACAAAGCAATGAAGTCATTGAAAATCCGGTATTAACTTATATTGAGCCTAATGCTTCTTCTGCCTGCGAAATGGTTGCAGAAATTCTGCAGTATATGTCAGAAAAAACCAAGATGAAGCCTTATGAAGCAGATGCCATGTATGCGGGAATGCTGGTAGATACTGATAATTTTGTTACCAAAACCGGTGTGAGAACTTTTGAGGCGGCAGCATTTTTAAGAAGATGTGGAGCAGATGTTATTCGGGTGCGAAAGATGTTCCGTTATGATATTGAATCTTATAAGATTCGCGCCAAAGCAGTGGAGAATGCTGCGACTTATCTGGAACATTTTGCATTATCTATAATGCCGGATATGACGGGAATCGAGTCCCCTACAGTGTTGGGAGCCCAGGTAGCAAATGAACTGTTGGATATAGATGGGGTTCATGCTTCCTTCGTGTTAACACAGGTAAATGATACGATTTACATCAGCGCCCGTTCCATTGATGAAATCAATGTTCAGATTATTATGGAAAAATTAGGCGGGGGTGGCCATGCTAATGTGGCCGGAGCCCAGATGAAGGACGTAAGTCTGGAAGAAGCCTTAGATAAAGTCAAAGAATTGTTAAAAGAAATGAAACTGGAAGGAGAAATATAAAATGGAAGTTATTTTATTACAAGACGTAAAAGCATTAGGAAAAAAAGGAGAAATCGTAAAGGTAAATGATGGCTATGCAAGAAACTTCATTTTACCAAAAAAGCTTGGAGTTGAGGCAACCGGTGCCAATAAAAATGATTTGAAACTTCAAAAGGCCAATGAAGCAAAGATTGCAAAAGAAGAATTAGAAGCTGCAATGGCATTGGCAAAGGAATTAGAAGATAAGAAAATTACATTAAGTATTAAGGTAGGAGAGGGCGGAAGAACATTTGGTTCCGTATCTTCGAAGGAAGTGGCACAGGCAGCAAAAGAACAGTTAGGCTATGACATTGATAAGAAGAAAATTAAACTTGCTGAACCAATTAAGTCTCTAGGAACTCATATGGTTGATATTAAATTACATGCAAAGGTAACCGGTCAATTAAAGGTAGTGGTAACGGAGGCAAAATAGTTCATGGATGAGGCATTTGTTAAAAAGATTCAACCTCATAGTGTAGAAGCAGAACAATCCGTAATTGGTGCCATGATTATGGACCGGGATGCCATTGTGGAAGTAGCGGATATGTTAACGAAAGAGGATTTTTATCATACGCAGTATGGAGCGCTGTTTGAAGCTATGGTGGAGCTTTATTCGGAAGGAAAAGCTGTGGATTTGGTTACATTGCAGAATAAGTTAAAGGGAAAAGATGTACCGGAAAGTATTTGTACGGTATCTTATCTCAGTGAGCTGGTTTCAGCAGTTCCCACTTCTGTCAATGCAGGACAGTATGCAAAAATTATTAAAGATAATGCCATGTTAAGGGCTTTGATTAAAGAGTGCGAGGAAATTGCCAACGACTGTTATATGGCAAAAGAGGACGTGGATACCATCTTAGAAAAGACAGAGAAAAATGTCTTTCGTTTGTTGCAAAAGCAAAAGGGAGCAGACGATTATGTGCCGATTTCTGAGGTTGTAATCAATACTTTGGAAATGATTGAAGCAGCGGCGAAAAATAAAGGTAAGATTACCGGGCTTGCTACGGGGTTTATTGATTTGGACATGAAGCTTACCGGTCTTCATGGTTCAGAACTGATTATTGTGGCAGCAAGACCTGCTATGGGAAAGACTGCATTTGCTTTAAATATTGCACAACATGTTGCCTTTAAGCAGGATACTGCCTGTTTGATTTTTAACCTGGAAATGTCCAAGGAACAGTTAGCAACCCGTCTCCTTGCCATTGATTCCATGGTAGATTCCCAAAACCTTCGTACCGGTGAGTTGGGAGATATGGATTGGGATAAATTAATGGAAAGTGCGGGAACGTTAGGACGTTCCAAGCTGATTATTGATGATTCCAGTGATTTGACCATCTCTACCTTGCGGTCGAAGTGCCGTAAATATAAGCAGTCCCATGATGTTGGATTGATTATCATTGACTACCTTCAGTTATTAAGTGGAAGTGGAAAGAGAACAGAAAGCCGCCAACAGGAAATCTCGGAAATTTCCCGTTCCTTAAAATCTTTGGCGAGAGAACTGAATGTACCGATTATTGCACTTTCCCAGTTGTCCCGTGGTGTGGAAGCCAGACCGGACAAACGTCCGATGATGTCGGATTTGCGTGAATCCGGAGCCATCGAGCAGGATGCGGATGTGATTATGTTCTTATATAGGGATGACTATTATAATCCGGATACGGATAAGAAAGGAATCTCGGAAGTTATTATTTCTAAACAAAGAAGTGGTTCTACCGGTACCATAGAATTGGTATGGTTAGGACAATACACGAAGTTTGCGAATAAAGTTGGTGCATCGGTTAAGAATACGCCGATAGATTGAGGTTGGAGACAAAAGGTATTTTGTTCTCACGATACCTACGAATTGCTCCATACCGTGCGCCCCTACAATTTTAAAACCTTCGAAATTCGAGAGTGAAATAGCCCAACGGAACCATAGTGGTTCGGTTGGGCTATTTATATATCCGTGTTTGCGGGTTATGATATCGATATTAGGTTTTTAAACTCTTTCTTAAGTCCTAGCATAATGATTAAGGACTTGAATAATCTTGGTTTCACAGTTCAGAGTTTTTGGTGTCATTTTCTGTCAATATTTTTCCCTTGGTTTCCCTTGAGATTTGTTTCTTACTTCGGTATACTAAAGAAACAAAAAGTAAAAAAATGGAAATAAAAAGAGAAACAACAGGAGGAAAAGAGCAATGGAGGAAGTTAAATTTTTAATGAAAGAGGCGGCTGGGTTATTGGATGTAGAACCTCATACCTTAAGATACTGGGAAGAAGAACTGGAATGGAACTTTAGCCGAAATGAATTGGGACA
>JBGVLX010000051.1:0-70049 GCA_045124495.1 Lachnospiraceae bacterium
TGCCTGTGGTGGGATTTTGTCTATGTTTTTTCTGTTTACCGTAAACATCAAGGATACACAGCTGGTCAGTCCTGCTGCATCTTCTGCAAGGATTTCAATCTGGTAGACTCCGTTTTCAAGACCGGAGGTTTCCACTTCGGCGATGGTGTTGTTTACGATTTCTTCCGTGCCACTGGCTATAATAACGGATTCTTCGTTTTCACCGGTATCTGTAGCATCTCCGGTTTCACTGTTTTCTCCGGTTTCACTGCTGTCAGCAGAACTTTCTCCTGTTCCGGTATCCACCTTCCTTCTGGTTACGGTATAAGATTTTAATTCTTTATTATCCGTAATGCTGCCCATAATCACGATGTTTCCGGCAATGGCTCCATTGGTCTGTGAGGTCAGGGTAATATCCGGTGGGATGACATCACTGTTATCGATTACGGTAACGGTGAAAGTTTTCACGGTTTCATTTCCCCCGATATCCACTGCAGTTGCAGTAACGGTATACTCTCCTGCCTGTTCCGGCTGGTATCCGTATCTTCCATATGTGGTTCTGAATTCTTCCCCATTTACCTTCACGGAAAAAGAATTCACGCCGTAATCATCCATGGCGGAGGCTTCGATGTAAAAAATTTCTCCGACTTCTGCCAGATTCGTACTTACCGTAAGGTTTACTTCCGGCGGGTTGGTATCTACAGGTTCCATATAGGTTCTTGCCTCGGAGGTTTTTACCGCTGCCACTGCCGGACGGCTTACGGTTCCTTCGATGTCTGTTACCACATATTTTACAAGATAGGTGCTTCCCAGTTCCACCTGGGTTGGAAATCTTCCTTCTGTCCACTGGGTATCTCCCAGTTCCTTATAATAAAATTTTTCTTCTCGGATACCTTTCCTTGAATCTGTCGGGTGGTCTGGATCTTCACTTGAGTAAACGACATTTACCAGACATTTGGTGCGGTCGGTTTCCGACTGCATGGTATTCACGGTAATGGATGCGGTCGGACGGTGCTGGGATAAGATTAGTTTCTTATATTCGTCCGTGTCAGACCATTGGATGTAGGAATCCATTGCTTCATTGTCCCCGGTTGGGTCATCACTGACACGATGGCTGATTTCATAGGCACCGGCCTCGGTAAACATGGTAATCGGTGTTTCCTGTACCATGGTCTTGATTTCATCCTGTATTTCTCCGAATACAGAAGCATCATAACAGTAAGTCCATTCTTCCGTTCCCACCGGGTCATTTTCCGGATCCATGTATGTTCCGTTGTAAACCACTTCTTCGTCTGTAGCAATGGTATATCCAATGGCGTAATCTTTCGATCGGATGTCCGCCACGATTCTTGCCACAATCTGTTCTACAGCTTCCTCTGCGTTTACCTGATAGGAGGAATCTTCCACCCCTTCATCCGAGGTACCGGATAGCCGGATATTTTCTCCCATTCCTTCCATGGAATTTAAGAGACCATTGTACTGATCCATGGTGGTTTCGTTTCCGATACCGAAAAACATAGCGTCATTTTTGATCATTGCTGCTGTTACATCTGCCATGGGATCGTGATCGGAAAGTTCCGGCACGGAAGTTTCACTTAAGTTAATGACGTAATGGTTGGTTCCCGGTGTCCATTCATGGCTGTTTACCACATCAGAAAGGCTTTCCCCGGTGATGGTCTGCATGGTGATATTTTTGAAAGTGAAGTAGGACTGTTGGGAACAGTTATGGGCATAATGGCTGGTAATGGGACCATAACCATAAGCCTCCACCCCATCATCCGGCACAACATAATTCTCCACTACCAAAGTAGCACCATCATATATTGTAATGGTATTTTTATCCACAATAATTTTAAAATGATGTTCTCCGTATACATCTTCAATTGGAAATGTCTGCAGTAAATTTCCGACGTACTGTATTTTCCAATAATAACCATTTCTGAAGTTTTCAAGCCCTGTTTGTCTCATCTGAATTATCTGTAAACCGGACTGGGTCACCAAAACACAGTATCCCTTAATATAGTCATGTTCTGTATTTACTATGGTATTAAACAGGAATCCCCCACCTTCCATGCTATGCCAGTCCGTTCCGTCTCTCTGAAGGTCAAACTCGAAAACCTTGACACTGTCATCCTTATCATCCACAAAAAGGAAATCTTTTACTGCCGACTGGGAATATCCCATCATTTTGATGTCATTTCCCTCATACAGGATATGTTTTTCCATCGTTGGCAAATGCATATCCTGATAATTATAATGGTCATACTCCGTCCACGCAAAGGTATCCTGTGCCGTTAGAGCAGATGTGGACACGGTGCTTACCTTAGCATCAATTCCCATCTCCTTAAGCCTTTCCTGTACCTTCTGGGTAGCAGCAGTATACTGGCTTAATATTTCTTCCTCTGCATTTCCTACTGTAAATACAATATCTGCGGTTTTGCTTTTTTCCATACTCATGGAAGAAGTTGGTGCCTGATTGGTGATTTCAAACACTACCGTACTTTCTTGCCTGTCCGTGGTATCATCACTAAGATATGCACTTTCGTCCAGTAATTCCGGTATGGTATCCTCAAAGGTTTCCTATAGTGTGTAGTACTATTTAAAACAGTACTGCATGAAAATAGCATTTTTCTAAATATTCATTCTCTCTTAAATTTCATACTTTCCTCCCAATCCTCAAAATTTATATATATTTTACACTCTGTATCCTTTTTTCTGGCAGAATGTAAATTTTACACATCGTAGCATAAAAAAGAAGAAAAACCAACCATTTTTTACCATTCTTACATACTATTTTCTTTAACTTATATTTCCTTACATACAATACTAAAAAAAGCGTCTTTACAACAATTTTAGCTGTAAAAACGCTTTTTTCATGCATGATTCTATTTTTTACTTTACTACTTCTAAAGTCGGACAGCGGAAACATATCTTCTTTCGTCTGGCTCTTTTTTAATTAAAATCTTCGTAACTATCCAAAAATTCTTTAAAATCATCTCTTTGCTTATTAATCTTCTTCTGATCATGGGAATCTAGTGCAGCTTCAAATTTCATAATGTGGTGTTCAATAATTTTACGCTCGTCACCAAGATTTTCTTCATATAAGCGCTCCCCACGAAGCAATAATAACTTGTTTTCTTCCTGGTCTCTCGGATGAATTTTTAAATAAGAAAGTTCTTCAAATCGTTTCTTAATTTCTTCTTCTGTCATTTTAGTATACTGATTCTTAATAATCTGCGTAATCTTAGTGTCTGTTCCAATTACCTTTACTTCTACTTCCAATAAAGAATTAATATCATAGGTATAGGTAATATCAATGGCAACCTCTCCTGCCTTTTTCTTTGGAACATCTACATTTAATTCTCCTAAGAACAAATTATTTTTCGCATACCGGCTTTCGCCCTGTAATACCTTTACTCTTATCTTAGGTTGGTAATCATGAGCAGTATACACCCTTTCCGTTCTACTTGCCGGAATGATGGTATTTCTTTCAATAATCGGACAAAAATGTCCATCTTCATAGCGGTCCGAATCATTTTGAACTACCACTTCAGTTCCCAAGGTAAAAGGACACACATCTGTAAGAATCACTTCCCGGATGGAATCCTTTCTTTCCTTCATAGCACCCTGTATGGCTGCACCTAATGCTACTGCTTCATCCGGATTAATGTTTAAATCCGGCATGGTGCGGAATAATCTGCTGACAAATTTACGCACCAGGGTTAATTTCGTAGCGCCACCAACTAAAACTACCTTGTCAATATCAGATAATTTTACTCCTGCATCCGATAAACTTTTCTTAACCGGTTCTTTCATCCGGTCAAATAACTCTTCACATGCTTTTTCATAGGTATCAATGGACAATTCAAAATCATAACTTTGATCCTGAATCACACAATTCATCTTAGATACTCTGTTATCTTCAAATCCTAATTTACACTTTTCAGCCTGTTTATTGATATGCTTTAATTCCTTTTGTGAAAGACTTTCTTTCGACAAATCTTTAAATTCATTGAAAAACAAATCAACAATAACCTCTGTAAAATCTTCTCCACCTAAAAAATTATCGCCTGCAACTGCATGCACTTCTAAAATATTTTCAAACAATTCCAGAATGGATACATCAAAAGTACCTCCACCTAAGTCAAACACAAGAAACTTTGCATTTTCTTTACTCTGATAAAGTCCATAGGCTATCGCTGCTGCAGTTGGTTCACTAATAATCCGTTCTACTTTTAATCCAGCCAGTTCACCCGCTCTTTTCGTTGCTTTTCTTCTTTCATCATTAAAATATGCCGGTACGCTAATAACTGCTTCCGTAACTTCTTCCCCTAAAAACTCCTCTGCATCTTCCTTTAATGAGCGAAGCACAAAAGAGGACAATTCTTCTGCCTTAAATGTTTTATTACCTAATTTAAATTCTTTGTCACTCCCCATATCCCTTTTAAATACACTGGCAGCGGTATCAGGATATAATAACATTCTTTCCTTCGCAGTTTTTCCAATATACAGCTTGTCCTCCTCATCTATACTTATAACAGAAGGCGTAAGATGTTCTCCTAATCGATTCGGAATAATCTTTGGTCCTTCTTCGGTATAATAAGCAACTAAACTGTTTGTCGTTCCTAAATCAATTCCTACTATCATTTTACTTATACCTTTCTTTCCCCATATTTTCTTTCACTTTTTCCAATACTATATATCATACCACATTTCATTACATATTGTAAAATAGTTTTTCACGAAATGCAGAAATACAAATAGTTCCAATAAAAACAAAAAGAAAATCTTTCAAATTTTCCATTAGCATTTCTGAAAGATTCTCTATCTTAGATTCAAAAATTCAGAAAATAAAAATCCTAACTAAAAATTTTCCTCTATGGTTTCCGGCTAATTTATATTGTCCGAAGTGTTCGTTTCCTCCGACGACTCCATTCCCTCCGGTATTTGTGTCCTATCCGGTTTCACCATTCCCTCTGGCATTTGGGTTCCATTTGGTTTCACCATCTCTTCCGAAAATTGCGTTCTATCCGGTTTATCCATTCCCTCCGGAAATTGTGTTCCATCTGTTTTTCCCTTTCCTTCCGGAAATTGTGTTCCCTCCGGTATTCCCATTCCTTCCGGAAATTGTGTTCCCTCCGGTATTCCCATTCCTTCCGGAAGTTATTATTTTCTTCAAAAAAAGAACTGTATACTATAAATCAAATTATTGAAAACAACTCATCATTCATATTTCCATTTATAGTAACAGTTCTTTTTTATTTCATTATAAAATTTCTTTTAAAATCTGATTAATCATGGAAGGATCTGCTTTTCCCTTCATTGCCTTCATAGTCTGTCCTACTAAAAATCCAATGGCTTTTTCTTTACCATTTCGATAATCTTCTACCGACTGTGGATTATTAGAAACTACCTCTTCGATAACCTTCCTTAAGGCACCTTCATCATTCACTGTCTTTAATCCATGTTCTTCCACATATTTTTCCGGATCAATATTATCGTAGAATACCTTTTCGAACACTTCTTTTGCCACTGTACTGTTAACAGCTTTACTTTCCGTCAATGCTATCAGTTTCGCTAAATTATCTGCACTAAACTTAAGGTCTTCGACTTCCATTTCATTTTCCTTCAACAAACGCATCGTTTCTACCATCAGCCAGTTCGATACTTTCTTTGGAGCAGCACCTAAAGCTATGGTTTCTTCAAACAAATCTGCCATACGCTTGGAAGAAGTAATAATATCAATATCATATTCCGGTATATCAAATTCCTTCTGGTATCTTTCTTTTTTCTCATCTCGTAATTCCGGCTGTCTGCTCTTAACTTCTTCTAACCATTCTTCACTAATGATAATTGGCACCAAATCCGGATCAGGGAAATAACGGTAATCCTGGGCATCTTCTTTCGAACGCATAGCATAGGAACATTCCTTATTATCATCCCATCTTCTGGTTTCCTGAATCACCGGTTTTCCTTCTTCTAATAAATCAATTTGTCTTTCCCGTTCCGCCTCAATGGCTCTGGCAATCGCCTTAAAGGAATTTAAGTTCTTGGTTTCTGTTCTGGTTCCAAATTCCTTCGCACCAACTTCACGAACAGATAAGTTCACATCTGCTCTCATGGAACCTTCATTTAACTTACAATCGGAAGCACCTAGATACTGGATGATCATTCTTAACTTTTCAAGGTAAGCAATGACTTCATCTGCTGAACGCATATCTGGTTCTGATACGATTTCTATCAATGGAACACCGGAACGATTAAAATCAACTAAAGTGGAATCATCCCAGGAGTCATGCACAAGTTTACCTGCATCTTCTTCCATATGAATTTCATGAATACGAACATATTTTTTCTCGCCATTTACATTGATTTCAATCTTTCCATCCCTGCAAATTGGATAATAAAGTTGGGAAATCTGATAATTTTGTGGATTATCCGGATAAAAATAATTCTTTCGGTCAAACTTACAATTTCTTGTAATGGAACAATTAGTAGAAAGTCCAACAGCAATGGCTTTTTCCACTACTGCCTTATTTAAAACAGGAAGGGAACCTGGCATTCCGGAACATACCGGGCAGGTATGGGTATTCGGTGCACCACCAAATTCTGTACTACATCCACAAAAAATCTTAGTTTTCGTTGAAAGTTCTACGTGTACTTCCAAACCAATGACGGTTTCATACGCTTTGCTCATTATTTATCCCCTCCTTTTACCATTTCCGGTCGTTCATATGTCTTTGTCTGTTCAAAGGCATATGCAGCTCTTATGATCTTCTTTTCTTCAAATGCATTGCCAATCAACTGTAAACCGATTGGAAGACCCTTAGAATCTTTTCCGCAAGGAAGACTGATTCCCGGAAGTCCTGCAAGATTTACAGATACCGTATATATATCACCCAAATACATCTTAATCGGATCACTTAAACTCTTTCCTACTTCCAAAGCTGTAGTAGGAGCTGTTGGTCCTAAAATTACATCATATTTTTCAAATGCTTTATCAAAAGCCTGCTTAATCAACGCCTTTACCTTTAATGCCTTAACATAATATGCATCATAATATCCGGAACTTAAAACAAAGGAACCAAGCATAATTCTACGTTTCACTTCAGAACCAAATCCTTCTGAACGTGTCTTTTTATACATACTATGAAGACCGTCAAAATCTTTGGTACGATAACCATACTTCACACCATCGAAACGTTCCAGATTCGAACTTGCTTCTGCTGCTGCAATTACATAATAAGCTGGAATCGCATATTCTACCAGATTTAAATCAAATTCCTCTACGATAGCGCCTTTTTCCTCTAAAACCCTTGCAGCATTTAATACTGCTTCCTTTACTTCCTTATCCAGACCTTCTCCAAAATAATCTTTTGGAATTCCGATTTTCATTCCTTTTACATCGTCTACCAAAGCGGAAGTAAAGTCCTTCTCTTTCAGTTCTACTGAAGTTGAATCCTTTTTATCATGACTAGAAATAATCTCTAAAATCGTAGCACAATCTGTCACATCTTTCGCTAAAGGTCCAATCTGATCCAAAGAAGAACCATAAGCAATTAAACCATATCTGGATACCGTACCGTAGGTCGGTTTAATACCTGTTACTCCACAAAAAGAAGCCGGCTGACGAATGGAACCACCCGTATCGGAACCTAACGCATAGAAACATTCTTCTGCTGCTACTGCCGCCGCAGAACCACCGGAAGAACCTCCTGGCACATGATTCCCATTCCATGGATTTCTGGTAATACCATAATAAGAAGTTTCTGTCGTACTTCCCATAGCAAATTCATCCATATTGGTTTTACCTATAATCACTGCACCTGCATCCTCTAAATTTTTTACAGCCTCTGCCGTATAAGTAGGATTAAAATTACTTAGTATTTTTGAACTACAGGTTGTAAGCATACCCTTCGTACACATATTATCTTTTATAGCCACCGGTACACCTGCTAACGGTCCTGTAAGTTCCCCTGCGTCAATTTGTTTTTGGACCTTTGCAGCTTTTTCCAACGCACCTTCTTTATCCAAAGTGACATAACAATTTAAGTCTTTCTCTGATTTTTCAATCTGGGCGAACACTGCCTCCACAGCTTCCACTACAGACACTTCTTTTGCTTTTATTTTTTTCCCAAGCTCTACCGCTGTTAAACTAGTAAGTTCCACTGAATTCACCTCTATTCTACAGTCTTTGGCACCTGATAAGCACCATCTTTTTGTTCTGGAGCGTTAAATAACATATTCTCCCTGTCGTCTCCATTGGTTACAATATCTTCACGAAATACATTATGAACAGAAAAGGTATGGCTCATAGGGACTACATCTTCTGTATCCAGTTCATTTAGCTTGTCTATATAATCCAGCATACTCTCCATGTCTTTTTTTGCCTGTTCTTTTTCTTCCTTATCCAGTTCAAGTTTTGCTAAAATACCCACATATTCAATGGTATCGTCTGAAATTACATTTGCCATATTAAAAACCATGCACACTCTCTGAAGAAAAACAAAAAGGTATGCATTTTCCTTTCTTATTATTTTCTAATTTTCATACCAAACATCCCTTTGGTATAAACAGCAACGAAAAATCAGCTGTTATGCTGATTTTCCATAAAAGCCTTTTTCTTCATTATCCTCAATGCCTCTCAACATATCCCGGATTTTTATTTTAATGTTGTAAGTGATTTGTATATTACATAATTATTAATATAAATCATAGATGTTATATCACCTGATGCATCACTCACAATAATCACACACTCTTTTCCATTCTCACTTTCATAAAGTCTGGCTGATTTACCTCCGGCTAATTCATAATCTGTAGAGGCATCTGTGTCAAAGGTAAAATCAACTTCTATTTCAGAAAGTGGATCTCCAATACCAACGCCGAAGAGTTTATTTTTCTTATCATCTCCATTTACCAATACTCCAAAACGTCCCTGTGCCGGTGTATCCACAACATATACATTCTCCGTTCCATATACATGATAACCAATAGCATTCATAAAGAATTCATCCATAATAGCGCTATTCTCAACAAAAGCGGTGCCAAATGTCTGTTCCAGCTGTTCATTTGATTTTAAATATGTTGTTTCAATTTTGATTTCCGGTCGTTTATATTCGTCAATCCAGGCTTTACCATAATGATAAACCACTGCTATAATCGCAATTATAACGATGATTTTGAAAAATCCCTTAAAATTAACGTTTACGCCGCCACTTTTCTTTGGTTTTTTTACATTTGTGTTATTGATCACTATTGGTGAATCGGTTAAATCATAAAATTCATTTCCATTGCTCATATTTTTCCTCCCTAATCATAAAACATGCCTTCATCATACCTTAAAATCAAACGAATTTCAATAGTTTATGCTTCATATCTTAGAAATAAAATTGTATTTTTAAACCTTACACTTACTATATCCATCCAAATACCTTATTACTTTAAGCCACTCAAAACGCCCTGTTCTACTTCAAATCTTTTTTTCTAAAATACAAAATGCCTAACAAACTGCTAACTAACAAATAACCTATAGATAAAACAACTGCAAACTGTACTTCATAATTTTCAATTTCCAAATAAGAAAAATCCTCTATTACAGTTGCAATCCAATACTTTCCACTTCTGGTTTCTTCACTAAAAGGAATGTTTGAATTTCCATTGATGGAAGAATCTATTACCGAAAATCCT
Source organism: Lachnospiraceae bacterium (assembly GCA_045124495.1). Lineage (GTDB taxonomy): Bacteria > Bacillota > Clostridia > Lachnospirales > Lachnospiraceae > RGIG1668. The sequence continues at coordinate 9,670 of JBGVLX010000051.1, forward strand.
GTAGTAAGTAAAACCAAAAGAACCGTTCCTATGGTCATGGCTGCACCTTCGTGAGTAGTTAAAAAAGAAATCATGACAAAAAAGGCAGCTAAAGAGACATATAATATCAAATCCAATAAAACTACAAGAAGGAAGCGGTCCAAAGACCCTTCTATATCGAAATCGAAACCAAAACAAACTCCTGCAGTAAGAAAAACTGAAACAAAAGAAATTATGTAAATTACAGCAACTCCAAGCATGGTGTTTAAAAGTTTTGAAAGGTAAATCTGTCCTCTCTTATACCCTTTTAAAACAGCCAGATTAACGGTTCTTTGCTGAAACTCTCCCGCAACATAAATTGCAACAAAAACACAAATGATAATTCCTAAAATCTGAGCAAATGATAGACCAATTAATGTAAAATTATAGGCATCCATAACCTGCAACGCTTCTAGTTCCGTTTCATCACCTCCGGCAGCCTCTAATTTCGCCACATCTAAAAAAGAAAGAACTGCTTTAAATAAAATAGTAATTCCAATAAATCCAGCCATTACAACACCGATACATACCCTAAGTGCCATGGATTTCTTTAATCGATAAAAATCCATCTTAATCAATTCTTTCATACTGTTCCCCCATTACCATCATAAAATATTCTTCCAGCAAATCACCTTTCACTCCTTTTTCTTTTAACCGAAGTAATTTTTCTTCCAGTTCCTCTGCTGAAATTTCTTCTACCAATCTGCCTTCTTTCATAAAACCATACTTTGTCGCAATTTTTGATAATTCTGTAAGCATATGACTGGAAATAAAAATTGTCATACCATATTTTTTATTTAATTTTACTAATAACTCTCTGATTTCCCTGATTCCCATAGGATCAAGACCATTCATAGGCTCGTCCAGAACTAGTAGTTTAGGACTTCCTACCAGGGCAATCCCAATGGCTAACCTCTGTTTCATTCCCAATGAGAAATATTTTGCTTTCTTTTTATCATTCTTTAGTCCAACTTCCTTTAGAATGTTAAGAAGACTCTCTTTGTCTTCCATGTGGCATAACTTCGCCTGTACCATAAGATTTTCCAGAGCTGTCATAGAAGGATAGATAGATGGATATTCTACAAAGCCCCCGATGGGTTTTACTGAATGAACTTCTTCCTCTTCAAAAAGAACAATCTTTCCATCATAATTTTTAATAAAATTCAGAATCATCCGTATTACAGTGCTTTTTCCTGCACCATTTTTTCCTACAAAACCATATATCTCTCCCTCTTCAATTTCAAAGGAAACCTGACTTACTACAGGTACTTTATCATAACATTTGGTAAGATTTATCGCTTGTAATATTTTCATTTTCCACCTCACTGGATTTTTCTACAATTTTATCATAAATTCATTCAAGTTACCACTATCATTTTCTTTCTCATCCATTTTCTATTTTCATCCGTTCAACTTTTATCCCCTCATCCATTTTTATACGTCCCTCTGTTTTTACGTTTCCTTGTTTTTATACGTTTCCTTGTTTTTATACGTTCCTCTGTTTTATCTTTCTTGCTTATTATTTTCTACCATAGTTTCCATAATTTTCATATATATTATTTCATTTTTTTCCCATACTATTTTCATGAATCACTAATATATTTGGAAAGGAAGTTTGTTATGAACTCTGTTGACCTATATATAAAAGCAGAAATGAGTATCGCAATTACTAAAGATCATGTAACCATTGGGGACTTTGCCAAAATTTATTGTCAGGATAAAAACATAAAAAATCATGTCAGCACCTTAAAAATTGCAAATCGCAACCAGGCGAATGAAAATCACCTTGCAATTTCTCTTTTAGAAGTCATTCAGGAGATAAATAACATTTATCCCGATGTTAAGGTTATAAATGTTGGGGCACCTGATATTCTGGTACACTTTAAAAAAGCAAAACCGGAAAACAAAGCTTTAACATTACTAAAACTGACATTCATCTGCCTTCTTGCCTTTTTAGGTTCCGCCTATGCCATTATTTCTTATAATACAGATGTGAATGCCTCCGATACATTTGTTATGTTATACAAATTATTTATGGGAACCTACCCATCAGGTCCCTCCATATTACAGCTTTCCTACTGTATTGGACTTCCAAGTGGCGTCATTTTATATTTTAATCATTTATCCCATAAAAATTTAAGTTCCGACCCATCGCCACTAGAAGTTCAGATGCGTACCTATGAACAGGAAGTAAATACAGCTTTAATTACCAACGAAGGAAGGAAGGGAAATGAAATTGATGTGGATTAAGTATGTTCTTTTAGTGTTATTAGGTTTTGGCGCCGGTCTTATCATCGCCGGAGCATTTATCGCCTTTATTTCCACCATTGGAATTTTTCCACGTTTTGCGGCACAAACCCATACCATAAAACATTTAAAATTATATGAAACTTTTATCTTATTAGGTTCCACTCTCGGAAATCTGATTTCCGTATATTCCATACCTGTCCCATTAGGTATTGCCGGACTTGCAATTTTAGGTTTTTTCTCTGGCGTTTTTGTCGGCTCTTTGGTAAGTGCCCTTGCAGAAGTTGCAAACACCATTCCGGTTTTTTCAAGAAGAGCTTCCATACGAAAAGGACTTCCTTATGTCTTAATCAGCATTGCATTAGGAAAAGGCATTGGTTCCTTTGTACAATATTTTATCATGTAAAGGAGAACGATATATGAAACAAGAACCCTCACAAAAAGAGTACAATCAATATGTAAAACAAGTAACACCAACCCATTCTCTCGTAAAGAACTGTTTTCATGCTTTCTGGATTGGTGGCCTCATCTGTGTAATAGGTCAATTATTTTTTCATTTATTTCAGACGAATCTGGATTTAAACAAAGAAGATGCCAGCACTTATGTTACCATTACTCTGGTATTGTTAAGTATCATTTTAACGGGATTTAATATATATCCAAAAATCGCCAAATTAGGTGGTGCCGGAACTCTGGTTCCCATTACAGGTTTTGCAAACTCAGTAGCTGCTCCTTGTATCGAGTTTCAAAAAGAAGGACAGGTTTTTGGTATTGGTGTAAAAGTATTTACTATCGCCGGACCAGTTATCTTATATGGTATTTTTTCTTCTTTTGTTCTTGGCTTTATCTACTATATTTTATCAAGTCTGGGGGTATTATAATGCAGAATACAAAGATTCAAAAAGGAAAACAAAGTATTGCTTTCGAAAAAACACCCTATGTTCACTCTTATGCATCCATTGTAGGACCGAAAGAAGGAGAAGGGCCTCTTGCATCCTACTTTGATATGATAACCAAAGATTTTGAATTAGGTCAAAATACCTGGGAAGAAGCCGAAAGCCAGTTAGTCACGCTAGCCATTAAAACTGCCATCAAAAAAGGGAATTTAAAGCCTGAACAAATACGTTATTTATTTGCCGGTGACTTACTAGGTCAGTTAATCGGAAGTACCTTCGGAGTGAAAGACTTAAATATTCCCGTTTTTGGCCTCTACGGGGCCTGTTCCACTATGGGGGAATCTTTATCCTTAGCTTCCATGTGTATTTCCGGTGGTTTTGCAGACTTTGCCACAGCTGTAACTTCCAGCCATTTCGCCAGTGCCGAAAAGCAATTCCGTTTTCCTTTAGAATATGGTAACCAACGTCCTTTAAGTGCTACATGGACGGTTACGGGAAGTGGAGCTGTTGTTTTATCTTCCGAAGAAAGTGACATAAAAATTACAGGTATTACCACCGGAACAATCATGGACTATGGGATTCGCGATTCCATGAATATGGGTGCCTCAATGGCTCCTGCTGCGTGCAATGTTATTTATCAGAATCTCACTGACTTTAATTTATCTGTTGATTACTACGATAAAATCATCACGGGAGATTTAGGCTACATCGGACAGGAAATTTTATTTAAGTTATTAAGGGACAATGGATATGAAATCAGTCACCTTCACATGGATTGTGGAATTGAAATCTACGATAATGAAAAGCAGGATACGCATAGTGGGGGGTCCGGTTGTGGATGTTGTGCCTCTACCCTGTGTGGTTATATTTTTGAACAATTAAAAAAGAAAGTATGGAAACGAATCTTATTTGTTCCAACAGGAGCTCTATTGTCCACTGTTAGTTTTAACGAAGGACAAAATATTCCTTCCATTGCTCATGGTATTATGTTTGAAAGGGTGTAAACAATATGGACTATATAAATGCTTTTATTTCCGGCGGAATTATATGTATACTGACACAAATCTTAATTGAAAAAACAAAGCTGATGCCAGGACGTGTCATGGTAATCCTAGTAATCATCGGAGCTGTTCTTGGTGCATTAGGGATTTATGAACCCTTCTCCAAATTGGCAGGATGTGGCGCTACAGTCCCTTTAACCGGTTTTGGATTTAATCTTTGGAAAGGAATCAAAGAAGCCATAGATACAGATGGTTTTTTAGGATTGTTTCGGGGTGGTTTTCAAGCTGCTGCAGCCGGTACCAGTGCTGCCCTTATCTTTTCCTATTTAGCAGCTCTTGTTTTTTCTCCAAAAATGAAACAATAATCCAGCCCTTAAATGTCTTTTTTCAGACATTTAATTCATATAGATAAAAAAGAACAAAGTGTGCAGGGGCACACTTTGTTCAAATATTCTTATTCTGTTGAAGTTACTTCACTTGAAACAGATTCTGTCGTTGGCTCTTGTGTACTTATAGAAGGCTCTTCTGTAGTCGGTTCCTGCTTAGGTACAAAAGAAATTGTAATCTGAAGATTCTGGCGAACCTGTCCCACAACATACGAATTAGAGTCATGATATGCTTTTGGTTCTTTTCCGTTTACCAAAATTTTATCTATCTGATAACCATCCTTTGGTATAACAATAAACTGTAAAGAACCTCCTCTTGGAACAGATGAAGACCCTATGCTGACAGTTCCACCCTCTCCAATAGAGGTAACAACCGTAAACGGTCCTTCGCCTCCATCTCCTTCTAACACGAAATCAGTTTCCACATTCAAAGATTCCGGAGTCAAATGAATATCACAAGTTGTATCTTTAAATTTCTTCGGTAACTGATACGGAGTATCTGCAGTAGCTTTATCCTCATTTCCTTCTTCCCGGACAATATAAATCCTTTCCGAAACATCAGGACAAAATTCTGTAGCCGGAAGTCCTGTATCATTACATATCTTTACTTTAACATGATGATTACAGGTTTCTGTAGGAACTGTTCCTTTTGCAAAATACTCAACTCTTACCTGACTTCCTCTTGGATCACTATCACAAATTCCATCAATGGCCAAAAGTCCGGACTTTTGACAAATCGCGGCAGAGGTAATATCAGAACAACTTGGGAAATTTATCACTTCCTGTTGTTTCAGTTCGATTACCTGATCCATAATCGTTTTCCACATAAGTAAATGACCGGAAACCGTATTTAATTCTGTATTTATATCATATCCCATCCAAACAGAAGCTGTATAATATGGGGTATATCCACAGAACCACAAATCATATTCATTTGAAGTAGTACCTGTTTTACCTGCTACCGGCATTCCACTGCTAAGACGAGCTCTTCCTCCTGTACCTCTCGAGCCGGTCACAACATCCTTCATGGCACTGGTAATTAACCACGCTGTAGACTCTTTCATGACTCTTGTAGAAGTAGGAGTATTCTCTAAAATCACATTTCCGTCATGATCCAATACTTTGGTATATAGAATCGGCTTATTATATACACCTTGATTTGCAATGGATGCATAAGCAGCCGTAATATCAATATTCAATACACCATCTGTAATACCACCCAACGCAGTTGCCAGCTGCCGGTCAGAATACACTCTTCCATCACTTCCGGTTCTGCTGTCTACCAAGGTGGTAATTCCCATATTTTTCATATAGTCAAAACCTACGTCCGGTGTTACATCTGCAAGACATTTTACCGCAACAATATTCATAGAATATTCAATGGCCTGTCTTATAGTAGAATAACCAAGATAAGACGAACCATACCAGTTCCGTACCATCTTACCTGAGGTATTATTACCATAGTAGTATTCACAGTCATCATAAACTGTAGCTAACGTCTTTCCTGCTGTATCAATTGCAGGAAGAAAGGCTGCTAATACTTTAAAAGTTGAGCCCGGTTGTCTCTTTGCCTGAGTTGCTCGGTTTAAAGAACGGTTCGTGGTCTTTTCGCCACGTCCACCTGTTAAAGCCAGAACCTTTCCTGTACTTTGTTCCATTAAAACAAAGGACGATTGTGGCTGAATGGTGGTCTTCATACTTTCTCCAAGGGAAACATCCCCCTCCTGGGCGATAATTCCCTTATATTCCTCTACAATGGCTTTTGCCTTATCCTCATTGCCAAAAATCAATGAGAAATTAGGATCTATTTTGGAATAATAACTTAAAATATTAGTATGGGAATAATTCTCTACTGTTCCATCTGCCCTTTCTACTGAATACAACCATTCCAAAGAAACTTCTGTACTTCCGGAATAATATTCCGGATTATTTACAACCGAATCACAGATTGCCTGAATTTCAGGATCCTGGGTAATATAAATACTAAGCCCTCCTGTATAAATGGCATTTGAAGCCTGGGTTTCTGTATATCCGATTGCAATCAGATCATCAATTACCTGTTCAATTACGGCATCCACAAAATAACTGTTGATATCACTTTCCTGTGACTGCTGTTCATCATAAAACTGGATTCTTTCATAAACATTATCCGCCACAGCCTCATCATATTCTTCCTGGGTAATATAACCTTGTTCAAGCATATAATCTAGTACAATCTGTCTACGGACTGCATTGTTCTCCGGATGTGCGATGGGATCATATTTCGTAGGACTCTTAGGAATTCCCGCCAAAACAGCACATTCCGAAATGGTCAAATTTGAAATACTCTTTCCAAAATAAGTATTTGCTGCCGCTTCCACACCATGAGCACCATGTCCTAAATTTATGGTATTTAAGTAATACTCAATAGTATCTTCTTTACTCATTTTCTTTGTAAGTTCAATTGCCAGGTATTGTTCCTGAATCTTACGTTCCAGTTTCTGGATACCACTCTCGTTCAAACCAACATCAAATACATTATTCTTAATTAACTGTTGTGTAATGGTACTTGCACCCTGATCAAATTTAAATCCGTTTTTTACACCGGAAACAGCAGCTCGAAAAATACCTTTCATGTCTATGCCGTTGTGAGTCCAAAAACGTTCGTCTTCGATCGCCACAAAAGCATCTACTAAAATCTTAGGCATTTCGTTATATTTCATATAGACACGGTTAGAATCATATCTGGATAAAGTTTTTACTTCTGTACCATCTTCATAATAAATCGTGGTCTGGAACCCTTCCGGCTGGACATCTATAGCATCAATATCCGGAGCATTATCTATAATTCCCCGAAACATACCAAATCCGGCACCAATTCCCATGACTACAATAGCCAGAAATCCAACAATCAAGCCTTTGAAACACCATACACCAATTTTTCTTTTATTCTTACCAGCTTTAGAAACTAATGATTTTTGCTTCTTTTTCGCCGATTTTTGATTGTAGTTCACTTTGCTTCCTCCTTTTCATTTCTCCATTATAGCAAATTTGTTTCCATTAATAAAGGAAAATTTATTTTTATTTTATCCCGGCTTTTTTTCGCTTTACGAAACAAAAAATATATTATAAAATGAAACTGTTCCGAAAAAAAGAATCCTAACATCCATTTGGGAAATGCCCATAGAAAGGCTTATTTCTTTTACCGGAACCCATCAATTTCGAAAGGACTTTCATTATGTTACAATATTACCGAACCATATATCAGGATGGCACAGGAGAATACGTGGAAAAAAAGTCCCGTTTTATTGCCAATGTATTTTCCATTACTTCAGAGGATGATGCCATCGCTAAAATAGAACAAATTAAGAAAAAACACTATGATGCAAGACACCATTGTTTCGCATACAGTCTTTGTGGCACTCCCGCCATTCTTCGTTTCAGCGACGATGGCGAACCTTCAGGCACCGCCGGAAAACCTATATTAGAAATCATTACCACAAATGAATTATTTCATACCTTAATTGTAGTAACAAGGTATTTTGGCGGAACCTTATTAGGCACCGGAGGACTGGTGCGAGCATATACTGCAGCTGCAAAAGAGGGACTTGCAAATAGTGTCATCATAGATAAATACCTTGGAAATGTCTTTACTTTTAAAACCGATTATTCCCTTCTTGGTAAGATACAATATTTATTTGGTATGAATCAAATTTCTGTTTTAGACACAAATTATCAGGAAGATATTTTTTTCAAAATACTACTCCCTCTAGATATTCAGAATAAGATAACAAAAGAATTAACAGAAATAAGTGATGGTAGTATCATCCCTGAAAAACAAGAAGAAACATATTATGGTAAAATTGGAGAGGAAATTATTTTGTTTTAAAACAATGGAAAGGAATTCACATGAAGCATTACACCCTGCAAATATTTCAAATTAAAAATTGTTTTTTTCGCTGTTTTCCTTCCATACTGATTCTTTGTATATTAAGTTTTATTTTTATAAAATATCCTGTTTTTAGTCAATTGACTTCTACCGAAGTAAGCAGCCTTCAGGAAATTTCTGAAAATGTAGAAACCGGAAATGGCTGTGTTAAATTATCCGTTTCTTCCTTAACCTTTACCGGGTATGCATACAAGGAAAAAGGCAGTATCAAAGGAGGATATTATTACACCTTTTTAGAGAATAAATGTCTTTTTGTTCTAGTAAAAAACAAAGAATTACCTAAGTTCATAGAAAACAGTTCCATTAAAGGTAAGGTAGAAGAAGGAGGAACGATTTATCAGTCTTTTGTCAGTGAATTTTCAAAAGACTCCGCCTTGGAACCAGAGGCTTTATCCCAAATTGCCCTGCCATATTACATCAACGAGATTCATTATCCTTATTTTTCCCATATTGTCACCTGGTGCATTTTACTGATACCATTGTTATTAAGCACATTTAATATCTTCCTATCCTTTTATTATTATTTTCATCCGGAAAAGAGTACTATGGGAAAGAATCTGTCTTCCTATGGAGACATCAGTTATTATATTAAAACCATAAATATGCAATGTTATCATAGCCTGGTATATAGGAATACCAATATTTTAATTACAGACGATTATATGATATATACTACCTTAACTGACACGATTATCATTAAAATTGCAAAAATATTATATATTTCCAAACATATTCTCCCAAAGAAAAAATGGGCAGACAAATTGACACCAAGTTATAAATTAACCTTATCCGATCATAATGAAATGTTAAATGAATTTATTTTTCATGATGAAAAGGAAATTGACGAGATTATGAATGTATTAATTACCCTTTGTCCAAATATCGATAACAAAACCTTGGAATATTGGAAATAAGAATTAAATATAAAAAACAGCGTCAAAATACCTTTTGACACTAATTAATAAACCTCAATCATTTTATAGCTTTTATCTATTCTGATTTAAAGCCCTAAATGATTGAGGTTATTTTTACACTTCTTAAGATTAACGATTGTCTACTGTTTCCGGATACAAATCATGGTTTGCCAGACGGTTCCACGCCACCTCTTCCCATTTTGTTCCAGGTTTTCCATAGTTACAATACGGATCAATGGAAATCCCCCCTCTTGGGGTAAATTTTCCCCATACTTCGATGTATTTAGGTTCCATTAATGCAATCAAATCTTTCATAATAATATTCACACAATCCTCATGAAAATCCCCATGATTCCGGAAACTAAATAAATATAATTTAAGTGATTTGCTTTCCACCATCTTAATATCCGGTACATAAGAAATATAAATCGTTGCAAAATCCGGCTGTCCGGTCATGGGACAAAGACTGGTAAATTCCGGACAATTAAATTTTACAAAATAATCATTCCCCTGATGTTTGTTTATAAAACTCTCCAACACCCTCGGGTCATAATCCTTTGGATATTCCGTCTTTTTGCTTCCAAGCATGGTAATACCTTCTAGTTCCTTTGCATTTCTTCCTTCCATTTTTAACCTCCAAAATCTACTTTTATTTCTTTTTCCAAAGTAAAAGAGTAAATATAACTCTCCTTCACCTTTTTCCCTGTCAGCTGTTCTAACACTTTTTTATAATACCATATCTGATCCTTGTATAATTTTATTAAGTATTCTTCACTTAATTTTCCCCAGGCCCTGTCCGTTTTATAATCTACCAGCACTAATCCGTCTTCTTCCTCAAAATATAAATCAATGATTCCTTGTACTAAAACCATTTCCTTTAAATCCGATTTCGGATCAATTTCTGACATCGGCATGGCTGACATAAATTGTGCCTCTTTAAACAACTTCCCCTTTTCATCTGCTACTTTCATTCGCTTTCCTAATTCTGTCTCAAAAAGATGATACAAATTTTGAAAATTGATGCAGCTTAATATTTCCTTTGATATTTTTCCCTCCGAAACCAACTTTGAAGCGGTATTTTCCAATTCTTTTGCACTGCTTATTTTCCGAAAATCCATCATTTCATATAATTTATGAACCAAAGTTCCTCGTTTCGCAGGTTTTAACCCTTCTTTTTCAGCTAAAAAGTCTGGACATGGAATTTCATCCTCTGGTGTTTTTTTATCAAAAAGCTTTTCCTTTTCTTCCTGACGTTTTTCCAGATCCATCCCTAATTTCTTCAATTCTGATACTGAATATTTTCCTTTTTGGATGGTTTCCGGATAGAATGGATAATTCCATTCTAATTCCCTTTTCCGTTCCTTCCATTCCTCAGAATCCTTTTCCCTTTTCGCAAGATTTTTTAATTTATCCAAACGAATGGTTTCTTTTATGATAACTTCCGCTTTTTTCTGCACCAGATCCTCCATTGTTACGATGGAAACTTCATATTTCCCTATTTCTTTCGATAAAACACTAAGAATCCAATCCAGGTAAGAACTTTGAAACTCTAATTCGCTTAATGTAACACCTTTTAAGTGACAGGAATCTAGTCCGGAATTATCCTCCGTTTCCTTTTTCATATAACCAAGACATAAATCCAGTTCCGGCGAACATTTCTTTTGACACCCTGTTAATATAAGTTTTTCCCTTCCTCTTGTCATAGCAACATAAAGAATTCTGATTTCTTCTGCTAAGTTTTCCAACAACAGATGTTTGTTAAAAATAGACCTTATGACGCTCTTTTCTTTTATCCTTTCTTTTATATTATAAACAAATCCGGCCAGATAAAAATCCGGATGAATCACAATATTCTTTCGTAAATCCATCTGGTTAAATTTTCTACCAAGTCCACTGACAAAACAAATCGGAAATTCCAATCCCTTACTTTTATGAATACTCATAATACGTACTACATCTTCTTCATCGCCTAATAATTTAGCTTCTCCAAAGTCCACATCATGTTCACGAATTTTCCTCATATAGGATAAAAAGTGAAACAAATCACCTTTTTCTGCTTTTTCAAAGGCCTTCGCTTTTTCCATCAGAAAATAAAGATTTCCTTCCCTGATTTCTCCCTTTTCCATGGCTCTGACATAATATAAATATCCTGTTTTTTCATAGCAAAAATGAATGAGTTCTCCCAAAGACAATACTTCTTTTTCACGTTTTATCTCATCTAGCACCTGAAGGAAATTTTTTATTTTTTCAGAAAGTATATCCTCGCTTTGAATTGCATATTGTTCCATTCTTTCAAAAAAAGAAATCTTCTTATTTTCTTTAGAATAAATCTTGATTTTCGCCAATTCTTCAGAAGAAAGCCCCACAATTGGACTTTTTAAAACTGTCACCAGTTCAATATCAATGTAACGGTTATCAATGATATTCAAAAATGCCAGCATGGTTTTTACTTCCATAGTCTGAAAATATCCTTTTGAAGAGTCTGTAAAACAAGGGATCTGTTCCTCCAACAATACCTCTTCCATCACATCCGACCATCCTTTCAGACCTCGAAGTAAAATTACCACGTCTTTGTACATGGCTTTACGGTACGCATTTTTCTTCTTATCATAAACATATTGGGGATGTTCACCAAAAAGCATTTCTTTTATCTTGTTTGCAATCATTCTGGCTTCTAATTCACTCTGGGAAAGCTCCGTTTCTTCCCCTTGAATTACAACCATCAGTTCCGTCTTCCCCCCTGCTTTTTCTACTGTTTCAGGATATGGAAAACCTGTTGCTAAAGCCACCGAATCATCATATTCAATTCCCCCCATACTCTCCTTCATGATACTTTTGAAAATATGGTTTATGTCCATAAGAAGTGCGTGCCTGCTTCTGAAATTATCCCTTAATTCTATCAGTTCCCCATTCTTATCAGAATTTTTATAATCGTGATATTTACTCATGAAAATTTCCGGTTTTGCCATACGGAATTTATAAATGCTTTGCTTCACATCCCCTACCATAAAACGATTCTTCTGGCCTTCTTTGTTTTTGGCAATGGCAGAAAGAATATATTCCTGAATATAATTACTATCCTGATACTCATCAATCATGATTTCCTCATAATAATCTGACAATTCCTGTGCCACATCACTTGGAACAAAACTCCCGTCTTCATCGTAACTTTCTATCAGAATTTCTAAAGCAAAATGTTCCACATCACTAAAATCATAACAATTCTTTTCCTGTTTCAATTCCAGATACTTTTCCAAAAACCGGGTACAGACCTCGATATAACCATTCATTACCGGAGCCAGCTCTCTGATTTCTTCCATGATTCCCTCTAAAGACTTTGCAAACATCTGCTCACCCAGATTTTTTACTATCTTTTTCACAGTTTCTCTTAATTCCTTTGCAGAATTAATCAGATGTTCCTGCATATCATCCTTTTTTCTGGCAAGGGTTGGAAATTTTAGATTTTTCAGAATTTTTACCATCTCATCAAAATCAGAAACAGCGAGCAATTCATCTATGATAGAAATATCCTCCCGTACCGTAGTGCTATACGTATATGGGCCACCCGGTTTTTCTGTCAGTTTTAATATCCTAAGTTCCAGTTCTTTTGCTTCTGCCAACCTTTCCTTTGCGTATCTTATACAGAATTGAATCCATGGCTCTTTGCTTAACTCTTCCCTTGACTGAATCGAAAATAACTCTTTGGCTCGCTCTAGCCATTTCTCCGGTCTTGGATCGCTAGAACAGTATTCATACAAATTTTCTACCATTTCCTCTAATACGGCATCTGTTTTTCCTGATACAAAACTTTCCACAAAGGCTAAAAATTCCGGTGATTTTTGCTCATAAGCTTCTTCTAACACTTCCTGCATTGCCTTTTCTTTTAAAATAGTCAGTTCCGATTCATCTCCAATTCGAAAATTCGGATCTAACCCTACTTTTAAAAAATGAGATTTTACTAATTGATAGCAAAAGCTGTCAATCGTCATAATCTGGGCATTAGGCAAAAGAGAAAGCTGCTTTGCCAAAAAATCATTGGCAACTTCTTCTTTCATCTTATTTTCAATGGTTTCTCCAATCCGTTCCCTCATTTCAAAAGCTGCAGCCTTTGTAAAAGTTACTAGTAAAAAACGATCCACGTCCACCGGATGTTCCTTATCCATCATCCGATTCATCATTCGTTCTACTAAAACTGCTGTTTTACCGGCACCAGCCCCCGCAGAAACCAATAAATTCTGATTTCTTGCATCAATCACCCTTCTTTGTTCCCTGGTCCAATCTGGCATTTATTTTTCCTCCTTTCTTTTTTCTATTTCCTCTCCCATAAGTTCCATGGCTTTTACTTTTGTCAGTTTTCTATAATCCCGGCATCCATTGATTCTTGCATCAAAATGACAAATTCCACTGTAGCCACAATATTCACAAGGATTCTTATCATCCGTACGAACCGGATTAATTTCAATTTCTCCTTCCTGAATGGAAGCAACTATTTCTTCCGCCTTATACTTCGCATAATTTTGCAGCATTTTTATACTGTCATTGGAAAGTACTTTTGAATTAGCCGAAATTTCTCCTGCTTTCGTATAGGAAACCGGAATTACCAGTTTCTTTCCATCTGCTGCACTTTCCAAATGTGAAATACAGCTATAGTCCAGATTCGCATATCCTTCTAATTTCAACTCTTTCAATAACGTATCTTCTATACTTTCCTTCTCTTTTCGTTCCACATAAGGGTCTTTTAATTCATAATAGAAAAATCCGGCTGGTATCACCTGCTTTTCCTCTTGTTTATTTTTTTCTATCTGCATCATGGCATTCATATAAATAATCAGCTGCATACGGATTCCGGCATAAAAATCCACCAAATCAAAGGTAGTGGCTCCGGATTTATAATCCACGATTTTTAAATAAACCTTATCCTCATCTTCATACCGGTCAACACGATCAATAATGCCCTTTAATTCCAAAGAATTCCCTTCCGTTTCAATGACAGTATCCGTCAAAATGTTCCGGTTATGTTCAAAGGATAATTCAAAATGGGCCGGATTAAAATCTCCTCTTAATATCTGTTTTTGTAATGCCCAGGCAGTTCTTTTAGAAATACGTTTAATATGATGAAGCATATATTGATTCCGGCTGTTGCTTTCAAAAATATCAGTATCATATTTTGCAACCACCTGATCCACTAATTCTTCTATTTTTGCGTCCCGTTCCTGATCCTTTAAACTTTTCCATAAATCATGGTCTGTTGCCTCTTTTGAAAACATATCTATAACATCATGAAAAATTGTACCTAACTGCATGCTGTTAACCTTGTATTCTTCTCTTTCTTTTAATTCCAGCCCATATCGCACAAAATAAGAAAAGGGACATTCGGCATATCGTTCCAGCAGGGAAACACTATAATTTTTGTATAGCTCATAAAGCTTACCTGCTGTTTCTTTTTCCAAACCTAACTCTTCATTTTTATATTGCTTTCCCTGTATCATAAGAGATAAAATTCTTTTTGCATCCTCTCTTTCATTTAAAAAGCCATAAAGCAGGGCAAGTTCTTTTTCCTCTTCTTTCGTAAGAGAATCTTTTTTCCAAAGTAACAAAAACCTTTCAAGAAAATGTTCTAACGTAAATTCTCCTTTTGGTTCCACATTTCCTATCACGGTAATTTGTGGAAAGATTTTCTTTAAACGTGATAATACATAAGATGTTCTTAAGCTGCCTTGATCCCTTCCCGTCTTGGAAAAAGACAGGTAAAGCTTCTCACTTGGTTTGCTTAGGCACAGATACAGGTAATATTGTTCAAAAAAGGTCTGTGTTTTCTGGTTAAATGCCAGTTCTAGTCCTTTGTCACCAATGCTTTGTCTTTCCATGTCATTGAAAATTCCGGAATTTTCCTTACTCGCTGGCACAATTCCATCGTTCATATGCAAAAAGAACAATACCTTTATATTACTAATTCTGGTTCGTTGCATATCTCCAACAATAACCTGATCCAGACTCGGCGGAATCACTCCAACAGAAATCCCGGAAAAACCTGTTTCTAATATCTGCCTTACTTCCTTTAGCGGAAGTTCTTGCTCTCCCAATATGGTTACCATTTCATCAAAAAGCTCCATTACTTTTTTGTAGAGCTTACTATCTGCCTTAGCCTTGGCTATCTCTCCCTTATTTTCCAAGACTTCACAACGCTTACGAATCCTTTCATACATCTCATGATTTACTATAAAATCATATAATGCTTTTACTATTTCTCTTACCGTAACATGTTTTTTACCAATTGCTTCTTCTAATTGTGAAACCTCATCTATCAAAATACTACGTATTTCATTGATTTTTTCTAAAGAATCCTCCTGCATGTATCTGAGTCTTCTTTTAAACTCTCTTTGATACCTGTTTTTTCCACGTATTCCGGTAGCAAGAATATAGTTTTCCAATTCCTCCACCTGACTAGAATCAAGCCGTGAAATTCCCGATTTTAAATATAAAAAAACAGACTCATAAGAATAGTTTTTTTCTATCATTTCCAGTACGCCTAAAATTCCTGTCATCAATGGATGCTGGCTGTATTGCTGATTTTGATCAAAAAAGAATGGAATATCCAGCTTTGTAAAAATGCTTTCTACTTCCTTCCGACTACCTTCCAAATCACCACAAATAACCGCAAAATCACGATAATGATAATGATTACTACGTACCATCCGGGCAATGGTTTTCGCCGCAAAATCCATTTCCTCTTTCGGGTTCATCACAGAAACCAGCTTGATATCCTTTGTCTCTTCCTCCCATGTAGTAAAGGGATACTGAAACAAACTCCTCTCCAAATTTAACAATTCCTTAGAATCCTGAAAACGATATGGTGTATTTAAATAGGTTTCCTTTATTTCTCCCCCACGGCGGATTGCCAATTCTTTTAATTTGGTAGCTGCAATTTTACTAAAATAAAAAAGTTGATGTTCCTTTACCTTTCCTTTTATTGTCGCTTCCTCCATAGTTAAGGTGCATACTATTTTCTTTACATATTTCATAAGCTGATCTAATAAAGTATATTGTATTGGCGTAAATCCGGTATAGGAATCCAAATAAATGGTCGCCCCCTGTAACATTTTTGAACCAGGAATCAGATTTCCTAATTCATAAAGAATTTGTTCTCCCACCAGATATTTTCCTTCTACTTCTTTTAAAAAAGCTTCATAAATCAAGGCAAGATCTTTGCATTTATAACATAATGCACTTCCCTCTCCCAATCTTTCACTCATAGTAAGAATTTTTCCCGGTGTTACTTCGTATTGTACAAACTCACTGAGCATGGATTTCATTTTGTCAATAAATCCGGCGGAAGAAAAAGAACCGGTAAAATAACATAACTGCTTCTTATTTTCTTCTAATACTTTCCGAAGCATCATATTCATTCCAATTTCAGAAAGCATTTCTTTCGTATCCACACATTGTTCATCAAAAATTCGATAAGCAAGACGGTGAAAACTTAAAATATCTATGTTCATTGCCCCTTTGTTCGGATGCATCAAAATAATCTCCCGCTGCATCTGCATGGTATATTGCTCCGGCACTACCACAAAATACTTTTGTTCCGGATGCTTTACTGCTTCCTGAATCAAAGACTCCATCAAATAATGGGTCTTTCCATATCCACTTCTTCCGAGCACCAATTCTAATTCCATACATCATCCCCCTTGGTTTCCAAAGATTCCATAAAAATATCATAATACTTCTTCGCTGATTTCTTTAAATGCATAGGCCTGAATTTCCTGTCAACAAAACAATGACTTGATTTTCCCAAAACACAAATTTCCCCATCCCGCTTAATTTCATATTCAAACTGCAAACGGATGCCGTCAAATAATGTAACATATAAATCAATACTAAATTCCTCTCCGAACTTAAGTGGCTTCTTAAAATCGCAATTTACAGATAAAACAGGAGAAATGACATCATCTGCCTCCATTTTATCATATCCCACTCCAATCTTTTCTAAATATGCGACCCTGGTTTCCTCCATCCAACGGATATAATTAGAATGATGTACCACCCCCATTTGATCCGTTTCATAATAATTTACTTTTCTTCCATACTGGTGCACCATAAAACGACTCATATTTCCACCTCTGTCTTTCGTTATTTAGAAAAATTTCGAAATCATCGATAACTCACAATGAAACAAAATAAGTTTCGTAATTACCCATGATCTTTCAATAAATCCTTTCCTAATTTAAATGCTGTAGGAATCGCATAATCTTCAATCTCACTTTTCTTCACAAATACTAACTTTTTATCTTTTGGTTTTTCCTTTATCTTAATTTTAACTGCCTTTAACTGCCACTCAATGTGGCTAAAAATATGTTTTCCCTCTTTTTCTTCTATCAAATCATAATCACACACTGCGAATCTTTCTAGGGAATGTCTCATTATTTCCTCTTTACTCCCATCGATTTTTCCAATCTCTACATTGGGAAATTCCCAAAGTCCTGCTAACAGTCCGCTATTTTTCCTTTTTATAATAGCCACTTCATTCCGATACTCCATTACAAACAGGAATCTTTTCTCTATTTTCCTCTGAGTCTTTTTCTTTTTCACCGGGATACAGTCTAACAGGTCTTTTTTTCTTGCAATGCAGCAAGACGCCACCGGACATTGCTCACATAAAGGGGCACCGTTGGGAATACATACCATGGCCCCTAACTCCATTACTGCCTGATTAAAGTCTCCGGCTCTCTCCTTCGGCATTAGTTCTAAAATATACTCTGTAATTTTCTTCTTGGTGGATTGCTTTAGGATATCTTCGTAATTTTCCAAAATCCTGGAAAACACCCGAAGTACGTTTCCATCCACTGCCGGAACCGGTATTCCATAAGCAATAGAAGAAACTGCTCCCGCCGTGTATTCCCCAATTCCTTTCAACGAAAGAATTTCTTCATATGTATCAGGAAACTTCCCTGAAAATTTCTCCACCATAGTTTTTGCCGCAATCTGCATATTTCGAACCCGGTTATAATATCCAAGTCCCTGCCATAAATTCATCAACACTTCTTCCTCGGCATTGGCAAGGCTCTCTATATCCGGTAAGGTTTCAATAAACCGCTCATAATAGGGTTTCACCGCTTCCACTCTGGTTTGTTGTAACATAATCTCAGATACCCAGATGCGATAAGGATCTCTGCTTTCTCTCCATGGCAAAATCCGTTGATTCCTATCATACCAATATAATAAAACCTCTGTAAATTCTTTTTTATCCATGTTTTTTCCCTTCCAAATCAAACAAGTACATTACTTCCTGCCTCTATCACCATAATAAGCAAGTAACAGTTTCACCACCCTGCTGTAACTATTCATGCCATCTTCCACTCCATTTAAGTTTAAACTTTTCTCTGTCAATGTATCAGAAACCTCTTCTACCGTTTCCGTATCAAGTATTGCTTCCTTTTCAATTTCCTCCCAGGTTTCTTCCTTAAGAAAAATATCATCCTGGTATACATATGATGCCACCTGGGTTAATGTCTGGTATTCTTCCTGGCTGATGTGAGAAAGCAAATCATTTTCCACATAATAAAACACACTCAAATATCCGCTATATTGAAAAAATAAATCCTCTGACTGAATACAGGCAAGATAAGCATAAAAATTTGCCTCATCCTCCAGAATTACTCCCTTTAAATGGGACAATTCATGGCAAATCGTAGAAGGATAATTGGAGGCATACATCAAGCCATTATAATTTGCCTCCATGCTAAAAGGAAAAAAGATACCTAAAAGCGATTGCTGGCTGACAAACTTCGAAAAATAAAGCTTTTTTGGATTTGGATAATACCCTGATAACTGAGGATATTCTTTTCCTAACTGTGTCATTGCATTTATACATTCACGCTTTACTTCTTCTTCATCATAAATCAAATCCCCATGGGCATCTCGTTCCATTTGAATTCCCAATTCATTTAATCTTATTACAATTTCTTCTCTAAGTGCAATCAGCTCACTGATCTCATATCCGTCTTCAGATACCATGGTTGACTCCAACGTAGTTCCTTGATAAAGAATAAAGCAATTTAAAGTTTGAACCAGAAAGATAACATTTAAAAGCATTGCAAAAAATCCATAAAACTTTTTTGCCCCTCTAAATATCTTTCCTCTGAAAAATATCAGTAACAATGGAATTATAATGACTGCCAGAATCAATAATAAAATCCCTACTACAATTAACACTTCACCTACAGAAAAAGGAACAATAGAATGAATTCTTCCTAACGTGTTTACAGAAAAAGGATAAACAAATTTTATATATCCATCTGCAAAACCATGTATTGTTCGTGAAAATATATTTAAAGCTACAGAAATGCCTAATAAAACAAAAAATACTATGAAATATTTTTTATGAATTCTCATGCTGTTTTTTATCTTTTGTACGAACTTCATGTTTTCCTCCAATTCCAAAGTATTTTACAAACATATACATATCATTTCACAAACATATACGTATCAATTCACTCTATTGCATTTATCCTTAATTATCTTGTGTCATCCATTGATACAAATCCAGCCTTCCCTGATTTATACCAATCAATAATTTCATATAAGCACTCTCATAAGAAAGGTCATAAAGTGGTATCGCTCCCGCTTTTAATATCTCGTTTTTTGTAACATAGCCACTCTTTTCCCCTCTTTTAAAAGAAGCCGCAAATACGGGAATTCCCATTTTTTTGCACTTATTAATAAACTGTATCACACTAGTGTTTCTTCCTTCTACACTGGCAGTTGCAGAATGATACAAGTAACAAAGCACCGCATTTACTTTCGATAAATCATAAACATCAAAATCAAGTCCTGGATACATTTTTATTCCCAGCACCCGCTTTTTTAACTGAAAGTTATCCTTGAACAAAACATAATTTGTACCAATTTTATTTTGAGCAGATACATTTTCATTTATTTCCCTCTGGTTCTTCCTTTGTTCCTCTTCTTGAACCTCTTTTTTTCTTTGTCTGCCTTCTTCGAAGGAATCCTTTTTCCAGCCATCTTTCATTTTTACATCATAATATTGACCATCAAAGGTGGAAAATTGATCAAAATAAGGATCTGATTCCTTGATATTATTGGCATAATAAACCGGCACTTCTCCTTTATCATTCGAAAAAATGGTAAATACCCCTGTCCCCTTTTTCTCCTTGATAAAATCTACACCGGTCTTAAAATTAAGTAAACCATTACTTCTTGAATCCGTCAATGCATAATTACTGGCAATTAAAATAATGGGAATTGGTACCTCAGCATATAGGTAACCTAAAAAGTTACTGGTATAACTTAAAGTATCGGAACCATGGGTTATAATAATTCCTTCATACTCCTCATAGGAAATTCTATTTAAGTTTTCATATAATTTCATCCAATATTCCAAATCCATATTTTCACTTAACACCTGATATGGGCTTAAAACTTCAAATTCCGTCTCTCTTTCATAAATTTCCCGATACCTCTCTAACAAAGAATAGGCTGTTTTTGAATCTATATTTATATCATTAGAAGAAACTTTACTTCCAATAGTACCTCCAGTTAAAATAACCAATATCTTTTTCACGTTTTCTTCATCCTTTACTAAACCTGTTCACTTTATAACATATCTGTTGTTCACAAATATTCCTGATTAAACACTATTATAAATACTACCGCTACATTTTATCACACTTTCAAATAAAAAAAAAGGACTATCACTTACGTGATAGTCCATAGTTACATAATCTTTACTGTCTGCTATATGAGCAGTATGGCAAAATCATCAATTAAATAAATTTTGCAGCACTAACCTTTACACCAGGTCCCATTGTAGAAGAGATAGAAATACTCTTGAAGTATTGTCCCTTTGCTGCTGATGGTTTTGCTTTAATAATAGCATCTATTAACGTCTGGAAGTTGTCTGCTAATTGTTCTTCCGTAAAGGAAGCTTTTCCGATTGGCACGTGAATAATATTTGTCTTGTCTAATCTGTATTCGATCTTACCTGCTTTAATATCGTTAACTGCCTTAGTTACATCCATAGTTACAGTACCAGCTTTTGGGTTTGGCATTAAGCCCTTAGGTCCAAGTACACGTCCTAAACGACCTACAACACCCATCATATCTGGAGTTGCTACTACAACGTCGAAATCTAACCATCCTTCGTTTTGGATCTTAGGGATTAATTCTTCTCCACCTGCATGTTCTGCACCTGCAGCTAAAGCTTCATCAACCTTATCACCCTTAGCGAATACTAATACACGAACTTGTTTACCAGTACCGTGTGGTAATACAACCGCACCACGTACCTGTTGGTCAGCGTGACGTCCGTCAACACCTAATCTAATATGAGCTTCTACTGTTTCATCGAACTTTGCACTAGCAGATTTCTTTACTAATGCAACAGCTTCTGCTGCTTCATAAGCAACACTTCTATCTACTAGCTTTGCAGCTTCGACATATCTTTTACCTTTTTTCATAATAATTAACCTCCTGTGGTATTATCGGGAGCGACCCTCCCACTTTATCATCTTTTCGCATCAACTGTATCTTAGTCTTCTACAGTGATACCCATAGAACGAGCTGTACCTGCGATCATGCTCATTGCTGCTTCAAGACTTGCTGCATTTAAATCTGGCATCTTAAGTTCAGCGATCTTTTGAACTTCTGCTTTTGAAATAGTTGCAACTTTTGTCTTATTAGGTGTAGCTGATCCTGATTGAATCTTACAAGCTTTCTTTAATAATACAGCTGCTGGTGGAGTCTTAGTAATGAAGCTAAAGCTTCTATCTTGATAAACTGTAATAACAACTGGAATGATCATTCCGTCCTGATCAGCAGTCTTTGCGTTGAATTCCTTTGTGAATTGAACGATATTTACACCATGTTGTCCAAGTGCAGGACCAACCGGTGGAGCTGGTGTTGCCTTACCTGCTGGAATTTGTAATTTAATATAACCTGTTACTTTTTTCGCCATGATAGCGCACCTCCTAAAAATTGTGGTAATTGCGGGAACTTCCCTCCCACGTGTCTAAACTGAAAACTCCAATTCTTTCAACGACAATCTTGTCCGGAATTAGAGCTTTAGGATATCTAAAAATCCAATCTCAACTGCTGTCGCACGTCCAAACATTTCTACGTCAATAACAACGGACTGCTTATGCTGGTTAATTTCCTTCACTTCGGCAATGGTACCCTCCCAGGCTCCGGAAACAACCTTGATGTTATCACCAACTTCAATGTCGATTTCGATTTCTTTTTCCTTAATTCCCAGTGGACGTACTTCCAAGTCCGTAAGAGGAACCGGTTTTGACCCAGGTCCAACGAATCCTGTAACACCTCTGGTATTACGAACAACATACCAAGTCGTATCGTTCATAATCATGTTAATTAAAACATAACCCGGGAACATCTTCTTGGATACGTTCTTCTTTGCACCATTCTTTACTTCCACTACATCTTGTAAAGGAACCTGAACTTCTAAAATCTGGTCTTGCAACTTTCTGTTTTCGATTGTCTTTTCGATATCTGCTTTTACTTTGTTTTCATAACCTGAATAAGTATGGACTACATACCAATTAGCTTCTGACATATAATCCTCCTTACTTTACTATGAAATTGATACCGTATTGGATAACCATATCAATCACAGCTATGATTACTCCTAAAACGACTGTCACTATAGTAACTACAACGGATTGCTTTGCAAGTTTTTCCTTCGTCGGCCAAATGATTTTTTTGAATTCACCTTTTAGTTCTTGGAACTTACTTCGCTTTAGGGTTGCTGTTTGTTTTTCAGTATCTCCCATTTGAACACTTCCTTTTACTTTGACTGACTACTTAGTTTCTTTGTGCAATGTGTGTGACTTACAGAACTTACAGTACTTCTTAGTTTCCATTCTGTCAGGATGTGTTTTCTTCTCCTTAGTCATGTTGTAATTACGTTGTTTACAATCTGTACATGCCAATGTGATCTTTACGCGCACAACTTCCACCTCCAATGTGTTTTAATACTAATTTAAGGCATAAAAAAAAGACCTCTTCCATTGCGATAATAGAATAACACAGGCCTCATAGCTAAGTCAAGTAATTTTTACAAATAATTTCACTACTATTATTGCTGTTTTTAACGTTTCACATTCATCAATAGTAACCCTTATAAATAAAAATATTGTTTTTTCCTACGATTTTACTAGACAATGCCTATAAAAACATTTATAATATAAGTAACTATAATAATTGGGGGGACTTTGATTTGAAAAATACAAAGCAAGTGACAACCCATACGTGTCATTACTATGAAAGGAGGCTGTTTTATGAATTTATTAAGTTCTTATAATTATTATACTCAGGCTTTCAGCCAGATATATACCAAACCAACTACCAAATATGATACCCACAAAAGTACAGAATTAAAAAATATATACAAAAAAATGGTATCTGCCAATAAACAGTCCCCTCTTTATAAAATTACACTTTCAGAAGATACCCAGAATTATGTTCTTGGAATTAAAAGTGCGGCAGTGGAACTGAAAAATTTATCTTCTTTTTTATCTGATACAGATGACCCTATTTATGAAGATAAGACGCTCTATTCTTCTGATGTCAACTTTGTGAAAGCACGGCTGACTACTGATGATTACTCCAAAATACCACAAAGTCTCTCCTTTGAAGTCCAGTCCCTTGCTACTTCACAGAAAAATGAAGGTAAGATGCTATTAAAGGATTCTGCCAGTATTCATCCCGGCACTTATACTTTTGCCATCACAAAAGATGAGGAAACCTATCATTACCAGATTACCACAAAGAAGACGGATTCCAACCAGACAATTATGAAAAATTTAAAGAATTTTATTAATCAGTCCGATATCGGAATTAAAGCTTCTATAAAATATGAAAAAGACCGCTGTGCCATGATTTTAGAATCCCAACGTACCGGTACAGAATTTCAGCTTTCTGATATTTCACCTTCTACCGGCATCGTATCCGGCATGAGGTTAAATAAAATTATTTCAGAAGCGACCTGTGCAGAGTTCACCATTAACGGAGACCCGAAGGTATCTGCTACCAATGAAATTACCATTAATAATTCCATGGAAATTGATTTATTAGCTCCTACAAGCAAAGCTGTTTCCATCGACTTAGGTCTTGACAGCACAAGAATCATCGAAAAGGCAAAGGAATTCGTATCTTCTTATAATTATTTAAATTCTCTTGCTACGGAACATTTAGAAACCCAAAAAAGCGCGAAAAAGTTACTGACTGATATTGTATCTGTAACCGAACAGAATAAGGACGCTTTGGAACGTGCGGGACTTATGTTGGAAGAAGATGGTTCCATCCGTGTGGATGAATCCTTGCTGGTACAGGGCATTGAAAGTGGAGAATTCGTCGATTTGTTCGCAGATATTTCTTCTTTTAAAAACGACATTATTAAAAAGGCAGACGCCTTATCCTTAGATCCAATGTCTTATGTGGATAAGAAACTTTTGACCTATCCAAATTTTAGGCATTCTTTTCCTAATCCATACATGCCTTCCATGTATACCGGAATGCTATATAATCAGTATGTATAACTAAGTCCACACATGGATCCGTAAGGTGTAAGACCTGGCTATTTGACATGAAATATGTTTATTTGAACATGATGTTTCATCATAAAAAAACTCCCTATAAGGGAGTTTTTTTTATCTTAAATGAATCATTTCATTTTTATCATTTGGTCTCTATATAGAAAAATATCTAAATTTTCTCAAACCATAATACTTTAAAACATACTTCTATTATTTGCTTTCCAACAATTTATTCACACCTGCAAGTTTTACACACAAGCAGAACAATTCAATTGCCTGGCTTAATTCGTCTAAAGATGGATAAGTTGGTGCAATACGGATATTGCTGTCTTTTGGATCCTTCTTATATGGGAATGTAGCACCGGCTCCAGTCATAACAACACCGGCTTCTTTTGCAAGTCGAACAGTTTCTTTTGCACAGCCTTCTAATGTATCCAACGCAATAAAGTATCCACCTTTCGGACTACACCAGCTTGCTAAACCTGTATCTTTTAATTCTTTATCCAACTTTTCTAATACAAGTGAGAACTTAGGTTTTAATTCTTCTGCCAATTTTGCCATGTGCACCTTAACATTTTCAGCATTCTTAAAATATTTTACATGACGCAACTGGTTTAATTTATCATGACCGATTGTCTGAACCGTCATATGACTCTTAATTTCCTTGATATTAGCATCACTAGCTGCCATCATGGCAACACCTGCGCCTGGGAATGTAATCTTGGAAGTAGAGAAGAAATACATAATACGGTCTTCATTTCCGGCTTTTTTTGCCTCTGCAAAAATATCAAGTAAAGAAACTTCTTCAAAAATAGGATGCACTCCATAAGCATTATCCCAGAAAATTCTGAAATCAGAAGCTGCTGTTTTCATAGATGCTAATCTCTTTACAGTTTCATCACTATAACAAATTCCCTGTGGATTTGAATACAATGGAACACACCAGATACCTTTGATACTGTCATCTTTTGCTGCCAACTCTTCTACCACATCCATATCCGGTCCATCCTGAAGCATAGGAACTGTAATCATTTCAACCCCTAAATCTTCACAAATAGCAAAATGTCTATCATAACCCGGTGCAGGACATAAGAACTTAACTTTTTCTAATTTGCACCATGGAGTATTTCCCAACGCACCAAATAAAAACAATCTGGTGAAAGAGTCATACATTAGATTCAAACTTGAATTTCCGCCAACGATAATATTTTTTTCTTCGATTCCGGTTAAATCAGAAAAAATCTTCTTCATTTCAGGAATACCATCAAGAACACCATAGTTTCTCGCATCTAAACCTTCCTTTGTAGTATATTCTTCTAAAGAACCAAGCAAATCGTTCGTAATATCAAGCTGTGTTGGTGCAGGCTTTCCTCTTGACATATCTAAAGATAAATTTGCCTTCACATACTTATCATATTCTGCTTCCAATTCTTTTTTTAATGTCACTAATTCTTCTTTTGAATATTCTGTTATTTTAGCCATTTTATTCTTTCCTTTCTTAGCTATGCGAAATTCTAATCCCATTTCACACTTTTCCTAATGATTTTACTTTTAAATTCAAAATGTGTCAATATTTCATAGCTAAAAATTGATAGTTTTTTTCATCTTAAATTCTATTTTTTTATTTTTATCCATATATTACCATTTGTATTCCATATTTTCCTATACAATATTCTTTTTTTGAACTTCTTTCACCAAATTATAAAATTATCATATATTGTAATGAAACATTATTTTAGGGGGCGCATTTTGTTTTCTTATGACTTTGGAATTTTTCCCTTTGACAAAAGATACGATTATTTGGAACACCTGTTAAGTTCTCTTGGCAGCGTATCAAGAATCACCAGCCTTCAGCAATGTGAATTAGCAAAACACCTGATTTTACCTATTCCTTTTTCAAAAGCGAATATAGAACCTAAGTTTTTTTGTCACATATTAAATTCCAATCAGATTATATGGGGTGGATTATTTCCTGATTATATCACTGATTTTTGTCATCATCATGGTATCTACTGCTATGATTTCATGGAAAATGATGCTGTCGCAATCTATAATTCCATTGCCACAGCAGAAGGAGCAATCTGCGAAGCAATAAAAAAGAGTGATAAAAATCTTCATAATGCAAACTGTCTTGTTGTTGGATATGGACGTTGTGGTAAAACCCTGGCACATAAACTATCCGGGTTAAATGCAAATGTAACCATTTGTTCCACCAAAGATTCCCATATCAGCGAAGCTTATACTTTTGGATATCAGGTGGAAAAAACCTCTTCCCTTTCACATATTGTACAAAATTTTGACTATATTTTTAATACTGCACCAAAGATTCTTTTTACAAAAGAAGTAATTGCAAATTTAAGTAGTCAATGCATCTATTTAGAGCTTGCTTCCGTTCCTTATGGAATTGATTTTAATGAAGCAAAAACTCAAAACAAAAAAGCATTTCTCTGCCCAGGACTTCCCGGAATTTACTCCCCAGAATCCTGTGCGCAGATTTTATTTCAATATATAAAGGAAGCGATGTAATTTTGTCCATAAATGGTTTAAAAATTGGAATTGGTCTTACCGGATCCTTTTGTACTTTCGAAAAAACCTTTCAACTGTTAGAACAATTAAAAAAGGAAGGTGCCATAGTAACCACCGTGTTCTCTCCTCTTTCCCAAACTGTAAAATGTCGTTTCGGAACCGGAGAAGAATTTCTTGAACGCGCCCATGAAATTACCGAAAAATCTCCTATTACAACAATATCCGGAGCAGAACCCATCGGTCCAAAACACATGTTTGACATTTTTTTGATATTGCCCTGCACCGGAAATACTCTTGCGAAATTAGCAAATGGAATCGTAGACACCCCGGTTCTTATGGGAGCAAAAAGTCATTTAAGAAATGGAAATCCTTTGTTACTTTCTGTCTCCACCAACGACGGCCTCAGCATGAATTTTAAAAATATAGGACTATTAATGAACATGAAGCATATCTTTTTCGTCCCTTTTTCCCAGGATAATCCGCAAGCAAAACCAAATTCATTGATTGCGAACTACGATATGCTGATTCCAAGCATCAATGCAGCCTTAGAGAACAGGCAGCTACAGCCCGTTCTATCACAGACAACAGAAAGGAAGTGAAATTAATGTGTGGTATTGCCGGATTTGCCAATCTAAGCAATAATTTTCAAAATAGAGAAATCCAATCAAGAAATATAATCGACAAAATGAAAGATGCCCTTGGGCACCGTGGTCCCGATGACCGTGGAACCTACCTTGGAAAACATGCAGTTTTAGGTCATACCCGTCTTAGCATCATTGACTTATTAACGGGACATCTGCCTCTTACCAGAATGTTTCGTGGTGCAAGATTTACAATTACCTACAACGGCGAAATCTATAACATGAAACCTCTAAAAAATGAATTGATAAAACTAGGCTACGATTTTATTACCGGTAGTGATGCGGAAGTGGCATTGATTGCATACATTGCTTACAAAGAAGAATTTATCACGAAATTAAATGGTATTTTTTCTTTCGCCATTTATGATGAAGAAAAAGAAAGTCTTTTATTATTTCGAGACCAACTGGGTGTGAAACCTTGCTTTTATGTTTACCAAAATGACACCCTGTATTTTGCCTCAGAAATCAAGGCATTGTTTGCCCATCCGGACATTCATCCTGTTCTGGATTCCAAAGGTCTTACGAAACTACTGGCCCTTGGACCTGCCAGACCTTGCGGAGATGGGATTTTTCAAAATGTATTAGAAATCCTTCCCGGACACTATCTGGAATTTAACAAAAGCGGGCTTTTTGACCATTGCTATTGGACTTTAAAAGCAAAAAAACATAAAGACTCCTACAAAGAAACCGTAGAAAAAGTTCGTTTTCTTCTGGAAGATTCTGTAAAACTTCAATTACTGTCTGATGTTCCAATCAGTACCTTCCTATCTGGTGGCGTTGATTCCAGCATTGTGACAGCAATCGCTGCAAGAGAATTAAAAAAAGAAGGAACTCCCTTAAGCACCTATTCTTTTGATTTTACAGATAATCAAAAGTATTATCAGCAAAACGCCTTCCAGCCAAGTTTAGATCGTCCTTTTGTAGATATTATGGTAAATGAATATCATACCAACCATACTTATCTTGAATGTGATTATACTTCATTATTCGACCATCTGGTTCCAGCCACCTTGGCTAGAGATTTTCCTTGTATGGCTGATGTAGAAGCTTCTTTACTTTATTTTTGTAGGCTGGTTTCCCAAAATCATAAAGTAACACTAACCGGCGAATGTGCAGACGAAATCTTCGGTGGCTATCCTTGGTTTTTAAGATACCAGACAGAAGAATTTGACAATTTCCCATGGTCAAATGACATGTCCTCCCGGGCTTTATTATTAAATAACGACCTTGCACAACTTCCACTGTTAGAATGTTCGAAAGAACATTATCAAAATACCCTATCGGAAGCTCCTATCTGCGAAGAAGATTTGGAAAATAATAAAATCCGGCAAATATCATACTTAAACATGCGCTGGTTTATGATTACTTTACTGGAAAGAATGGACCGGACCAGTATGAATAGCGGATTAGAGGCAAGGGTACCTTTTGCTGACTATAGAATTGTAGAATACCTTTACAATATTCCATGGGAAATGAAAGCCCATAATGGTAAAGAAAAAGGATTATTACGGGATGCTTTTTCCGACTTACTACCAGAACAAATTTTAAACCGAAAAAAAAGTCCTTATCCTAAAACATACCATCCGGCTTATGAAATGCGTCTGAAAGAAGAGCTATTAAATCTAATCAAAGACAGTAGTCAGCCAATCAATCAGATTCTGGATCGCAAAAAAGTGTTAAAGGTTATGGGAACCGATTTAGATTACTGTCATCCATGGTATGGCCAGCTTATGGCAGGACCACAGCTATTGGCTTATTATATTCAAATGAATGCATGGCTTAAAGTAATCAATCCAACCTTTGTGTAACCTGAACTATTACAAGTAAAACTGCCCCTGCAAGTACAACTTGTCAAGGGCAGTTAATATATGGTAAATTCCGTAAATTTTTTGTTGCACAATAAATTACGCGATACAAAAAAGAAACTGTATCATCCTATAAGGTCGAAGGCCAAAGGTATTTTTGCTCCTATGAAACCTACGGATTAATCATTTATACTTAAAAACGCCTGATATCCTTTTACTGCTTCTTCCAAATCTTTTTTGCTTGTGACCTCCCAAGGAGAATGCATACTTAAAACAGCAATTCCGCTATCAATTACATTCATTCCATACAAAGCCATAATATAAGCAATGGTTCCACCGCCGCCTGCATCTACTTTTCCAAGTTCCGCAGTTTGATACTTTACTTCTGCTTCATCCAATACCTTACGAAGTTTTGCAATATATTCTCCATTGGCATCATTGGAACCGGATTTACCACGGGAGCCGGTATATTTATTAAATACCAGTCCTTTTCCTAAAAATGCTGCATTTCTCTTATCAAAAGAACCTGCATACAAAGGATCAAAACCTGCGCTTACATCGGAAGATAACATATTGGAATTTGCCAGTGTTCTTCTTAAAGTTAGTTCAGAAAATCCTCCCATCAATTCCAATATTTCAGCAATAAAGTTCTCGAAGAATTTAGACTGCATTCCGGTTGCACCTACACTTCCAATTTCCTCTTTATCTACCAAAAGACAGCATGCAGTTTTTTCTACTTTTTCTGTTTCTAAAAATCCCACAAGAGACGTAAATGCACAAACTCTGTCATCCTGTCCATATCCGATTACCATACTTCGGTCAAGTCCTAAATCTCTGGATTTTCCGGCTGGTACCACTTCTAATTCCGCTGAAAGGAAATCTTTTTCCTCAATTCCGTATTGTTCCTTTAATATATTTAACACATTTTTCTTTACAGTTTCTTTTTCTTCTTTTCCTAAGTCTTCCAATGCATTTAGACCAATTAATACATCCAGATGCTCGCCTTCAATTACCTTTGCAGCTTTCTTTTCCATCTGCTCCCCAGCTAGATGAATCAATAAATCCGTAATGCAAAAAACAGGATCCTCCTCTTTTTCACCTATGGAAATTTCAACTACCTCACCATCTTTTTTTGCAACCACTCCGTGAATTGCTAAAGGCAGTGTAACCCATTGATACTTCTTAATTCCACCATAATAATGGGTATCAAAATAAGCAAATCCACCTTCTTCATATAATGGATTCTGCTTCAAATCCAATCTAGGAGAATCAATGTGTGCCCCAAGAATATTCATTCCCTTTTCCATTGGAACAGTTCCAATTTGAAATAAAGCAATTGCTTTCTTCATATAAGTGGCATAAATCTTATCCCCTGCCTTTATGGGTGTTTTATTTTCGATAAAATCAGTTAAATTCTTATATCCTTTTTCTTTTGCCATCTTAACCGCACGGGTAACACATTCTCTCTCCGTCTTCCCTTGGTCCAAAAACTCCTTATATTCTTTTGCAATCTCCATCTAAGTCATCCTTTCTAATAATTTTAATATCAATCATACTACGAATAGATGCATTGTGATAAATCTTACACAATTTACAAAACCTACGAAAACCATTCCTTTGTAACTGTTCTCAAGTGAACAGTTACATTCCTTTACTTTGTAAATGAACAATTTCTTATGATTTTTATATATCCTACCCATATTTTGCTACAAAAACGACAGATATATGAATATATATCTGTCATTTTTCATACTATTTCAATTATTGTCTTACTTTTATATGAACTTCACGCAATTGTTGCTCTGAAACTTCACCTGGAGCCCCACACATTAAGTCCTGAGCATTACCATTCATCGGGAATGCAATGACTTCACGAATATTTTCTTCATTTCTTAAAAGCATAATCATACGATCTACACCAGGAGCCATACCTGCATGTGGTGGAGCACCATATTGGAATGCATTATATAATGCACCGAATTTTTCTTTCAAATCTTCTTCCTGATATCCTGCAATTTCAAATGCCTTAACCATAATATCTAAATTATGGTTACGAACTGCACCAGAAGATAATTCCACACCATTACATACAATATCATACTGATATGCAAGAATGTCTAACGGATCTTTTGTATTTAATGCTTCTAATCCACCTTGAGGCATAGAGAACGGATTATGGGTAAAGATAATTTTCTTTGCTTCTGCATCATATTCAAACATTGGGAAATCATTGATAAAGCAGAAACGATACGCATTCTTTTCTAATAAATCCAAACGTTCTCCTAATTCCGTACGTAACTGACCTGCATACAAAGCAGCCTTTTCTTCTTTATCTGCAATAAAGAAAATAGTATCGCCGGCTTCTAATCCTGCAATCTCAGCAATTTCTCCCTTTTTCTCCTCAGGGATAAATTTATCAATTGGTCCCTTATAACTTAAATCCTCTTTTACTTCTAAATATCCTAAACCACCCATACCAATAGAGGTAGCAAATTTCAATAATTTTTCATGAAATCCCTTAGACATATCCGCATGCACCTTAATAGCACGAACTGTTTTTCCGTGGAATGGTTTAAAGGTACATTCCTGGAAGAAATCCGTTACATCTACGATTCTTAATGGATTTCGTAAATCCGGCTTATCTGTACCGAATTCCAACATTGCCTGACGGTAGCTAATTACAGGATAAGGTGCTTTGGTTACACTGGCACCTTCCGGAGCAAACTTTTCAAAAGTAGCAGTTAATACTTCTTCTCCCACACGGAATACATCTTCCTGAGTTGCAAAACTCATTTCAAAGTCTAACTGATAGAATTCTCCCGGTGAACGGTCCGCACGGGCATCTTCATCACGGAAACAAGGTGCAATCTGGAAATATTTATCAAATCCGGACACCATTAATAATTGCTTATATTGTTGAGGTGCCTGTGGCAATGCGTAGAATTTTCCTTTAAATTTACGGGAAGGTACAATATAGTCTCTTGCCCCTTCCGGAGAGGATGCACATAAAATAGGAGTCTGAATTTCTAAAAATCCCATTTCTGTCATTTTCTCTCTTAAAAAACTAATCACATTAGAGCGGAATATAATATTATCCTTCACCTTTTTATTTCTTAAATCCAGATAACGATATTTTAAACGAAGGTCTTCACGAATTTCTTTGGAAGTCATTACTTCGAAAGGAAGCTGTTTATAAACCTTTCCTAATACTTCAACTTTATGTGCTTCTAATTCAATGGTACCAGTAGGTATCTTATCATTATATGTTTCTTCATCTCTATGCTGAATTAAACCTTCTACGCTGATACAGTCTTCTTTATTCAATCCATTCAGTAAGCTGGTATCACGCATAACCACCTGCATAATTCCATACATATCTCTTAAATCAATAAAAGAAACTCCACCATGATCACGGATATTTTCTACCCATCCGGCAATTTTTAAAGTTTGTCCTACATTGGACTCTGAAATCTGATCCATTGTTGTGTTACGATAAATGTTTGATGTACTCATAACTTCTTCCTTTCTTATTCTGAAATTTTATCTAAAAACGGAGCGGGAAATTTTTATTTATAGAATATTCCATTGATTTTTCTTCACAAATAAAAAAATCCGCCCTAAACAAAATGTTCAGGACGAACAAAATATGTCCGCGGTACCACCTGACTTACTGATTTCCAGTCGCTTACCGGTTAAAAACCTTGTTGTGTTACGTACAACCACGTCGCACCTACTAATATATTACCTTACGTTCGGATTGCAGCTCTTAAGTGTTATTCATGTAAATTCATTCTGTGAGGATTCCACCCTCCCTCACTCTCTGAAAGCGATAATCTACACTACTTCTCTTCGTCATAGCCTTTTTCTTTTATAAACATTACCCATACTTTTCTAAGAAGCAGGTTTTTTATAACAGTTATTATAGCCTAGCATATTTCAATTGTCAACCAATAACTTTTCGTTGCTGTTCACCTGTAAACGTAACGTAACTGTTCACACGTGAACAGTTACGTATTGGTTTCTGCATGCAAATTCGCTTCGCAAAGCAGAAACCAACCCCTGAATCATGCTACTACGTAACCTGACAACCAGTGTCAGGTTACTGAGCGAACACTAACAACGTAACCACTAACACAGTTACAAATTTCTCTCTTATCTTATCAATTCTTTTATTACTTCTCCTGCTATAATAAGTCCTGCTACTGAAGGAACAAATGCAATACTTGCAGGAACCTGACGTTTCTTTTTTTGTTCACATTCCTCTTGTACGAAAGAATTAGCTGTTATTTCAGGTTTTACAGGAATTTCCTTTGAATATACTACCTTTAATTTTTTTACGCCTCTCTTCTTTAATTCCCGACGCATCACCTTTGCCAAAGGACACATCTGAGTCTTATATATATCAGAAACCTCTAAACGAGTAGGATCTAATTTATTTCCGGTTCCCATACAGCTTATTACAGGTGTATCAGCTTCATTCGCTTTCATAATGATTTCAATCTTTCCGGAAACAGTATCAATAGCGTCCACTACATAATCATAATCTTCAAAATGGAAACTTCCGGAAGTTTCCGGTAAGAAGAAACATGGATGAACATGAACCACAGCATCCGGATTAATATCCAAAATACGTTCTTTCATGACCTCCACCTTATTTCTTCCTACCGTACTCCTGGTGGCAATAATCTGGCGGTTTAAGTTACTAAGGCACACCGTATCATTATCAATTAAATCAAATTCTCCTACGCCGCTGCGAGCCAAGGCCTCTGCCACATATCCTCCGACCCCGCCTAAACCAAAAATCGCCACACGTGACTTCATCAATATTTGCAACCCATTACTACCTATTAATAATTCAGTTCTTGAAAACTGTTCCTGCATCATAAAGTTTCCTCATTCAATTTAAATTCATCCACGGTTTCCTTTAAAACCTCAGAACATTGAATCAATTGTCCACTAATAGCAGCATTTTCCTCAGCACTGGCAGCATTGGATTCAACATTCGCCGCCAAATCTGTAACACTTCTATTAATTCGATCAATTGCGTCCTTCTGGTTATCTACAAAAGCAGCAATTTCTGTAATCTGTTCTTTTGATCGGATAGCATCCTGCATACCGGTTTCAAAAGTAGAAAAAGTAAGTTCTGCCAACTCTTTCCCCTTTTCAACAGCCACTTTTGACTCATCAATCACAGTTGCAATTTTTTGGCTGGCTTCTAAGCTGGCAAATGCTAAATTACTAATTTCGTCTGCCACTACAGCAAATCCTTTTCCTGCCTCTCCTGCCCTTGCAGCTTCAATGGATGCATTCAAAGCCAGAAGATTGGTCTGATCTGATATCGCATCAATGGTATTTACAAATCCTGCAATTTTGGTATAACACTCTTCAATGCTACTGATTGCCTGTAACAACTCCTTCATTTCATTGCTACCGGATAAAAGGTGCTGATTTGTAACCTGAGCTGTATTTTTCACAACACCGGCATTGTCGGCAATATTTCTTGTCTGTTCTGTAAGTAAACTTATATTCTTCAAAAGCTCCATAATGGAGTGGTTCTGTTCAGAAGCACTCTGTGCAACACTGGATGTAGTTTTTTCCAATTCTTTTGCATACTCTACAACCGTATCAGACTGAGTATCAATTTGCCCAAATGATTGATTTAATGTCGTTAAAATCACTTCTAAAGAATTCTTAATTTGTACATAAGCACCCTTAAATTCTCCATCAATGGTGCTGGTAAGATCTTTTTGGGATATTGCAGTGACAATTTCAGAAATACTACTAATATAGTATTTCAGACTTTTCACTGTTTCATTCAAAGAATCTGTAAGCAACTCAATTTCTGTGGTAATTTTTTCTTCGTCAAATACTACATCCAAATTACCATTTGAAATCTCCGAAACCTTATTACTAATCGTCTCAATTGGTTTAAACCAAGGAGAAATTCGTTTCATGCAATTTTTCTCACTTATTGCTGTGGTTAAAAAAAAGATAATAATATACACAATAACCAACACAAGGAAAAAGAAAATAACAGAAGTGATCGGTTTTACCGAAATAATTTTCCAATCCGTAATTTCAGAGGAATCCGCAATCATAATCTTTAAACCACCACTGTAATCTGATATTACTTTTGCATCCAAGGTATCACCCATCAAGGATTTATACTTACCATTCAATGCATCCTCTAATGTATAAGCTTTCTCCACACTTAAAGCAATATCCTCATTTGGATGCACTAAGATAGTACCATCACTGGTGGTTAGAAAGACATAACTTTCACCATCATAACTTTCTTCAATCAGACTTTGCAAATTACCCATATACATATCCATACCAACAACACCGGCCATTTGACCATCTTTATATGTCGCTTTGGACAACGTAATACAAATTCCTCCTGACTGCTCATCCACATAAGGCTCCGAAATATATACTTCATCCGGATTCGCCTGAGCTTCCTTATACCACTCTCTTTCTGTAACAATAAAGTCTTCTGGCGGTTCCCATCCACCACTCATTATCGTTATATTTTCATCATAACAGGAATAAACTGCTGAAATCTGCTTATCCGAAGCTGCCATGGCATCCACATAAGCTAAAATATCACTTTTATCCACCAGTTTTCCACTATTAATTCCGGCAGCTATGGATTCAATCATCCCAATCTTGCCCTGCATAACAGCAGATATTTCCTCGGTAAAAATCTGTGCGTTACTTTTTACACTCAGGTTTGTATAAAGCATAACTAAAATAACTGCAATCACCAATGATTCCATACATACGATAAATAATGGTCTTCTAATGGTAGGTCTTAGAAGTTTTCTGATTCTGCTTCCATATCCTTCTAACACCTCTGACATCCCTTTTTTGGACTTTTTCTTACTCATTTGTATCCTTCCCCCTTTCCTTATCTTTCCTCCAATGGTACATAATCCATATGTTTCGCAACACTCTTATAAGCCGGTCTGATAATCTTTCCTTCATTAATTAATTCTTCTAACCGGTGTGCACTCCACCCTGAAATCCTGGCAATGGCGAAGATCGGTGTATAAAGTTCTAACGGCAAACCTAACATAGAATATACAAATCCACTGTAAAAATCTACATTAGCACTAACACCTTTATATATCTTTCTTTCTTTTGCAATGACCTTTGGTGCAAGACGCTCGATTGCTTCATATAGTGCAAATTCTTCTTTTCTATCCTTTTCCACAGACAACTTTTCCACAAAAGACTTAAAAACTTTCGCTCTCGGATCTGAAATAGAATAAACTGCGTGCCCCATGCCATAAATTAACCCTTTTTGGTCAAATACCTCTTTCCGTAATATCTTCAGTAAATACTCTTCCAATTTTTCCTCATCGGTCCAGTCTGATATATTTTCTTTAATATTCGCAATCATTTCCATTACTTTAAAGTTTGCACCACCATGCTTTGGTCCTTTTAAAGAACCAAGAGAAGCAGCTATTACAGAATAAGTATCCGTTCCGGAAGAAGTAACTACATGAGTTGTAAAAGTTGAATTATTACCGCCTCCATGCTCTGCATGTATTACTAACGCAAGGTCTAAAATTCTAGCTTCTAACTCCGTATATTTACTGTCTCTTCTTAATGTATACAGGATATTCTCCGCTGTGGAAAGTTCCTTTTTAGGTGGGTGAATAATAAGACTTTCACCTTCAAAATAATGGCTATATGCCTGATAACCATAAACCGACAGCATTGGAAAATTCGCAATCAGCTGAATACATTGCCTTAAAACATTTGGCACAGAAATATCATTTGCCTTTTCATCATAAGAATATAATGTCAGGACACTTCTTGCCAATGTATTCATCATATCCTTGCTTGGTGCCTTCAATATAATATCCCGAACAAAACTTGGTGGCAAAGAACGATATTCTGAAAGAATGCCTTTAAATTCGTCTAATTGTTGCTTTGTAGGAAGTTGGCCAAACAGCAGTAAATATGTGGTCTCTTCGAACCCAAAACGTTTTTCCTTCGTAAAACCTGCCACTAAATCTTCAATATCTACACCATGATAATACAATTTACCTTCACAAGGAATCATATCATCATCCTCAACAATATAAGATTGTATCTTTGACACTTCCGTTAATCCAGTCAATACGCCTTTTCCACTTAAATCTCTAAGACCCCTTTTTACCTCATATTTACCATATAATTCAGGATCAATACTTCCATTTTCTATGCATTTTTGTGATAACCTCACAATTTCCGGCGTAACTTCCGAATAATTCATTTCCTTCATCTTACTCCTCCATGTTTTATCTGTATTCTTTTACTTTGATTATTCCCCTAATCCATCTTCAATCAATTTTATAATTCCTGCCAGAGCTGCTTCCTCGTCTTCACCTTCACAGAAAACTTCAATTTCATCTCCGCATTTTACACAAGCCGCCAAAACACTCAATACACTCTTCGCATTTGCCACACTGGTACGAATTTTAAAAGTAATT
The DNA here is from genome assembly GCA_045124495.1 of Lachnospiraceae bacterium. Lineage (GTDB taxonomy): Bacteria > Bacillota > Clostridia > Lachnospirales > Lachnospiraceae > RGIG1668. The sequence continues at coordinate 48,084 of JBGVLX010000051.1, forward strand.
AGTGATCTGTACTTTAAAGACTCCTTACATAACAATCCTGCGGGTCTTAAATGTAACCCCTCTGCATTTTTTATTGAAACTTTTTGTGATACCATGGTAATTCCTCCAATTCTATTATTTTTGTTCCACCGTAAGTACGGCATTTAAACTATTTTTTATTGTGACTCCTTCCACTTCCTTTAACTGAATTGGCACAATGTTATCCTGAGATTCCCTTAGCACCGCACAGTCAATATATGGAGATAAATCACTTAATTCCAACTCATCTAGAGTTTTGTCATTTCCTGATACTCGTAAGATAAATTTCTGTTCTTTCACCTTATAACTATATTTATCATTTGCATTTTGCAATACAATATCATCCTGAGTAAATTCAAATTCTTTTTCAGATGCTTTCCTAATCTTTATTGTTACATTAATTACTGTAGCCGAATCTGCCGGATATACTCCATCAGGTAAATATTCTGAAATGTCAATGGATGGTTCAAAATCAGCACTTAATCCTGAAACATCTATATCATTAATTTCAATTTTGGAAATCTGTTTCAAGTCTTCTTCCATACCTGCAACTACAATGGTTTTTGGCTCATATTCCAGAGAATCCACCACATATCCATCTAAAACACTTCCTGTGTAATTCGCTTCAACAGCAATTTCTTTTGTTTTAAATATCTTCATATTTATCGTAACACTGTCCGTACTTAACTTAAGTCTTTCTGCTCCTATTACTTCATCTCCATCCGAATCTACCAAAATTGGTTTAGAAACTACTTCGAAATCTTTATAAACATTGCTTACATTTACATAAATCCTTGCCTCTTTTACCTTTTTTACCAAACTTTGGGCTCCGGTTACTTCTATGATGTTAGGAGATTTTACGATAACCTTATCACTGCCAACAGCATATCCACTCGCAGGTGCTCCCTGGGTTACTATCGTCACAGGTACCTGCTTAGTTTCTTTTTCTTCTAATTCAACTTTCAAGGTATCATTTCCATTATAGGTTATGGTAAGTTCATCCTTCAGACTTGATTTAATAGGAATGACCTGTATCTTAACAGCATAAACATCTGATAATTTACCCAAATCAGCAGTTGCAATAAAATCACTGCTGCTTAGCTGATCCACTACCGTTCGTCTTCCTTCTACCGTAATATTCACTGTGTTTCCTTCCACAATTTCATATACTTTGTCAATTTCCGAAATTTCTTCCTCATTAATAACCTGCACTTTAATATCCTTAAAATCCCTGGTGACAATTGGATCTTCTGTATTAACAACCAAAAGCCATAACATAATTGCAAATAAGACAGATATTATTTTTATCCCCGCATTATTTAACAGCTTTTCCTTCATATTTGCTTCTACCCTTCCATAATTTAAATTTCTTTACATCAATGGAACGTTTTTGGATATATGATAATTTATTTCTGACATTATCTCCATCCACGTTTCGAATCAATTCACCACCAATAGCCAGAGAAACTTTTCCTGTCTCTTCTGAAACGATAATCGTAAGACTGTCTGATACCTCACTAATGCCAATTCCTGCTCTGTGCCTTGTTCCCAGCTCTTTGTTAATCATCATATTCTCAGATAAAGGAAGATAACAGGTAGCTGCCACAATTCTGTTCCCACGAATAATAATAGCCCCATCATGTAATGGTGTATTATGCTCGAAAATATTAATCAGTAATTGGGAACTTATTTTAGAATCCAACGCAATTCCCGTTTTCTCATACTCCCCAAGAACAACTTCCTGTTCAATTACAATCAGTGCACCTGTTTTTGTCTTTGCCAGTTCAAACGTCGCTTTTACAATTTCAGTGATGGTTCGATCTGTAAAGCGTTCATTTTTTTCTTTCTGGTCATCAAAAGAAAAGATGGTAGCCAAAGTATTTTTTTGACCTAACTGTTCCAACGCTCTTCTAAGTTCAGGTTGAAACACAACAATAATCGCAATAATTCCTACACTAATGGTATTGGAAAATATCCAGATAATCGTATCAAATCTGAATATCGTAGCAATTCCCATAAAAACCAACAACACCAAAATTCCCCGAAATAACATCCACGCTCTAGTATTCTTAACCCACTTAATAATATAATATATCACAACACTAATGATTGCTATTTCTACAATATCCGATATTCTAATTTTCGGGAGCGACACCCACTCAAAATTATTAAGAATAAAATTTAAAATTTTATCCATGCTTACCAACCCCAATTATTTTTTTACTTTCTAGCCTGAATTTTCTTAATATTAATATTTTCTTCTGAAACTTTTATCTTTGGTACTGCCTTTACATAGTAATAATAATCATCATCTTCAAACTGAACCAGCTCGGTTCTAGAATAATCCACAACTCCTTTAAAAAATTGTACTACTACCGCAATGAGAGCTGCTAGTATATTTCCTATTAAAACGGAGCCAACAACAACTTCCGCATCCAAAAAAGTGCCTCCTATCAAGAATAACAAAACACTGGCTACAAAAGCTGTAAAAATAGCTACATACCAGGAATAACTAACAGACAAGCGATAAACTAAATAGAATACAACCAACACAATACAAGAGGTTATCAATGTAAGAAGAAACATTTTATTTTCCATCAAATCTGTTATTACATAAGAAATAGGCTGAAATGTTTCATCACCTGTCTTAGAGCTTAGCATGACGGAAACTTCCTTTGCTGCAAGACTGAAATAGTAAATTACAATTCCCGTCACCATGGCAAACATTCCTGAACAACCAACCGTCATCCCTACCACAATCGGCACCAGATAAGGAATCTTGAATAAAAACAATACTGATGTTAATACAATGATATATCCGTAATTTGGTGTAAATCTTAAACACAAAATATACAAAAATACATACAAAATCAGAAATAACAATGCAACATCCGGCGAGAGACTAACCAAATGCAACAGAATAACAAGACCAGAAATGACCGCAAAAAAACCTTGGGAAAAAAATGCACAAAGCAAAGACAACCCTATAACTATTACTATGTTATTTACTAAACCAGAATACCCAAATAACTGATTCAAAGAAACAAACAAAAATAGTCCCAACACAAACTTTGCAATCGGTACCAATATCATATCATTTTTATGACAAAACCCTCTAAGCTTATCCTTCATAATCAATAAATTCATCATCGTTTATTACCACACCTTTATTCTTTTTTAATTCTCCTATTGCTTCCTCCTCATATTGTTCATTCAGAAGCTGTAGTTTTTGATAATAATCCTTTACTCCCGGTTTCATTCTATCATAACGGATTTGATACACAATTAAAGATATGATAAAATAAACTCCTATCCAAAGACCATATAATATCAATATATTTTTCGCAAGCGCCATATAGTCTAATGTGTTAATCTGCTCAAGTAAAGATTCCATTCCAAGCAATACCACTGCAGCCCCAATCATACAAAACGCTATGGTAGCATATATAAAAGACTGTAGTGTATGATATGTAACATAATCACTTTTATAATATTTACACATACCAATCTGCTGTTTTCCTTGATTTTTTTCATATATGGCAATTCGGGTCATGTTTTTTACTCTCTCTTCGTTAATCATAACTCGGCCTCCATTCTATTTTTTTTATTGTAACATAATTTTTCAAAAAAACATAGCCTTAATTTTATCTGATATAACAAATTAGAAAAACATTGGTTACTGTTCACCTGTGAACAGTAACCAACATTGTCAGGACACAAAAAAAGACAATCCCCGGACTGTCTTTTTTCTATTTACATATCTATGCAATTTCTTCTTTACAAACAATATGTACTTTTTCCACACGCTTTCCAGCCATCTTTTCTACCTTAACTTCCAATCCCTGACTTTCAAAAAAATCACCTTCTGCCGGTATCTTACCAAGCATTTCCATAATCCATCCGTTTACCGTCAGTACTTCCACTTCCATCTTTTTATCCAGCGTATCAAATAATTTTTCTACGTTTGCTTTTCCTGAAACCATATATTCATGTTCAGATAACTGCTCAATTTCATGAACAATTTCATCATGCTCATCCCAGATTTCCCCAACCAGTTCCTCTAAAATATCTTCTAAAGTTACAATACCGAACATGCTGCCGAATTCATCCACTATTACTGCAAAATGAAGTTTCTTTTGTTGTAATTCCTTCATTAAATCATCGATTCTTTTGTTTTTTGTAATATATACTACAGGACGTAAATTATCACGAATTTCCGCATCGGTATGGTAGATATAGTTATGAAAATCTTTCTGATATAAAATACCAACAATATGATCAATATCCCCATCATAAACCGGAAGTCTGGAAAATCCGGTTTCCTTAAACACTTTTGCAATTTCATCTTTGGTCATGTCCACAGAAACCGAAATAACATCAATTCGTGGAGTGAAGATATCCACTGCTTCTAATTCATTAAACTCAATGGCACTTCGAATCAAGGTACTTTCCTCTTTATCAATCCCTCCACCTTGTTCTGCTTCTTCTACAATAGTAAGTAATTCTTCTTCTGTAATTCCTTTTTCATCTGATACCTTAACGATCATAGATAACAGCTTCTTCCATTGAACAAACAAAAAATTAACAGGAGTTAAAACTACCATTAAAGCATTTAGTAACGGAGCCGAAAACATAGCAAACTTTTCCGGTGATTCTTTTGCAATACTTTTAGGTGAAACTTCTCCAAAAATCAATACCACAACCGTAATCACAATCGTAGAAACGCTAGCTCCCATCTCTTCCCCTAATAATTCAACAAAAATAATGGTAGTAAGAGAAGTACACAATATGTTTACTATATTATTACCAACCAGAATGGTCGACAACATGCTATCATATTTTTCCGACATTCTTAGCACCAACGCTGCTTTTTTATTTCCCTTTTCTGCCATATTTTTTATCCTAATCCTGTTTAGTGAAGAAAAAGCCGTTTCTGTCGCTGAAAAATAAGCTGACATTACAATACAAAATAAAATTATTATGAGTGAAGCCGTATCCATAACTTAAAATCCTTTCTTATCTTCGCCTATATTTCCTAATTTTTTGCACAAAAAGACATAACCACACTTTTTATAAAGTGTAGCTATGTCTTTTCTCATACATTTATCATCATCTGACTCGCGTCACCATCTGAACTTTCTGACATAATTATCCTCCATGTGTTACTGAACAAAACCAACACTCCGACTTGTTTCATCGTATCCCTTTTCTGAATGAAACATACTACGCTGTGTTATACAAATAACACTTACAAGGCAATATTTTAGCAAAAAACACTTCTTATGTCAATACTGGCACGCGCAAAACGATTCATTATATTAACTTACAGTAACAACTTACAACAATTTAACCTTATTTAGATATAAAAGGCTTTTTTTTCAAACTCTTGAACCGGCATTGGTTTTGCAAAGTAATAGCCCTGAATCAAATCGCAACCCTGCTCTGCCAGAAAATCCACCTGTTCTTTTGTTTCAATTCCTTCTGCTACGATTTTCATATCCAGTCTCTTTGCCAGACAAATCGCTTCGTTTACGATGATTTTTCCTTTTTCTGTATCCTCTATTCCACGGAAAAATTCTGCATCCAGTTTAATTACATCTAGTGGAAGTTCTTTTAAGGAATTCAAAGAAGAGTAACCCGCACCAAAATCATCCATAGAAACAGCAAATCCGTATTCTCTTAGCTTTCGCACCGTTTCCAACAGTACCTCTTTATCTTCAAAAAATGCACTTTCTGTCAGTTCCAATTCAATGACTTCATGTGGCACCTGGTAAGCATCCACCAGACCACAGATATGTTCTGCCAAATCCTCTTTGGTAAAATGAGCCCTGGATACATTGACAGAAATAGGAACTACCTCTTTTCCTTCTTTTATCCATTCGGACTGTTGCCTTGCTACTTCGGAAATCATATAATCGTCTAATTTTAAAATAAAACCATTCTTTTCAAAAATAGGAATAAATCGATTCGGTGGTATAAATCCCTCCTCAGGACTAATCCAGCGAACCAAAGCTTCAGCTCCTGATAACTTACTTTCTTTCGTTGAATATTTGGGTTGAAGATATACTTGAAATTCTTTCTTTTCCAAAGCTGTTTCCATGGTATCTTCCACTTTTCTTTCCCATAACTGCTGTTTTTGCAATTCCTGACTATACCATCCAATCCATTCCTTACCCTCCTGATATAAAGCAGTGGTTGTAATGTAGGCATTATTAAACATGGCATCCATATCGATTTTACCATTATTTACTTCATAAATTCCTGCAAAAAAATCAAGTCTTTGTCCCTGTCTCACTGTTCCAATATCAGTTATGATACTGCCAAGTCTTTGCTCTAATTCTTCCTTAGAATCATAACGTAATAACAACGCATAATCTGCCCTGGCATAATGAACTGCGCCTTCGTTTTTACCGATTCTTTGTTGTAATTCCTGATAAAGAAATTCTAGTAACTCTGTTCCCTCTTTCACACCATAACAGGTACAAAAACTCTGATAATTCCTCATTCTGATATGTATCAGGGCATATTTTTCTTTCTTCCTAATACTTCGCCGAATGAATTTTTCTCCTTTTGCCTTCAAATACGTCCAATTTCTTCCCCCAGTAACAGGATCCAGGTATAAAAGCTGGGTCAGTCTTCTTTGATCCCGTACCAAACCTATGGTATAAACAATATAATATATTGCAAATCCGAATACCAACAAAATTAAAACTATTGCAAACAAACCAATACTTGTTGCTTCCGATTCTTTCACTGCAATTTCACTTTTTACAAAAATACTCTGCCCATTTTCATCCACAGGAGCGGAAATCCAGAAACTTAGATAAAATAAAGTCTTATCCACACCATATACTTTATCATCCTGTGACAGAAACGTATCATTAATTTTCGTAGTATTAAATTTTATTTCTCCATTTTCCGCATATAAAGTATTATCACTTTCTTCCAATAAGTAAATGGTATAATCCGTAATCCCGGTTAATTCTAACTTATTATTCATTTCCGGTTCCAAAAGACCCGATTTCATAAGATTTTCTTGTTCTTCATTCTGTATGCAGACTTCCTGCACATTCGGCAATGTCCTTTGTAATTGTGTGACAAGTTTTTTAAGTTCCTCACTACTTTCCACATTTTCTTCATTTATGATTTCTGCTACTCTTTGGACATCCTCTATGGCTGATTCCAGTTTATTCTTCGCCACATTCCCTATAGCAAAACCAAACATCAAAACAACTATCACGACAATAGCTAAAATAAATAAAAACAATGTCAACATGGAGGGCCAGATACGTTTTCTATGTAATCTTCTGATTTTCTTTTCTTTTTGTCTACTCATAGATTCTTAATTACAGTAATTTTTTTAGGAATTTTCCTATTTTTCTGCAATTTTCTCCTCTCTTATTTTTTTCTCATGCAATTCATACATGTATTCCGTAGCAAACTGAATTTTGGTAGCATTGAACCCTTCTTCCATAGGAAACAGGAAAAAGCTGTCATCCAATGTGGATAAAGTAATACATTGTCCCTTATTCCGATAGTTATATTCTGTATGCACAGAATAACATTGTGCAGGAGTCCAAATCAAAGTTTCTTCTTTTCCTGTCAAATAATTTCGAAACGACAATTGGTATCCTTCTAAATCATGAATCAGGTGACCTTCCCCACAAAAGATAAAGTTTTTTGCATTTGGAAGTGCATACACTTCAACTTTACAATCCAAAGAATAAGTATGACCATCAATTTCTGCTTTTACCTGTTTTCTCTGCCACTCGTACCAATCCGGAATATAACGTTCCTCCTGCTCCCTTCGCAAGGTTCCGTATTCATCCATTTCATATTCTACTCCACAATTCTGGCAGAATAGCTTGTTGTCCTTGGTATTCATTTGAAATTCCACTTTACAACATCTGCATTGATATAAAGGGAGATGTAATCCTTCTGCCCGTTTTTTATATGTAATGGCCATTTTTTGCTCCCGTTGCCATGCATACTCATCATAGGAAAGTAATTCACTTAGCTTTTCATAAATCTCCGAAACAGACAATTCACTAACTTCCTGTTTTGTCAATGCATAGGTCATTTCCGTATGCAGACGTGCCTCTTTTCGTTTCGTCAGATTCCAAATAGGGGATTGTAAGTAATTTCCTTTCATATTTAATGTGACCACCGGAACCTTTAACATCTTCACCAATTTCGCCACAGAAACAGGGAGTTTCGAACTAGTTCCAACATTGGCATATCTTGCTTCCGGATAAAATACCAGAATTCCCTTTCGTTCCATCACATTTTTTATATTTTTGACCAAAGATAAATCATCTACAAATTTTCTCGTTCCCAGACACCCTATCTGGCGATATAACCATTCACCATAGTATTCAAAACCTTCTAATTCTGAGACATAATTTGCCCGGTGGGGAAATAAAGCCAATGGAGAAACATAAAAATCCGTAAAAGAATGATGGGTTCCTAAAACCAGAAATGGTGGTTTTATTCCTCTTTTTTCTGATTTTACAATTTTTAATCCTGCCTTCCATGTAACTAAATAACAGCCAAGCCAGATAAAAGGCATAGCAAACAAATTCTGTCTAGGAGGTATTTTTACTCTGTCAAAGGGTTTTATTACCGGGTTTAAATCAGTATCTTTCCTAACATAACGGCGAACCCATGGCAACTGGCATACCAGATAATATAAGATTCCGGTTCCAATGAAAGAACACCCGGTAGGCGTTAAAGTAAACAAAAATGTATTATGTATTTCACCCGTTACCGGATTATAAATCGCAAGGGAAATAAAACATCCTATCACCAGGCACAAAAGACCAACAATGTTAAACCCTTTCGTATATTGATACGCATTATGCCCCTCTATTTCATAGGCACTTTTTAAATCGATTCTCTGCTTTCTTATGAAGAAAAAGTCTGTAAACAATAAAGCCGCCAAAGGTGCATACACACAGGCGCTAATGGTTAAAAAGGAACCAAAATATTCTACAATCTTCCCCCAAACACAAAGTCCTCCTACATATATCCCTAGAATCATGACCAAAATACGGTAATCCGCTTTTCGGAAACTGGATTTTAGCATAACTCCATAAAGATAAGAACCTACCGCCTGGGTTCCGATATTAGCAAACGCCACCAATAACAAAGAGGTTAATCCAAGAGCCGGCACAGACAATGTGGCCATCATCAAAGTAGGATCATCCACCATTTCCCCGGTCACATATTGCATGGCAATAGCCATAACTGCACCAACAACCACAAAGAAAGAACCAGCCAGTCCCTGTCCTAACACTCCAGCATAGTAACCTGACTTTTCACTTTTACAAAGTCGTGGAATCTCTGCCATGCCTCCCACCAAGGTAATAACAAAAGCAAAATTCGCCTCAATAGACAGAATATATGGTGTAATATTATGATCAAAGTCAGTGTTTTGTGGTTTATAGTTCCATATTACCTCTGCTGGTACAGCAGAAAACCCTACAATCACCACAACTATCCCCACCAGTAACAACAATGGAACCAAAATTCTGGTAGTCCATGTAATAGTGGAAACACCACGATATGCAATAAAAGTACCAACCATAACACAAAGAAGTCCTAACATAAGATGACTTCCCTCAGGCAGGGTAATTCCAAACAATCCAAACAAATTCTCCATGGATGAGGCAAATAAGTCACAGCACACTGCATACCAGGGATAATTAATAAGGATAATTACTACTGTCATTACCTTAACACCTTTTTTTCCGAATACACTTCGCAGCCATACCCAGATATCAATTCCATATCTTGTAGACAAAATGACAGGCAGCTGATAAATCATTAACATCAGAATTGCTCCTAAAAAAGCTCCGATTAACAATTGCTTAAATCCAACCAGACTTGCCAGATAAGACCCCTGGGTATAACTCCAGGTTGCAATGCAATAGCCGGATAATACCAATAAAGCATCCAAAAAACCATAAGTACGTTCTTTTCCAAGAACGGGCCAGATTCCGCAATAGACTTCATTTTTTATTTTTTCATTCGTATCTTTCATTTTTACCTTATCCCTCTTATAAAAAAGCTCCTGCGATGATTCCAATCAGACAACCAAGAACTATAACTCCCACTCCAATATAATCTTTCCTTCCCATTCGCTTTATCTCTGGTATTCCATTTTCCACCTGAGCTATGCGAAGTTCAATTTCTTTTTCAAATTCCTTTTCTGTCATACTTTTCCCCTTCTCCCTCATTTATACCGCTGATTTCCATTTCAAATACAGATATAATTTTACAAATTATGATTATTGTAGTAACGCAAGTGTCAAAAGTGAATTTTTCGTTATCGTTCATGGAAACCGCATCAATTTTACCTCTCATTGTTATCATGAATTGCTACGATGTCTGAACCAAATCCAGTATTTCCTGTTTCGAAACTGCTCCTACGGATCGATTCACTTCTACTCCATCTTTCATTACGATTAAAGTAGGAATATTAGCTACATGAAATTCCTGAGCAAGTCCTCGTTCCTCATCTACATTTATTTTTCCTACCACAAATTCTTCTTGTTCCTGTCCGATGTTTTCAAGCACCGGTGCTATCATACGGCATGGTGGACACCACTCAGCCCAAAAGTCCAGTAAAACTGGTTTTGAATTTTCAATTACCTCTGTTTCAAAATTTTCCTTTGTTATTTTTAAAACTGACATTTTTTTCTCCTTCTTTCCACTTTTATTAATTAGGTGACTGCGAAACTATAATATTTTTTGTGAAAGTGATTCAAAAGTAACAAAACAATGCAGGCACGCTTTCGCTGCGTCTTCTATTTGACTTCAAAATCCAGACAAGAGCGGGATTTTGTATACGTTCTTACCTTGGTATCTGCGACTTCCACATGAGCCGGATGAACCGCATATCCTTTCAATGCTTCTTCATTTTCAAAAGTAGAATCCAGCATCAAATCTGCATTAGAAGACGCTAAAGAATCTGTTTGAACATAAATTTCCAGTAAGCCGGGAATTTTTCCTTGTAATCCTTCCAATCCTTCTTTGATACCACATTTTATCTTTTCTTTTTCCTCATTTGAAAATTCATCCTTTAACTGCCACAAAATAATATGCTTAACCATTATCATTTCTCCTTTTCTATCATTTTAAACCTTAACAACTTAAATTTTACCCTAACTATTATACCAAAAAAACATTTAAAATACCACTTTTCTTTTCTTTAAAAAAACATTTAAAATAACACTTTTCTTTTCTCTAAAAAAAAATTTAAAATACCACTTTTCTTTTTAAAAAAACAAAAAAACGAATGACAACTATCTGTTACTATTCACCAGAATGGTAACAACTAGTTCATGTCATTCGTTTTCCAAACTAATATTCTTTTTTACATTCTTCGCAAATTCTATAAATCTATAAAATAACACTAGAAATTTCTGACACGGTATTTACAATATGGGTTGCACCTGCCTTTTTTAATTCTTCATAATTTCCATAGCCAAACAGTACTCCAATGGAATCAATTCCCACTTCTTTTGCTCCCAAAATATCATGTTCCCGGTCACCAACCATCACCGTTTTAGACAAATCCTCAATGCCTGCTTTTTCCAAGGCATAAGAAATCACATCTGCTTTTTTACTTCTTACTCCATCCATACTGGCACCACCAATGAAGTCGAAATACTGTTCCAACTGAAAATGCTCCAAAATCCGGATTGCAAATTCTTCCGGTTTTGAAGTTGCTAAAATCAGCTTACAACCGGAAGTTTTCAGAGTTTCTAATAACTCTTTGATTCCTTCATATACTTCATTTTCAAATAAACCTTTTTCCCGGAAATATTCCCTGTAATATTCCACAGACTGCTTTGCCTTTTCTTGTGAAAATCCAAAAAAACGTTCAAAGGATTCCTGAAGGGGTGGTCCGATAAATCGATACAATTCACTTCGGTCTCCCACTTCAATCTCCCATTTTTTCAAAGCATACATCACAGAATTCGTAATTCCCAGTCCCGGATCCGTCAAGGTACCATCTAAATCGAAAAGTACTACCTGATACATTTTTTCCTCCTTCGTTTCAGAGCCGTTATCGTTACTTTTCCCACATTAATAACCCGGTACAGCTACCCCACCTGCTCTGAAGTTACAGTTTCATTTATGTTAAAATCCTGAATTTCCAATTCTAACATCTTTGCGGTTTCTCTTAAATTTCCTGCCGCTTCCTCTACACCGCCAAAACGATTTGCCATCTCCGTAATCAAAGAATTGGTTTCCTGAGTACTGGCAACATTATCCCCAGCAACATCAGATAAGGAATGAATCACTGTTTCAATGCTAATTCTTAATTCCTCTAATTCTCTTGCATTTCTTTCAATTCCCTTAATTCCGGTAATGGAAGACTGGATTTCTGTCATCACCTGATTTACAATTTCTTCTGTATGAAGAATGTAATGATTTTGAGAACAAATTACCTCTTCCATGTTCGTCATGGTATTTACTGCCAGTTCTGAATTATAAATCAAAGCATTTACAATATCATCAATCTTCTTACTTGCGCTATCTGATTGCTCCGCAAGTTTTTGTATCTGGGTTGCCACAACAGCAAATCCTTTTCCTGCCTCTCCGGCTCTGGCAGCTTCAATGCTTGCATTTAAAGACAACAATGCAGTTTCTGAAGCAATTTCTGAAATAAAGTCAGATGCCTGCTTAATTTTTTGTGCAGATTCATTGGTTTCCACAGTTTGTCCAGCAATGGTTTTTACTGCATTTTGGACTTCCTTGCTAATGGATTTTAATTCCATAATAGATTTAAATGCATTATCTCCGGATTCTTTCATAACGTCCGCACTTCCATTTAATTCCTTTGTATCTTTTCCTGTGGCAATGATTAAAGCACCCATACGATTCATGTTATCAAAAGCCTCTCCAGTATCCTCTGCCTGTTTCAAAGCCCCATTGGTGATTACCTCTACTGCATCCCTGGCATGATTCATATTTATCAAAGTATCACGAGACAGGCTTTCCATTTCATCGGAAGCTTTTAATAACTGATTCGTACTACTGCTGATTCCTCCAATGATTTTTCTAAGTTCTTCCTGAAGTACTTTTATTGCCCGTGTCAAATCTCCCACTTCGTCTTTTCTTTTTAAATCTTTCTTATCAAAAACCACATTCAATTCACCGGAAGACACTGACTGTACCCCGGATATGCTCCTCTTTAAAGATTTTGTTATGGATTTTGCCATAAACCCTACACCAAAAACACAGATCAAAGAAGTAATAATTACAACTCCTATAATAAGGAAAAGTACATTCTTTACACTACGATATGCTTCCTCTTTGTTAATTCCTGCAAAAACCATACCAATTGGCTTATCACTTCCTCCTGTCTGATAAACCGGAACATAATAACCACAAAATGTAGTTCCATCTATGGAAACGTTTTCACTAAAATACTCCTTGCCACCTTCTAATACAATTTCAACAATTTTATCCCCTGCAGGACTTCCTAAAATTCTTTGTCCATTAGCATCTATCGCAGAGGTCATAACTCTCCTTGAACCATAAAAAAAGGTAACTTCCACTCCGGATTCTTCTTTTATAGTATCAACCAGTTTCTCCGATTGTGATATATTATATGCACCTTTCCAGATATCTCCGTTACTTGTTTCCATGTACTCTCCGGTATTCTGATCATAAGCCGCAAGAGTGGCCACAGCGGATCCCTTCAAAGACTGTTCCACCTGGCTGACAATAGAATTTTTTATGTAAGTCTCTGCCAATATCATGATGATTACGCTTAATGTAAGCATAGGAACTAAGGATGCCATCAAAATCTTCTTCATAAAATTCATATTCATATGCCGCCCTCCTAATCTAGTACCACGACATTTTTATAGTACCAGTTTATATTCCCGGTAATTGTCGCATCATCCAAAGTCTTTCCAGCCTCACCTATGATGTCACCTGTATTTGTTTCCAATTCTCCATCAAACACATTAAAGGTTCCGGATAGAATCCTAGATACTTCTTCATTATATTTTTCCTGGGTTCCTTCTTTACAAAAACTTGCAAGATTCGTTACCTGCACAAGACTCTCTGTCATACCACCAAAATAATTCTCTCCGGTCCAGCTTCCGTCTATGACACTTTTCACCGCTGAAGTATAATATGCACTCCAATTCCAGATTACACTACACAAACAGGAATCCGGTGTTTCTTTGCTCATGTCCGAATTATAGCCTATTCCATAAACTCCATATTCCTGGGCTAAAGTTTGTGGAAATGCGGTATCACAGTGTTGCGTAATGACATCACAATCCATATCTAATAATTTTCTGGCCGCATTTTCTTCTCCTGCCGGGTCATACCAGCTGTTTGTTATCTTTACATAAACCGTAGCATCCGGATTTACCGTAGCCACCCCGATTGCGAAGGCATCAATTCCACCTGTCACCTCAGAGTTGGTATGATCCATGGCAGCAACATAACCTAATTTATTGGTTGTCGTATTTAATCCTGCCACAATTCCACTTAAATAACGTGCCTGATAGATTCTTCCGAAATAGTTATTAAAATTTTTACCATTAGACATATAACCTGTTCCATGTGAAAAATAGATATCCGGATATTCTTCTGCCATTTCACTAGTAGTTTCCATGTAACCCCAGCTGGTAGTAAAAATAACATTACAATCCGCGTCAATACACTCCTGAATTGCTTTTCTCGTACCTACCTGATCCGTGTCATCTACTATTTTTTTCACAATCTGCTCCTCAGAAAGCATCAAATTTTCCCGCATTCCTTCAATTCCCAAATCATGGGTATAGGAATATCCACTTCCTTCTGCCGGATCCGTAATATAGATTACTCCCACTTTTATGTCTTCTTTTGAAATTCCATTCTTCTGGCTATCGCTTTGCTCCACGGTCTCATTCAAACTTTCATATCCATCGTTGACAGCAATATCATCCGGCTCTGAACTTTTTCCACATCCCGAAACCAATGTAGAAAGAAGTAGTGCCCCTGTCATTATTTTTGCAAATATACTTTTCTTTCTCACTCTTTCTCCTCCACTTCATCCTTTGTTTTTCGTTTTCCTCATTAACTATTACATTATACCACGACATCATGATGATTGGTAGAAAAAAAAATTATTTTAAAACCTCCAACAGAAATTCCCATACACGTCTGGTAGAAGAAATCGATAATTTTTCCTGTGTTGTATGAATAGAAAAAATATCCGGTCCGATAGATACGCAGTCTAGTCCCTCTATTTTTCCTGCCAGAATGCCACATTCCAACCCTGCATGAATAGCCTGGATTTTTGGAGCTTTTCCGTACATTTTTTCATAAATCATCACCATATTTTCCCTAAGTCTGGAATCTTTCTTATATTCCCATGCAGGATAATCACCATGAAAATGAACTGTACCTCCAAATTGTCTTAAAATAAATTCCAGTTTCTGAAGCAGAAATTTTTTCGCAGTCCCTACCGAACTCCGGACGGAAAATCGCAAAGATAGCCGGTCTTTTTCTAATCTCAATACTCCCAGATTCAATGAAGTTTCTACTAATCCCGAAATATTGGCACTCATGGTCTGAATTCCATTTGGCAATGTATTTAGTAAAGTAATTACCTTCCGGTTTATCTCCTCGTCTAAAACCTTTGTTGCTTTTTCTTTTACCGGCTTTAGGGTAACTTTAATATCCGGATCTGTAATGGCATACTCCTCTTTAATTGCTCTTTCCGAACACTTTACCGCTTTTTCAAAAGTGTCCATGTCTTTTACTACCACCTTTGCTGTGGTTTCCCTCGGAATGGCATTGTCCTTATTTCCACCTTCCAATTCTGCAATAAAAAACGGTGTTTTAGAAAAAACTTCCATCAAGACTCTTCCCATTAAAATATTAGAATTTCCTCTTCCCTTATCAATCTCGGCACCGGAATGCCCTCCGGTTAATCCTTCCACTACTAGTTCCACAGTTTCCCCATCCGGCTTTTTCCAAGTTAAAGGCAAAATACATTCCGCACTACAACCTCCGGCACACCCCACCAGGAAAATACCTTCTTCTTCCGAATCCAGATTAATGAGTCTTTTTCCTTTCAACATAGAAAGATCAATACCGGTAGCTCCTTCCATTCCAACTTCTTCTGAAACGGTACAGACAAATTCAATTCTTGGATGCGAAATGGAATCAGAATCAAGAATCGCCAAAGCATATGCCAAAGCAATTCCATCATCCCCACCCAATGTGGTTCCCTTTGCACGAACATAATCTCCTTCCACTACTAAGGAAAGTCCATCTTTTTCAAAATCAATGTGATAGTCCGGTTCTTTTTCACAAACCATATCCATATGACCTTGAAGAATTACAGGTTCTACTTTTTCATATCCATTCGTTGGTTCTTTTATGATAATTACATTCTTTAGTTCATCCTGATAATATTCCAAACCTCTTTCCTTGGCAAATTCCACCAGATAATTACTTATCTTTTCTTCCTTATAAGAAGGGTGAGGAATACTACAAATTTCCTCAAAATAACGAAATACTTCCTTTGGCTCTAAATTTGATAAAATACCCATAAAAACAACTCCTATCACATTTTTTAATATCAGGCAATTGCGAAACTACTATCACTTTTTTAATGTCAGACAATTGCAAAACTATTACCATATTTTATAATATCAGGTAATTACGGAACTACTATCTTTAATTTGAAAATGATTCAAAAGAATCGTATTTGTTTCTTTTGAATCACTTAAGCTAAGTTTTTGATATTTTCGTAATTACACATTGAATATTAGCATTGTTGCATTTCACAAAACTTTCTAGTTCTTAATCTTATTTACATACACAACAAAATGATTCTTGTGAAGAATTTTTATAAACAGAGATAATCTTTCATACAAAGGCTCCACTTTCGTTTCAAACTGCTCTTTTACTTTTTCACCAATTTCATAAATTGTTCGTTTTCCATCTATCTGTTCAAAGACAAAGGTTCCAAATTCATCCAGTTCGATAAAGCTGTATTTTGGCTTCTTAAAAAAAATCTGTGCAATTTTATGAAAGAACCCTTTATTATAAACTTTTATCTCTATCTTTCCTTCTTCATTCTTCTCCCACTCAAATAATACATTCACTCTAGGAATAAAATCAAGATAATTTTCCTGTTTCTTCACTTTTTCCTCCTTCCTGAACTGTTTACATATGAGCTGTAGCGTTTTTTTGTGACAGCCTTGCGTTCCTTCTTTTTATTTATTCAGATTCTACTTTTTTACCTTTTTTCTTCTTGTTTATGAATAGCATTAAGGAGCCACACAATAAGGCAAAAAATACCAATCCTCCAATATTACCAAAGTTAATACCAAATCGATCTTTTAAATTCATGGCATCTCCCAAATTACCTTCTTTCCATGGAATAATTGCAAAGACCGCCAGTAAAATACCAATCAACCCCTCTCCTGCAATCAAACCGGATGAATATAAGACACCATTTTCCACCTTTTCTTTTCTTTCTTCTTCGGAATTCGCTTTCTTCTTTTCAAAGAAATACCGAATCAATCCTCCTATCATCATAGGTGTACTTAAATGAATTGGAAGATAAAGTCCTACTGCAAAAGGAAGTACGGGAATTTTCAGGATTTCTACTACAATGGCAATACCAACACCGGCAAATACCAAAGTCCATGGTAAATCGCCACCCATAACACCTTCCACCACCATTTTCATCAATGTGGCCTGCGGAGCCGGAAGTTCTGTAGAACCATATCCCCATGCGGCATTTAATAAATAAAGTACACCACCAATAGCAATAGCAGAAGAAATAACACCAATCAACTCGCCAATCTGTTGTTTATATGGTGTGGAACCCAGAATATACCCAGTCTTTAAATCCTGGGAGGTATCTCCTGCAAGAGCCGCAATAATACAGATGACGGAACCCACTGCGATAGAGGCTACCATACCTTCCATACCAATATTTCCGGATGCCTTCAGTAAAATGGTGGCAATCAGTAAAGTTGCAATTGCCATACCAGACACCGGATTATTAGAACTCCCTACTAAACCTACCATACGGGAAGATACTGTGGCAAAGAAGAATCCAAATACAATAATAATGATTGCTCCAATTAAGTTTACGGGAATGGCAGGAATCAGCCACATGGCAATGGCCATAATGCCAATGCCCAGTATCACCAAATTCATGGGAATATCTCTTGCCAGACGGTCATCTGAATCCTTCTTTTTTCCGTACCCTTTTAAAGCCTGACCAAAAGTTCTTACAATTAATGGTAAGGATTTAATCAAACTAATAATACCGCCTGCAGCTACTGCACCTGCACCGATGTACCGGACGTAATTTCTCCAGATTCCCCACGCCCCCAATGCTGAAACCGGTTCTGTAGCCGGATAAAGAATGGCATCTCCACCAAAAAGGGCAATCAATGGCATAATCACAAACCATGCAATCGTACCACCTGCCAGTAAGTAAGAAGAAACCTTTGCTCCACAGATATATCCTACACCTAATAAAGCCGGAAGTACATCGATTCCCACCCCGGATCCTTTATAACTTTTAATTTCAAAATCTACCTCACTTGGAAATACTTTTAATCCATCTGCAATAAACTTATACACTGCTGCAATTCCAAGTCCGGCAAATACGGTTCCGGCCTTAGAACCACCTTCTTCTCCTGCCACTAAAACTTCAGCACAGGCCTGTCCTTCCGGATAGGGAAGTTTTCCATGTTCCTGAACGATTAAGGCGCTACGAAGGGGAATCATGAATAATATCCCCATCACTCCACCAATCAAAGCAATCAATGCAATTTCTATCAAAGAAGGACTTAAGCCTCCTTCTTCGTTTGCCCACATAAAAAGAGCCGGCAAAGTAAAAATAGCACCTGCTGCAACAGATTCTCCAGCAGAACCAATGGTTTGCACAATATTATTTTCTAAAATGGAATCTCTTCGTAAAATAACGCGAATGATACCCATGGAAATAACTGCAGCCGGTATGGATGCCGAAACGGTCATTCCGACTCGTAAGCCTAAATAAGCATTGGCTCCACCAAATATTACAGCTAAAATGATTCCAAGAATAATGGAAACCGGAGTAAGTTCCGGTAACACTTTATCGGCCGGAATATATGGCTTAAACTCTTGTTCCTTGTTCATTGTTTCATCCTCCTGATTATTATTATTAGTCTTGCTCAATCGGCTGTAATTATACTAAAAAGACCAAGTTTATGTCAAATAACATAAATCTTGGTCTTTTTACACTGAAACACTAGTATTTTACAGTTTTTCCTCTAATTCATTTCACTTTCTGGTATCAAATTGGTAAAAGTTACATCTTAATTTTTGCTTCCAATTTTTTCTTTTTCATCACCGGACATATGTTTTTGATGCTTTCGCAATTACTTATTCAAACAGTACCTGTTCCAAAATGGCAGCTGCATCTTTAATGCAATCCGGACAGGCCCGAAGCATCTTTCCTGTTTCCACTCCCTTTAGGGTTTTACAAACTACAGACTGATTCTGCTCTTTAAAACGTCTTACAATTTCTCGCGAAAGTTTATAAGAATCAGCCTTACTGTCAGGATGTTCCAAATTTCCACTGCTTTGTTTCATCCCTGCAATTACACAAGCCCCTGTTATGGCACCGCAGGTTCCTTCCATGCCTCCCATACCGAGCCCTAATGCTTCTGTGAGCTTAAACATCGTCTCCTCGTCTACACCTACTAAATCGCAATAGGTACAGGCTATCGCCTGGGCACAATTATATCCTTTTTTATGTTTTAACATAGTTTCTTCTACTCTCGTTTCCAATTTCCTACCTCCATTTTTTCCACATCCTGTAACGTGTCATCACTTTACGAACCAATTTGATTCTAACAAAGCCACATAACAGTGTCAAGTTTTCAAAAAATTCTAACATTTTTCTTTCAATTCATAAAATTAACCACATTATTCCTTGATTTGTTTTATTTTTTTACGTATTGTTCTTTTATTTTCTTTATTTTATCTCATTCTTTTTTCATTTTAGAAATTTTTAAATTCTCATTATTTTTATGATTTTCTCTTTCCATTTTTTCTTTTTTCCTATATAATAGTTCAAGAGTACTTTTCAAGTATATATATTTAGGAGGATAGACAAATGCCAAAGCGTACAGACATTCAAAAAATACTTATTATCGGCTCAGGTCCTATCATTATCGGACAGGCTTGTGAATTTGATTATTCAGGAACACAGGCTTGTAAGGCACTGAGAAAGTTAGGTTATGAGATTGTATTGGTAAATTCCAATCCAGCTACCATCATGACAGACCCTGAAACTGCCGACGCAACTTATATAGAGCCACTGAATGTGGAAAGATTAGAACAAATCATTGCAAAGGAAAGACCAGATGCAGTTCTTCCAAACCTTGGAGGTCAGTCAGGCTTAAACCTTTGTGCTGAACTTGCAAAAGAAGGTATCTTAGACAAATACAACGTAAAGGTGATTGGTGTTCAAATCGATGCCATCGAACGTGGAGAAGACCGCATTGAATTTAAGAAATCCATGGAAGCCATCGGTATTGAAATGGCACGAAGCGAAGTTGCTTACACCGTTGATGAAGCACTTGCGATTGCAGATAAATTAGGCTATCCTGTAGTTCTTCGTCCTGCTTACACCATGGGAGGTGCCGGCGGCGGTCTTGTATATAATAAGGAAGAATTAAAAACTGTATGTGCAAGAGGTCTTCAAGCCAGTCTTGTTGGTCAGGTACTTGTAGAAGAATCTATTCTCGGTTGGGAAGAATTAGAATTAGAAATCGTTCGTGATGCAGACAATAACATGATTACTGTTTGTTTCATTGAAAATATTGATCCACTTGGTGTTCATACCGGTGATTCCTTCTGTTCTGCTCCGATGCTTACCATCTCTGAAGATTGTCAAAAGAGACTTCAGGAACAGGCATATAAAATTGTTGAGTCCGTTCAGGTTATCGGTGGTACTAATGTTCAGTTTGCCCATGATCCTGTCAGTGACCGAATCGTTGTAATTGAAATTAACCCAAGAACTTCCCGTTCTTCTGCTCTTGCTTCGAAAGCAACTGGTTTCCCTATTGCATTGGTATCTGCTATGCTTGCTACCGGTCTTACTTTAAAAGACATTCCTTGTGGCAAATATGGCACATTAGATAAATATGTACCAGACGGAGATTATGTCGTAATTAAATTCGCAAGATGGGCATTTGAAAAGTTCAAGGGTGTAGAAGATAAATTAGGTACTCAGATGCGTGCAGTTGGTGAAGTTATGAGTATCGGTAAAACTTATAAAGAAGCATTCCAAAAGGCAATCAGAAGTTTGGAAACCGGACGTTATGGCTTAGGTTATGCAAAAGATTATAACGAAAAATCCAAAGAAGAACTTCTTAAATTGTTAATCACTCCTTCTAGCGACCGTCATTTCATTATGTACGAAGCTCTAAGAAAGGGTGCGACTGTAGATGAAATCTTTGAACTTACGAAAGTAAAACACTACTTCATTGAACAAATGAAGGAATTAGTGGAAGAAGAAACAGAACTTGCCAAGAGCAAAGGAAGTCTTCCTTCAGACGAATTATTAATTTCCGCAAAGAAAGATGGATTCTCTGATAAATACATCAGCCAGATTCTTAACATTTCCGAAGATGACGTTCGTAACCGTCGAATCGAATTAGGTGTAGAGGAAGCTTGGGAAGGTGTTCATGTAAGTGGTACAGAAGATAGTGCTTACTACTATTCTACTTACAATGCAACAGATAAGAATCCGATTAAAACTGATAAACCTAAGATTATGATTCTTGGTGGTGGACCAAACCGTATTGGACAAGGTATTGAGTTCGATTATTGTTGTGTTCATGCGTCGCTTGCACTTAAGAAATTAGGATTTGAGACAATTATTGTAAACTGTAATCCAGAGACTGT
>JBGVLX010000052.1:0-26864 GCA_045124495.1 Lachnospiraceae bacterium
ATCGTCTTCACCAAACGCTGGAGCGATATGAACCACACCGGTACCATCTGTTAAAGTAACATAGTTATCGCAGGTTACATAGTAAGCCTTCTTATCTACCTTAGCATAATCAAATAAAGGCTCATATTCTTTATATTCCAAATCTTTACCAACATAGGTTTCTAAGACTTTTACCTCTCCGGTAAGTACGCTGTCCACTAAAGCCTGAGCCATATAATAAACAATGCCTTCGTTATCTACTTTTACATAGGTTTCATTTGGATTTACACAAAGTGCAACGTTAGATGGCAAAGTCCATGGTGTGGTGGTCCATGCCAAAATATAAGCATCCTCTCCCTTTACCTTGAACTTTGCGATGGCAGAACGTTCTTTTACATCCTTATATCCTTGTGCTACTTCGTGGCTGGATAATGGTGTACCACATCTTGGACAGTATGGTACAATCTTATATCCTTTATATAATAAGCCCTTTTCCCAGATTTTCTTAAGAGCCCACCATTCCGATTCAATAAAATTATTATCATAGGTTACATATGGGTCGTCCATATCTGCCCAGAAACCAACTTTTCCGGAGAATTCTTCCCACATGCCTTTATATTTCCAAACACTTTCCTTACATTTTCCAATAAATGGAGCAAGTCCGTATTCTTCAATCTGTTCTTTTCCGTCAATTCCTAATAACTTTTCTACTTCAAGTTCTACCGGAAGTCCATGGGTATCCCATCCTGCCTTACGGATAATCTTATGACCTTTCATAGTCTGGTATCTAGGAATCATATCTTTAATGACACGGGTTAAAACGTGTCCAATGTGTGGCTTTCCATTTGCAGTAGGAGGGCCATCATAAAATGTATAAGTAGGACATCCTTCCTTCGTATCAATACTCTTCTTAAAAATATCTTTTTCTTTCCAAAAATCTTCGATTTTCTTTTCTCTTTCTACAAAATTCAAATTAGTAGATACTTTTTCATGCATAGCTTTCCGTTACCTCCCTTAGAGTAAAATGCTTCCGTCCAAGCCGGGCGAAGGCATATTCACAGATACTATCATTATAAGTCTAAGTGTCTGCTAAAGTCAATAAAAACAAAGAGAAAAATCAAAAAAGAAGTATCACAAGGCAACTAATACTTTGCTACCTTGCGATACTCCTTCTTTTATATTTCTCATTCATTCATGAAGGCCATAGGTATCATGAAATCCTATTTATTACATTCCTTCGTGGAAAGTACGGGAAATAACGTCATCTTGTTGTTCTTTTGTTAACTTGATGAAGTTTACTGCGTATCCTGATACACGGATTGTTAACTGTGGATATTTTTCTGGATGAGCCTGAGCATCTTGTAATGTTTCTCTATTTAATACGTTAACATTTAAATGATGTCCACCTTTTACTGCATATCCGTCTAACATTGCTACTAAATTATCAACTTGTTGTGCACTAACTTCTGCCATTTTCTATTATCCTCCTTTTAAAATACTGCCACTGCTCACACACGAACAGTTACAAAATACTTCTTATTTGTGAAAGCTGCATATGCTACAGCTTTCACCGACTTCTAATCTTCCGCTTCGTCGATTCCTTCGTGGAGGGTAGGCACTGCACATGCCAAATTACCCTTCGCGCAATCCAGACAACCCATCTGCTCTACTGCAAGGTTCTCTGCCCCCTCCTTCACTTCCACGCTCATATGACCGCTTCCGCCTTCTGACAAGGAATCCAACATTGCTACAATATCTTCAATTTTTTGTTCGTCCATATTGAACCTTCCTAATAAGTCAAGTTTTCATACACTTATGAAAAACATAACCTTTTGACTCTAAGGTATTCTATTATTTGCTTAAGTCGATGTCTAAATCTCCAGCAAATACTTTATCTTCTTTTCCAAGAGCACCTGGGATAATAGTAAAGGTATTAGAAATACCATCCTGTGCATCCTTGAATGGTAACTTAGCTACTGATGATAAGGATGCTAAAGCACCGTTCTTATCACGTCCGTGCATTGGGTTAGCACCTGGAGCAAATGGCTGTCCCTTAACACGTCCATCTGGAGTAGAACCAGTTGCCTTACCGTAAGTTACGTTTGAAGTGATAGTTAAGATAGAAGTGGTTGGAACACCATCTCTGTATGTATGATGACTTCTAACCATATTCATGAATTTTTCAAGAATTTCTACTGCAATACTATCTACACGGTCATCATTGTTACCGTATTTAGGGAATTCTCCTTCTACTTCGTATCCGATAGCAACGTTCTTAGCAACTACCTTTTCTTCACCAGTTGCTTTATCTTTAGCTTTAACATCTCCTCTTACAACCTTAACTTTAGCGTATTTGATTGCAGATAAGGAGTCAGCGATTACAGACATACCAGCGATACCTGTTGCGAAGTATCTCTTAACGTCTTTATCATGTAATGCCATTTGAGCTCTTTCGTAGCAGTATTTGTCATGCATATAGTGAATGACATTTAATGTATTTACATATAATTCTGCTAACCAAGCCATCATATCTTCGTATCTTTCCATTACTTCATCATAATCTAAGTATTCAGAAGTGATTGGTCTGTACTTAGGACCTACCTGTGCACCTGTAACTTCGTCGATACCACCATTGATAGCGTATAATAAACATTTTGCAAGGTTTGCACGAGCTCCGAAGAACTGCATTTCCTTACCAACTCTCATGGAAGATACACAACATGCGATTGCATAATCATCACCGTGAGTTACTCTCATTAAATCATCATTTTCATATTGGAAAGATGAGCTCTTAATAGACATCTTTGCACAATATTTCTTCCAAGCGATTGGAAGTCTTGTAGACCAAAGTACAGTTAAGTTTGGTTCTGGAGCTGCTCCTAAGTTATCTAATGTATTTAAGTAACGGAAAGACATCTTAGTTACCATAGAACGTCCGTCGATACCAACACCACCAAGAGATTCCGTTACCCAAGTAGGATCTCCTGCGAATAATGCATTATATTCTGGTGTACGTGCAAACTTAACAAGTCTTAACTTCATTACAAAGTGATCTACGAATTCCTGAATTTGTTCTTCAGTGAATGTTCCGTTCTTTAAATCTCTTTCTGCGTAGATATCCATGAAAGTAGAAGTACGGCCAAGTGACATTGCTGCACCATTTTGTTCCTTAACTGCTGATAAGTAACCAAAGTAAGTAGCCTGGATAGCTTCCTGTACGTTAGTTGCTGGCTTAGAAATATCACATCCGTAGCTAGCTGCCATAACTTTCATTTCTTTTAATGCTCTGATTTGTTCTGATAATTCTTCACGAAGACGGATTACATCATCAGTCATAGTCTTAGATGTAGTAGCTTTTTGTTTTTCCTTATCTTCGATTAAGCGGTCAATACCATATAATGCTACACGACGGTAGTCACCGATGATACGTCCACGTCCGTAAGCATCTGGAAGACCAGTGATAATGTGATTTGTACGAGCTTTTCTCATTTCTGGAGTGTAAACATCGAATACACCAGCGTTATGAGTTTTTCTATGTGTAGTGAAGAATTCGGAAATTTCAGGATCTACCTTATATCCATTATCAGAACAAGCCTTTTCTGCCATACGGATACCACCATAAGGCTGCATAGATCTCTTAAATGGCTTATCTGTCTGGAAACCAACGATTTTTTCAAGATCTTTGTTTAAGTAACCAGGTCCATGTGAAGTGATAGTAGATACAATCTTAGTATCCATATCTAATACACCACCTGCAGCGATTTCCTGCTTAGTTAAATCCATAACCTGATCCCACAAAGTCTTAGTTGCTTCTGTAGGTCCGCATAAGAATGATTCATCTCCATCATATGGAGTATAATTCTTCTGGATGAAGTCTCTAACATCGATTTCTTCTGTCCACTTACCACCTACAAAATCTTTCCATTCTGTTCTCATTTTAATAAATTCCTCCTTTAAGTTTGTGTCAAATGACAATTAATGTGTATCATCATGGCAGCTTACTGCCGCAAACCGGTTACCGTCCGCAGATGAACAGTAACATAAACCACGTATTCATCACAGTTTTCTGCGACAGAACACCCCTTGGTATCGTACTTTTATTATATATGGATATTGTATACACGTCAACCGATTTCCCCACTTTTTCTTGTTTTTTTTTCGGTACAAAGACTTGATAATAACTATGAAAAATGTATATTTCCCTTTCGAATTTTCCATATTAGAGTTAAGAGTTACGGTAAATTTAAATTCAAAATCCTGTTGTCAAATAGTGCAAAAAATCTGACCAATCCATTTTACCAAAAAGATAGAAAGCCTTATTTAAAAATTTAGAAAATCTATGTTTCTATGATAAATAAAAATCTATGTTTCTATGATAAATAAATTGACTTCCAAGTAGTTTGAGACTATAATGTTTTTTAACGATTTTTAAAAGGAGGTTTTTCTCATGGCTCAAGTTTCAAAAGACATGGTTATCGCTGATATTCTTGCCATTGATGCAGGAACCATTCCAATCCTTATGGAAGCTGGAATGCACTGCCCAGGTTGCCCATCTGCTCAAGGTGAAACCTTAGAAGAAGCAGCTTTGGTTCATGGAATGGACTGTGATGCATTGGTTGCATCATTAAATGAATATTTAAAAGATAAATAAAGTAATAAGAAAAGGCAACGGGTAAACGTTGCCTTTTCCTTATTACTACAAAACACATTACAAAGTCGATAAAGGTTCATTTACGTAACCTTTCATTCCATACGCAATATCCCTATCATACTTTAAGTATAATTTCAAATTTTCTACCCTATCAGTACATTCTTCCCTTCAAAGGCAAAGCCACTTCCCCAGGGGTGCAGTAACCATATTACATGTCACAGCACTTCATTTATCATCCACATCTTTCTTATAATTCCCTAATTACCGCTTCTAATACTTCTTCTTTATGAAACTCTCCCTCTATCACCAGATACATCGGACAATCATAGGACAGGGAGTGATTCCTTTTTTCTTTTATCTCAGCCTTTACCCCATTTTTTCTTAAATTTCTTTCTATCTTCTCTGCCATTTCTTTTGCTTCCATACCATGATAAGATACCAATACACCTGTACTTTCTCTACTATGAAACTCTAAAATCCCATCCGGCTGATACCGTTTGCATTCCATGTAACGTTCCAGGGCATCGTGATATGGGGGACAATATCTTCCAACTTTCACTTCGTATCCAAGCCTTTTTAGTTCTTTCACCAAATGTTCTGTAAAACAAAAATCGGCCTCCTTTTCTATGAGGAAGCCGTCATTTTTATCTGTTTTGCCACAAATGCCGAGATAAATTCGTTTCATGGTTTTCCTCCTGCATCTTTTTATAATGTTAATGATACCCAAGGATCAAAAGTCATGTTTTTTCATGCAATCATCATGCCCTTTTACCTTGTATCATAATATAATATATGCAGAAGTTTGTATCTTGTTTTAAATTTTAAAATTTTCCCTTACTTACATTGAAACCTTTAAAAATAATATTTTATAGGCAATAACACAAGTTATCTTTGTTCTTTTACCCCTTATCAATTCTTTGAAAATTCCATCAACTCAAGTCCTTCATTTCTGTCTAAGAGCATCTTAATATTCCACTCATTCTGGAATAATAACAATGGATTTCCTTTCATATCCTTTACCTTCTTCACATCCATACCGCCTCTTAACTGGTTTGGATCAAAGGTAACATCCTTAATCCAGCGGATGTAATTGTATGGCAATGGTTCCAAACGAATGTCACAGCCATATTCATTTTCCAGACGATACTTCAAAACATCAAATTGAAGGACACCTACTACACCTACAATAATTTCTGACATACCGGCACTGTATTCCTGGAAAATCTGAATGGCACCTTCCTGGGCAATCTGGGTAACACCTTTTACAAACTGTTTTCTCTTCATGGTGTCCAACTGAACCAGACGGCAGAAATGTTCCGGTGCGAAGGTCGGAATGCCTTCGTATTGATACTTCTTTCCCGGTGCTACAATGGTATCACCAATGGAAAAAATACCCGGATCAAACACACCGATAATATCCCCGGCATAAGCCTCTTCCACCACCTTACGATCCTGAGCCATTAACTGCTGTGGCTGGGAAAGACGTAGTTTCTTTCCCCCTTGCACATGATAGACTTCCTTGGTAGCATCAAACTTTCCGGAACAGATTCTCATAAATGCAATTCTATCTCTATGTGCCTTATTCATATTTGCCTGAATCTTAAATACAAAGGCTGAAAAATCTTCTGTTAACGGGTCAATCAAGCCTTCATCGGAATTTCTGGCAAGTGGGGAAGAAGTCATCTCTAAGAAATGACGTAAAAATGTTTCCACACCAAAGGTAGTTAAGGCCGAACCGAAAAACACCGGTGATAATTTACCTTTTTCCACCAATTCCATATCCAGTTCATCTGCTGCCCCATCCAAAAGCTCAATTTCCTCCATAAGCTGGTCATACAGATATTCCCCGATTTCATTCTTTAACGCCGGATCATCAATGGATAAATCCGTTTCCTTCGCCGCCTTGGAACCACCGGTAGAAACAGACTGAAACAAAGATACTTCCTTGCTATCCCTTCCGTACACTCCCTTAAATTCCTTACCGGAGCCAATAGGCCAGTTCATAGGACAGGTTCCAATCCCTAATACCTCTTCAATATCTGACAATAATTCAAAGGTATCCTTGGCTTCTCGATCCATTTTGTTTACAAAGGTAAAAATCGGAATTCCTCTCATGGCACATACCTTAAACAACTTAATGGTCTGTGCCTCCACACCCTTAGAACCATCGATTACCATAACCGCAGAATCCGCTGCCATCAAAGTACGATATGTATCCTCTGAGAAATCCTGGTGTCCCGGAGTATCCAGAATATTAATACAATAGCCATCATAATTAAACTGTAATACAGAAGAAGTAACAGAAATACCTCTTTCCTTTTCGATTTCCATCCAGTCCGAAACTGCATGTTTCGCTGTCGCCTTACCCTTTACAGAACCTGCCGTATTAATGGCTCCTCCATATAATAAAAGCTTTTCCGTCAAGGTCGTCTTACCTGCATCGGGATGGGAAATAATCGCAAACGTTCTACGTTTTTTAATTTCATCTTGTAACTGTGACATCGTTTTTACCAAACCTTTGAAACACATCTAGCTGCATTCAAAAGGCGAAACTGCAGTATGCCTGACATACCACAGTTTTCTGTTTTCCTTTCCATCGTTTTTCTTTTTATCCAACTCTCTAACGCAGTTACTCTATAAAGATAATAACTCTGTATAAGCACGAAGAATTTCACCAACACTCCAAGCCTGAGCATAGCAGCCTCTTGAAATATTCGGCTCATCTCCATCAAAAATCTCCGCAATGGAACCAACACAACCATCCATCAAATGATCCTTCATTGGCTCTAACAACTTCTTGGCATATTCCACACTTTCCTTAGAGTAATCATTTACCTTTACATAAGCACTGATAAGTCCACCTAACGGAAATGCCCATGCCGTACCCTGATGATAGGCCGCATCTCTGTCATGAAGCTTACCAAAATAAATACCTTTGTACTCTTCATCAAATGGTGACAAGGAACGTAGACCATAGTTAGCATACAAATGAGAAAGTACTGTATCTACCACTGCCTTTTCCTTTTCTCTATCCAGCATGGTAAACGGAAGAGAAATTGCCCAAATCTGGTTCGGACGAATCTTGGCATCATTTTCATCCACTACATCAAACAGACACTGTTTGTCCGGATTCCAGAATTTCTTCACGAAAGATTCCTTTACCTTCTCTGCCAAGCAAGTGTACTCTTCACTTGGCTTTCCAAACTTCTTAGAAAGTTCCTCCATTACCTTTAAGGCATTGTACCATAAAGCATTGATTTCCACCGGTTTTCCATGACGTGGGGTTACCACCCATTCTCCGACCCGGACATCCATCCAGGTTACCTGGTCAAATCCGCCCCCGGCATGAATCAAAGAATCTTCATCCATGTAAATCGAAAAATCGGTTCCACCCTTATAAGCCGCAATGATTTCCTCTAATTTTGGATAAATTTCCTTTTCAATAAAATCATAATCCTTGGTTGCTTCTAAATATTTATATACGGAATAAAAATACCACATGGAAGCATCTACGGTATTATAAAGAGGATCCAATCCTTCATCCGGAAACATGTTGGGAACCAGTCCCTTATCCACGTACATGGCGAAAGTCTTTAAAATACCCTTGGTATCCTCATATCGCTTTGTGCAAAGAGTAAGCCCCTGCAATGCAATCATGGTATCTCTTCCCCAGTCCGTAAACCATGGAAGTCCCGCAAGTACTGTTTTATATCCCGTTGAGGCTCTGTCTACAATAAACTGATCTGCTGCCTGTACCAAATCTAAGGCAAAATCGTCTTCATATCCAGCCTTCTCTTTCAAATTCTGAATTCTCTTCGTTGCCTCTTCTGCCACAAAGAACGCATCCTTTGGATATTCGTCTTCAATGGAACAAATCACCGATATCTTCTTGGTTTCAAACGGTGCTACCGTAACCTCTACCGTGTATGGAGTGTAGTTATTTTCAATACACTTCATTCCTGTATTAATCTCCGTCTGCAGCTCCATATCCTCATCAAAACGTTCCTTGGCATCCCGAATAATACCTTCACTGGTATAAAAATGAATGTGTACCTCTGGGTTTGCCTTTGGCACTAACTCCATGGTATTTTCATTGTGAGAAACCTCAAAATTCAGTTCCGCTCTTTCACTACGTTCATGATGATCCCTGAAATTAAACAATGGAGTAAATGTAAACTTCGATTCTTTGGAACCATTCTTAATTTCATAGCTGATGGCTACGGTATTCTTCCCATATTCCAGCGCAATGGTCTTTGTTACAAACACACCATTTACATAATACACAAAATGTGGCAATTCATCATAAATAAAACGCTGTAAATATTTCTGACCTTCCTCATTGAATCCACCTGGTCTTTGATTGGTGGCAAAGGAGTAGAAATTCTCACCAATTTTTATTTCTTCATTTATTTTAGATAAAATTAGAACACGGTTGGTTGGTGCATGAAGACTTGCAATTAACATACCTTGATGTTTTCTTGTGTGGGCCCCAATGATAGAACTTCCTGCATATCCACCGATTCCGTTGGTAATGACCCATTCACGCTCAATGCCTGCAGAAAATGTTTTAAACATGCCTTTTCCAAATTCTTTGACAGCCATAATAATCCTCCTGAAATAATTTAGCCTGACGCTTCCAAAATATTGACCTGAAGTGAAAGGGCATTTCACCAGAAATATCTTAAGGTTACTCCGCCCTTTCTTCTTCTACGTTTCGTCTTTATTTCTCTCGCTTAAATGATACCATGTCTGATTCCTTGTGGCAAGCCAAAAAGAAAAGTTTACTTACGAACACTATTACCTGTTTTCTGTTTACCTGTTATCACATTCCCCTTCGTCTTAATACGTCGCATTTACTACCGGAAGGCCAATCTGGATAATGGTACGCCCATTGACTTCATCCAGAGTATAGGTAACATTTACATTTATTTTTTCATCGTTTTCCATACGAAATTCACCCAGTTCTTCCCCATACCCATAATAACTATACCAGTCTTCCCCACTAACCACCTTCACCTTTTTCGCTCCAAGCATGCGAAATACTTTTTCGGTCTGTGCGGACATTTCTTCTTCTGTCAGCATTCCTTCCTGGATTCCCTTTAAGGCCACCTGCGTACTTGTCTTTATTCCTAACTTATAAAAAGTATCTTCTACAGCATTTTTATACGCCATCAAATCATCCAAATCTTCCCGTAAAATAATACTCATGGACAAATATTGTTTTTGGTCAATGGTAATCACCTGAATTACCGCAGATTCTTTTGAACCTTCATAGGTTAAAATCTTACGCTTCGTTTCATCCGTATCTTTGTCCTCCATTACAAATCCGGAATCAATGCCAGTTCCTGTTGCCAGGTTGATTAACATAATCTCTTTTGTATTTTCTGATAATTCGTCCTCCAGAAACAATCCATAAGTAGTAATCTCTCCTTCTAATAAGGAGGTTTCTCCCCTGGATAAAACATCTATAATTTTATCTTCTTTCTGAATTCCCATATTAACAAATAATTGTAACGCTGCTGCTGCCCAGACCAAAACCAAAAAAGCCACTTTTGGGGTGCTAAAATAATTCCAAAATTTTGACATAAAAAAAATCCTCCTTTCATTGCTAAAAGAAGTAAACAATTGCGAAACTATGAAAACTTGCAATATGTGATTCCAAAGAAACAAATACATAAGCAGGTGCTTGGGCGGCCGTCGGTACTTAATGAGCGACTTGTCGCGAATTTAGTACCGCTACGAGCCGAACGCAGCGAAAGCGCTCCTGCGTTGTTTTGTTACTTTTGAATCACTTTCACACTTTATAGTTTCGCATATGCCTACTAAAAGAAGGATTTCCATTTTTTATGTACTTTATACTTCATTGATTCAGAACAACTCTTGTAAATCGCAATCACACGATAAAACGAACGAGTTCCCTTATCATTTATCTCTATGAAGTCTTACGTTTTTTATATTAGGGTTTTAACGCTCTAAGGTCTTCTGGTTTCACAGGTCACCTGATATTCGGAATTTAATTCATTTCTGGTTATGATTCTGTTCCAGGTAATCTTACAGGTGCTACCGGCATTACATTCTGCTACTTTTATGGAATTTTGATATTTTTCCGTTACCACGAAAGAATGACCATTCATTCCGACAACATCTCCGGTACGAATTGTGTCCCCTACTCTTATAGAATCAAAGTTATAGCTATAATAGTTCCTTTCTGCAGAAGCCCCGAAAATCTCATCGCTTAACTTAAATGCAAACCCTGCACACTGATATCCCAAAATAGCCTTGTAACCACCTAAGTTGGCATTGGTTACCAGATAAGAGTTACAATAATCCACACCATACAAATAATGATTACATGGAGTACCTGTTAGCATCTCGCTGGTATCCGTATCTGTAGACACTGCAATCCCCATATGATTCCAGTATGCCCCCTGAGGATATTTGGTTTTAAGATAAGCCAGTTTCCCTGCAATTTCTGCATCCGTTAAAAAAGCGGATACATAATATCCATTCTTATCTACATAACAGTTATCAATTATGGTATCTGCCGCCATAACACCGTTGGAATAAAAATAAAACCAATTTGTACCAATTAATTCCCAATCTGTCTGCATAGCCCCACTGGCATCCATATAATACCAGCTTCCACCATCCTGAAGCCATCCGGTTTTCATAGCCCCACTACCAGTCAGGTAATACCAGGTTCCATCTACTTTTTCCCATCCGGTAGCCATAGCGCCGCTACTTTTCAGGTAATACCAGGTTCCATCAATTTTTTTCCAACCGGTGACCATCGTGCCATCGTCACTTAAATAATACCAAACGCCACCTACTTTCTGCCATTCGGTAGCCATGGCTCCACTTGTTTTAAAATAATACCAGTTTCCATCCAGAAAATGCCATCCTGTCTGCATGGCTCCACTTTTTGCAAAATGATAAACCTCATCATCAATATAACCCCAGCCATCACTCTTCATAATACCCAGACTACTGAAATAATACCAGGTACCATCCACTTTCTGCCATCCTGTCTGGCGGTATCCACCTTTGTCCAAATAATACCAACTGTTCTCCGTAAGCTCTAACCAGCCGGTTGCCTTACTTCCGTCCGGATTGATATAATACATGCCATTATCATCCGCCTGCCAGTATCCGTTGCCCGGATTCCTCTCAGCATATGTCACTGACATGAATACCTCTAGCATTCCCCATGGATTCTCCGGATCCACTTTTGTTTGAAAAATTTCTTCAAAATCCGCCTGTTCCAACTTAGCTGTAAACTCTTCCAGACTCGCTTGGCTTTCTTGTGTTACCTGTTGCTCATAAACCGCGGTTTCTTCCTCCGTCCAAAAAAGCGCATCTTTTAAGTATTCCCTGAAGGTTTCATTGTTCCACTCTGTCCAAGAAGCCCACTTTTCCATGGTGCTTTTTGCTTCCTGCTTATCTTCCTTCGTACCGTCTTCCTCAGTACTTCCCTTTCCTAGAGCATCTTCTTCCGTACTGTCTTCCTCAGTACTTCCCTTTCCCAGAGCATCTTCTTCCGTACTATCTTCCGCCACACCGCCAACCATCGTTGTTTCCACCAGATCATAAGAACCCGGTACCTCCGCCGCAAAAGCAGCCCCCGCAGTTCCAGCCAGCATAGCGACCGTTACGATAACCATCGTTGCTTTCTTAAAAAAGT
Organism: Lachnospiraceae bacterium; assembly: GCA_045124495.1. Taxonomy (GTDB): domain Bacteria; phylum Bacillota; class Clostridia; order Lachnospirales; family Lachnospiraceae; genus RGIG1668. The sequence goes on from JBGVLX010000052.1 coordinate 12,312, forward strand.
TATGTTTCATACCTGCAATCCCCCTTTTTATTCACACAGCAAATTCCGAAACCATCAAAACTTATGTTGAGTGATTTAAAAGAAACAAATACATAAGCAGGTGCTTGTTCGGCCGTCGGTACTTAATGAAAGGCGCAGCCTTGAATTTAGTACCGCTACGAGCCGAACGCAGCGAAAGCGTGCCTGCGATGTTTTGTTTCTTTTAAATCACTTTCACATAAAATATTATAGTTTCGCAATTACCTGCTTTCCTACAATTCTACATTCCAAAAACCTTCCAAAGTTCTAAAATAATCCTCCGGAGTTTCTTTTCTACGAATCAAACGGATACTTCCATCTTCTCTTAACAATACTTCTGCAGATTTTAACTTTCCGTTGTAATTATATCCCATAGAAAATCCATGGGCGCCGGCATCGTGAATAACCAGAATATCTCCCATTTCGATTTCCGGTAAGTTTCTATCTACTGCAAACTTATCGCAGTTTTCACACAAAGAACCAGTTACATCATAAACATGATCTCTCGCCGCATCTTCTTTTCCCAATACCGTAATATGGTGGTAAGCTCCATAAATAGCGGGACGCATCAGGTTTACGGCACAGGCATCCACACCAATATATTCCTTATGTGTATGCTTCTCATGAATGGCAGTGGTAACAAGATGTCCATATGGCGCAAGCATAAAACGACCTAATTCTGTAAAGATTTTCACATCTCCCATTCCTGCCGGAACCAGAATTTCTTCGTATGCCTTTCTTACGCCTTCCCCAATTACAAGGATATCATTTGGTTCCTTGTCTTCTGTATAAGGGATTCCGATTCCACCGGATAAGTTAATAAAACTGATTTTTACTCCGGTTTCTTCTTTTAATTCCACTGCTGTTTTAAATAAAATGCCTGCCAGCGTTGGGTAATAATCATTGGTTACGGTATTGCTGGCAAGGAAGGAGTGCATACCGAATTCTTCTACTCCAAGCTCTTTTAATTTCTTAAAAGCCTCTGTCATCTGAGGTCTGGTTAATCCATATTTCGCATCTCCCGGATTATCCATAATGGTGTTGGCAATGGCGAACTTTCCACCCGGATTAAAACGGCAGGAAATCTTCTTTGGTATTCCCGCTGCTTCCTTTAAGAAATCGATATGGGTAATATCATCTAAATTAATGGTAGCATTGATTTTTCTCGCATAAGCAAATTCCTCTGCCGGAGTATCGTTGGAAGAAAACATAATATCTTCTCCCGGATAATTCAATTTTTCTGCCATCATTAACTCTGTCATGGAGGCACAGTCCACACCACAGCCTTCCTCCTGTAAAATACGAAGAATCGTAGGGTTTGGAGTTGCTTTTACTGCAAAATATTCTTTAAATCCCTGATTCCACGAAAAAGCCTCTTTCAATTTTCTGGCATTTTCCCTGATTCCTTTTTCATCATAAAGATGAAATGGCGTCGGAACCTCTTTTATGATCTTTTGAGCCTGTTCTTTTGTAATAAATGGGACTTTTTTCATCTTCTTTATCCTCTTTCTTTCAATGATTTTATCATAAATGTTTTGATTGATCTAAGAAAACCCTTTGTGTTTCCTTATCTTCCCAAAACAAAATATTGTTCATACCATACCAGGAAGGAAAATACAACCCAGATTTTCGAAACCTTGAATCGTTTTCCTGCACGATGGTCATCTAGAAGCTGTACCAGTAAATCTGTGTTAAAATATTTCTTCGCCACATCATTGGTAAAATAACCTTTTACAATATTATAATATTTATCCTGTTTCAACCATTCCGGCAATGGAGTAGGAAATGCCAGCTTTTTACGATTGGCACTAATCTGGTTCATTTCACGGTTGGCAGCCTTTCTCATGGCAAGTTTCGTATTTTCCTTACTTACCTTATATTCTGCCGGTATGGTGGAAGAAAGCTTAAATATTTCTTTATCAAGGAATGGCACTCTAAGTTCCAAAGAATGTGCCATACTCATCTTATCTGCTTTTAAAAGTATTTCCTGAACCATCCAGCCATGAATATCCATATACTGCATCTTGGTCACATCATCATAATCCTTTGCTTCCTCGTAAAATTTCTTTGTAAACCATTGAGGTGGCTTAGAATCATAATGCTTTTTCAGATATTTATCCCTTTCACCATATTTAAATACATTCGAGTTTCCGATATATCGTTCCTCCACGGATTTACTTCCCCTAATCAGGAAACTTTTTCCCTTAAAATTAGGGAGTGGACTTACTACCTTTGCAATGCATTTTCGAATCGGTTTTGGCACCGCTTTCTGATACTTTGCTACGGACAATGGCTCTTTATATACATTATAGCCACCAAACATTTCATCTGCACCTTCACCGGAAAGGACTACTTTTAAATCCTCCGCCGCTCTTTGGGACACATAATACAGATTATTGGCACTTGGATTTCCCAATGGCTCGTCCAGATGGTACTGCACATCCCCTACACTTGCAAAATAATCGTCTGCAGAAATCAGTTTTTTATAATTTTCTACCCCAATTTCATCTGCTAACACCTTCGCATCGTCTGCTTCACTATATTTCTGGTCAGCAAAACCTATGGTATAGGATTTTACTTTTTGTAATTTTGATAATTCACATACAACATAGCTGGAATCCACGCCGGAAGATAAGAAACATCCTACTTCAACGTCAGAAATCTTATGTGTCTGTACAGATTCCTTAAAAGTAGCTGAAATCTCATCTACGAACTGATCCATGCTCTTACTGTGATCAATCTTAAATTCCGGCTGATAATAACGTTTGATGGTCATGTTACCATTTTCATACTCGTAATAATGAGCCGGTGGAAGGATGAACACATTTTTAAACATGGTATCATATCCCGGAACACAGCCATAAGTAAGATAATCCGGAAGTTTTTCTTCATTTAATTCCATTTTAAAATCAGGATGTGGGGTAAAGCTCTTTATCTCACTTCCAAAAATCAGGGTTTTACCCATTTTTGCATAATAATATGGTTTAATTCCAAAGAAATCTCTTACACCAAATAATTTTTTCTTCTTCTTATCCCAAATCGTAAAGGCAAACATACCCCTTAACATATTTAATAAATCCACGCCATATTCTTCATATCCATGCAACAATACTTCTGAATCACTGGAAGTTTTAAACACATGCCCTGCCTGTATTAGTTTTTCCCTCAGGTCTTGATAATTATATATTTCGCCATTGAAAACAAGTACAAGGCTTCCGTCTTCATTCTCCATCGGCTGGCTTCCATTTGATAAATCGATGATGCTTAGACGTGCAAATCCAAGTGCCACATCATTATCCAAATAACTGTTGTGTGAATCAGGCCCTCTATGAATGATTTTATTTAACATATTTGCTACTACTTTATCTTTGTTCTCTAAGGTGCCTGTAAATCCTACAAAACCACACATTATTTTTCACCAATCCTTTACATTTTTTCTATTCATTTAACCTAACCGTCTGTAAACTAATTCCCGAAATACCACGTTTTTCCTGAATCAAACAAGCCTAAGACCAGTTACAACCTAACTTTAATACACTACGTTTCATATGTCAACCCTAATCCTCGATTATTCCCAGCCCATTTCCCCATACATTATGCTTCCCCCGGCCCCGTAACATACCGATTTCTGCATGCAAATTCTTTTCGGGAAACTTAAAACCAACCCCTGATTTTAACGATGCGTATTTTTTTCCTTCACCCCTCATAATCCCCTATTTTACGACGTTTTTCGTATGTCAATAACTATTTTTAAACAATTGACAGTATACTCCGAATATACTATAATAAACACAAATTTATAGAGAAAGGAAATAATATACAAACATATCTATTTTGTTTGTGCCTCTTATTTGAGAGGCTTGGTAAACATCATGAAATTTAAAACACAGGAATTCATACCTGTCTTACTTGGCGGGGATATCAACACTTACAGCGTCGCAAGAGCCTTTTACGAACAATATCAGGTAAAATCATACGTTTTCGGCAAATTCCCTTCCGGCCCAAGCTATAAAAGTAAAATTACCGAATATACGGCCATATATAAAATTGACTCTGATGATACTTTTTTAGATACAATCCTTACATTTTCCCAAAAACACAAGGATAAAAAAATCATTTTAATCGGATGTGGTGACAGTTATGTTGCTTTAATCAGTAAGTACAAAGCAAAACTTCCTGACAATATTATTGCACCATACATCGATTTCGATCTTATGAATTCCCTTCAACTAAAAGAACGGTTTTACGAACTTTGTGACAAATACGATATTGAACATCCGGATACCATCATTTTTGAAAACGGAATGAATGTTGAACTTATGGAAATTAAATTTGCCTTTCCATTCATTTTAAAACCTTCAAATGGTGTTATGTATTGGGAACATCCTTTTAAAAACCAGCATAAGGTCTATAAAATTCATAACCGGGAGGAGCTACGTGACGTAACCACCCAGATTTATAATTCCGGCTATACCGACACCCTTATCTTACAGGACAACGTTCCCGGAAACGACGAATATATGCGGGTGTTAACTGCTTATTCCGGAAAAGATAAGAAAGTAAAAATGATGTGTCTTGGGCATGTTCTTTTAGAGGAACATACTCCTCACGGTCTTGGAAATCATGCGGTTATTATTACGGAACCAAACGAAGAATTAATGTTAAAGGTGAAACAGCTTTTGGAAGATTTGGAATATGTAGGTTTTTCAAACTTTGACATTAAATATGACATGAGAGATAAAAAATTTAAGTTCTTTGAAATTAATACCCGTCAGGGAAGAAGTAACTACTATGTCACCGGTTCCGGCTTTAACATTGCAAAATATATCGTAGAAGAATATATTTACGATAAACCATTGGAATTCAAAACGGCAAAGAAAGAGCGCCTCTGGCTGGTTGTTCCAAAAAGAGTTGCATATAAATATTTAAGAGATGAAAAAAATAAAATTGCCTTGAAGCGACTGATAAAAGAGAAGGAATATGTAAATCCGGTATTTTTAAAAGGCGATAATAAACTTCCACGACTTTTACGTATGTGGAAAAATCATTTCAGCCATTATTGGAAGTTTAAAAAGTATTACCGCTAAAAGAAAAGGTTGGTGGATATGTCAAATTTAAAGAAAAAATTAGGTGTCATCGGCGGTCTGGGACCTGCTGCAACTTCATTTTATTATGACAGTGTAATAAATCATACCAAAGCCTCCTGTGACCAGGAGCATATTGATATGTATATTTTAAGCCATGCTACCACTCCTGACCGCACCCAGGCGATTATCAGTGGCGATACGAAAGAGCTCATAGATTCTCTGGTTCATGACATTAAAATCCTGGAGCAGCTGGGAGTTTCCAATATTGCAATTCCTTGTAATACCTCCCATTATTTTTATGAAGAAATGCAACGTTCCACCTCTGTCCCAATCATTCATATGATTCGCGAAAGTGTGCTGGCTGCCATTGCTTCTAAAAATAACGTAGGAAAAATCGGCATTATGGGAACAGACGGTACCATTCAGTCCGGTATCTATGATAAGGAATGCCGGGCCCTTGGGATAGAACCCGTCCACCCATCCGCTCCACGCCAGAAAGATGTCATGCACATTATTTATAATGAAATAAAATGTGGAAAATCCGGAAGTGAGGAATTGTTTCAACGGATCATAGATGAATTTGCTGCTAAAGGGTGCGATGTTGTCATTCTTGCCTGCACTGAACTTTCCGTATATCGGCAGAATCATCAGGTTCCACACATCTGCCTTGATGCCATGGATGTTCTGGTAAAAGAATCCATCCTTCGCTCCAACGCGGAATATAAAATATAAAAAGAGACCTAGGAAATTGCGAAACTAATAAAAAACTTATGTTAAGTGATTCAAAAGAAACAAATACATAAGCAGGTGCTTGTTCGGCCGTCGGTACTTAATAAGCGACTTGTCGCGAATTTAGTACCGCTACGAGCCGAACGCAGCGAAAGCGTGCCTGCGATGTTTTGATTCTTTTGAATTACTTTCATACAAGAATTATAGTTTCACAATTACCTAAACAAGAAACCAAAGGAAAGGATTGTGAGCAAACATATGACGGAATACAGTATTGAAGACTACTTTGAACTTCTTAAACAGGCGGATTTGGTTTTAGAAAGCAATATTGCCGGCTTTGAAGACACCATTATCACAAATCTTACTTATAATTCAAAAGAAGTTACAAATAATACATTATTTATTTGCAAAGGGGTTGCTTTTAAAGCAGATTACCTAAAGGAAGCACTGAAAAAAGGGGCCTGTTTTTATATCAGTGAAAAAAAATACGAAACCGACACAGAGGTTCCTTATATTATTGTAAAAGATATCAGACTTGCAATGCCTTTCATCGGCGATAAATTCTACGGTTCTGCCTGGAAAGATTTAAACCTGATTGGCATTACCGGTACAAAGGGTAAATCCACCACTGCATATTACATTAAGGCCATTTTGGATGATTATCTCGAAAGTCAGAACAAAAGAGAAAGCGCTGTTATTTCATCCATTGATTTATTTGATGGAGTCATCCACAAGGAATCCCATATCACGACCCCGGAAGCCATGGAACTGCATCATCATTTCCGGAATGCAGTAAACAGTGGCATTGAATATCTTCAGATGGAGGTTTCCAGTCAGGCATTAAAATATAACCGTGTTGATCAGATTTTATTTGACGTGGGAGTGTTTTTAAATATATCGGAAGATCATATCAGTCCCGTTGAACATCAGGATTTTGAGGATTATTTTTCTTCCAAACTAAAGATATTTTCCCAAACTAAGACAGCCTGTGTAAATCTGGATTCTGACTTTTCGCAAAGGATTCTGGAATCTGCAAAGGAATCCCAAAACCTCATTACTTTCGGAACTCAGGAAACTGCGGATATTTATGGTTATGATATCCGGAAAGAAAAGAATGAGATTATTTTTAAAGTAAAATGTGACCGTTTTCACCGGGAATTTAAACTTACCATGCCTGGCTTGTTTAATGTAGAAAATGCATTAGCTGCCATTGCCATTGCCTATGTTCTTAATATTCCGGAAGAATATATCTATTCCGGCCTGTTCAGGGCACGTTCCAGCGGCCGAATGGAATTATATACAAGCAAAGATCAAAAGGTCATCGCCATTGTGGATTATGCCCATAATAAACTAAGTTTTGATAAACTATTTTCTTCTGTCAAAAAAGAATATCCTGATTATGATATTGTTTCCATCTTTGGATGCCCTGGTAAGAAGGCATTTGTAAGAAGAAGAGATTTGGGTACCATTGCCGGCCACTATTCCAAAAAGGTTTATCTTGTTGCAGAGGACCCGGGATATGAACCGGTGGAAGATATTTCCAAAGACATTGCCCAGTATGTGGCCCTGGAACATTGCGACTATGTTATGATTGAAGACCGTGGTGAAGCCATTAAAACAGCCATTGAAGAGGTGACTTCAAATACAGTGTTATTAATCACTGGCAAAGGCAATGAAACTCGTCAGAAATACGGCAGCGAATATATTGATTGTCCTTCTGATGTAGAATATACAAAAAGATATCTCGAAGAATATAATAACCGTGCAGGGTTGTAAAAATACTTAGGGACAAGGTCTTTTCCTTAAGTCTCTTTATCCTGTAAATCAGAAAAATAAAAAATCAAAAAAAGTCCGAAGATTATATACCTTGGGACTTTTTTTATTTACCCGTAAACAAAAAAGTATTGCATTTTCAAACGATGTGTGGTAGTATAAAACTGTACTTGATGTAGTTTTTAAAACTACGTTTAAAAATAATAAAAACTTTGTTTCTTGTATATACTAATATTTCAGGAGGTGGCGATATGAAATATATTTGGTTTCAAAGCAAACAGCATTTAAAAGATCCAGGCAGTGCCCTTACCCATTTTGTGGCGATGTTACTTACGATTTTTGGAATTGCGCCTTTATTATTAAAATCCATAAACGGCGAACATCCGAATGGTGTTTATCCTTTGGCAATCTTTATGATTAGTATGTTTTTACTATATGCTGCCAGCACCATTTACCACTCTTTGAACATTTCAAAAAAGATAAATTTAAGACTTCGTAAACTGGATCACGCTATGATTTTTGTACTAATTGCAGGTTCTTATACACCGATTTGTTCCCTGGTATTAAAAGGAAGTCTTGGACGTAATCTTTTGATATTTATCTGGACAGTTGCAATCATTGGAATTTTATTTAAAATGTGTTTTATTACCTGTCCACATTGGTTGTCCTCCACTATGTATATTTTAATGGGATGGGCAGTGGTTTTTGCCTTTAAACCTTTACTAAGCGCTCTTTCGAAACCTGCATTTTTATGGCTGTTAATAGGTGGTATCATTTACACCATCGGAGGCGTCATTTACGCCCTAAAACTTCCAATCTTTAATCAACGACATAAATATTTTGGAAGTCACGAAATTTTTCACTTGTTTGTGATGGGCGGAAGCCTTTGTCACTTCATTCTTATGTACCAATACATTGCTTAGTCTCTTGCATTTTGCAAGTTACTATAGATAAACCCGAAAAACGAGACACAGGATAACTCTCTCACATCCTGTGTCTCGTTTTTTTCTAATGAAGTCCGGCACTTTGCCTGCAAAACTTTTATTCAATACAATCGCATTTTTTTCGTTCTACCCAGTCAGATGAAACTTCGTCTTTTCTTCATTAAGGTCTTTTTCCATTGTAGATGTGATTTTTGCGATTGTCAGATATATTCCTAATATATGCAAAAAAGAACAAAGTGTGCTGTTACACACCTTGTTCTTTCGAATGATTCTTTATAAGCGGTCTTAATTATTCAGCCTTTCCTACAGAACCGAATAATTCCATCTTTTCTTTTACAGTAGCCTTGATTGCTTCAAAACCAGGAGCTAATAACTTACGTGGGTCAAATCCCTTACCAGACTGATCCTTACCAGCTTCGATGTACTCACGAGTAGCTGCTGCGAAAGATAACTGACATTCTGTATTTACGTTGATCTTAGCTACACCTAAAGAAATTGCTTTCTTAATCATATCAGAAGGAATACCAGTACCTCCGTGTAATACTAATGGCATTTCTCCAGTCTTTTGCTGAATTGCATCTAAAGTTTCAAAGCTTAATCCAGCCCAGTTTTCTGGGTATTTACCATGGATGTTACCGATACCTGCTGCAAGCATAGTAATTCCTAAATCAGCAATTGATTTACATTCATCTGGATCAGCACATTCACCAGCACCAACAACACCGTCTTCTTCTCCACCGATAGAACCAACTTCAGCTTCTAATGAAAGACCTTTTTCTTCACAGATCTTAACTAATTCTGTAGTCTTAGCAATGTTTTCTTCGATTGGATAGTGAGAACCATCGAACATAACAGAAGAAAATCCAGCTTCGATACAAGCCTTAGCTCCTTCGTAGCTACCGTGGTCTAAGTGTAATGCAACTGGTACAGTGATGTTTAATTCTTCTAACATACCGTTTACCATACCAACGATGGTCTTATAACCACACATATACTTTCCGGCACCTTCAGAAACACCTAAAATAACAGGGGATTTTAATTCCTGTGCAGTTAATAAAATAGCCTTAGTCCATTCTAAGTTATTAATGTTGAACTGGCCAACTGCATACTTTCCTGCTTTTGCTTTTGTTAACATTTCTTTTGCTGAAACTAACATTCGTAAATTCCTCCATTTATATTTCATTTTTGGTAACAACATTATCGTTTTTATTATAACCTATTTAATATTAAAAAGAAAGTATAAATTTTATTTTTAAAGGGGTTTTAAAGGTCAAAAAACTGTCTGGCTATGGTTCAGGCAGTAACGTACTCCTTACTGATTACCTCACCCCTCTTGTTTCTCCTTCAAATAACATATCATTCCCGGGCCTAAGTTTTCTGTAGGTCTTGCAATAAAACCATGCTTTTCATAAAAACTTTCTCTTCCCTTTGCACACATCAAATCCAGCATCATCTGGGTGCCTGGTTCTATGAGACTTTGTGCATACCGTTTCATATATTCTAAAAGCATGGAACCAATTCCCTGTCCTTGTACCTCTGGAATGATAATCAGGTCCTGAACATAACAAATGACTGCACCGTCCCCTACCATTCTTGCCATTCCGACAGGCTGTTCCTCCCGGAAAGCACAGATTGTAATCAGACTGTTTTCTAATGCTTTTCTTGCCTGTTCTTCTGATAATTTTTTCCAATTCACTTTTTCCCGCAGTGATAAATAAGTTTGAACATCTAACTGGTTTTCCTTAATCTGAATCATATCAACCTCCATCATATCTTCACGGCGGTTCACGACATCCGCTTTCTTTTAAGGATTCGCGACTTGTCTTTGAAACCACGGCTTTATTGCTCTAAAAATGCCTTTTTCACTTCCTTGGTGAAACCTCTTCCAAGAGATACCACCATGCCATTCTTTAGTGTTGCCTCTTTATAAGTCACTTTACTAATTTCAGAAATTTTAAGAATGAAACTCTGACTGGCTCTGATAAATCCTTCTCCAACCTTTTCTACCAAATCCGTAATGGTATCATACACCCGGTATTCTTCTTTTTTGGTTACAATGACACATTGTGTCTGTACTCTTTCAATGTAAATAATCTCATCCACAGGGATTCGTTTCTTTAAATTACTTACTGTAATTACTAATTCTCTTTGTTTTTCCCTTGATTTGATTTCCCTTACTTTCGCTACTGCTTTTAACAAAGTACGTTCCAATTTGTCTTTATCTACCGGTTTCATGACATAACCAATGGCATCCACATCAAAGGCTTCCACTGCAAATTCACTATGTCCGGTAATAAAAAATACCACAATATCCTCATTGACCGCTTTTAAATTCTTGGCAACCTCCATTCCATCCATACCGATCATATCCACATCTAAAATCGCTATGTCTAAAGGCTCCTTCTTTATGTATTCCACAATATCTTTTCCTGTCATGAAATTAATTAATTCCAAGGTAAATTCTTCGTATTCTTCATCGATTTCTTTCATATAATGGTTGTTTATTTTCAGCATGCGTTTTTCATCATCACAAAGTCCTACTCTATAGTTTTCCATACAAATCCACCCTCCTTCTATTTATTAAACCGGATCTTAACGGTAAATACATTATTTTCAAAAGAAATCTTTATCTCTCCCTGGTATTTTTCCACAATCTGCTTCATGCTCTTTATTCCCATACCATGACTGTCTTCATCTTCTTTGCTGGTAACAAATTCTTCCCCTTTTTTCTTAGGGGGTTCTTGATAGGAATTTTCGCAAACCACAAGAAAATGATCATTTTTTTCTTCCACCGTAAGGTCTATCCACTTCTTCTGCGCTTTTTGTGCCGCTTCCATGGCATTATCTAATAGGTTTCCAAACAAAGTTGAAATATCCATATCTGACAATTTTAACTCTTTTAGCGCTAACTTGCTGTCAAATTTTATTCCCATTTCCTTCGCCCGCATCTTCTTGGTACTTACCAAAGAAGCCAGGGTGGTACTTTCTGTTACCACCACATCATTAGCCCGGTCGATTTTTTGATACATCTCTTCTATATATTCCCTTAACTCCTCTTCCTGTCCGGTATCCAGAAGAAGCTTTAACACTGCAACATGATTATTCATGTCATGTCTTAAAATTCGAAGTTTTTTCGTTTCTTCTTCTACATCCTTTTTCCACTGACGCTCTAACACCATCTGCTGAATCATCAGACGTTCCTCCACATCCTCAATGGATTTTAACCATACTGCATAATAAAGCGCCACACCTATGCCAAATATCAGCACATAAACAAGGGCTAAAAATACATATTGCTCAATCACCAGATTCAGATTGTTTAAATGTGTCATCAGTGAAAAATGAATCAGTTCCATAATAATACTGCAAAATCCATAAATCACAACCAAAACCATCAGGTCATCTCTTTTTAAATCCGGCTGTCTTGGCCTTTTCGATTTTAAAAAGCTTACCACTGCCAACATCAGTACTCTGGAAAATACAATGAGTCCCCAGTAATTGATACTGTCCTCTTTTATGAAAAATTTATCAATAATAGCAATAGAAACAATATCCATGGTTACAAAAACCATCCGATACAAAAACCAGTAAAAAATTCTTTCTTTTGTATTGTTTACATATCCTCTAAAGGTAAGAACCAGGGTAACAAACATGGTAAAATAACTATACCAGATAGCAACATTTTTTTCTCCTAGAAAAATTCTTGCCACAGATAAGGCAGAAAATAAAACTGCTGCCACTATCATTATAAGATTCATACCTCTTTTTTTATGTCTTTCTGTTAAAAAATATCCTGTAAACTTCAGCCAGAAATAAGCGTCAATACACCCTACTGACAATGGAAATACTATCATTCTGCCTTTTCCTCCATTATTTATCCGGATTCTGCATATGTAATTGATTTTATCTTAATTGTACCCTAATTTCAATCTTTTTCCCTAAAAAAAATCTTTAAATTTATTGCATGGATTGGAATACAGTGGTAAAATGTAAAACGATTGAAAATAATATTCGGAGGTATGTTATGCAAATTAGAATAGGTATTATGGGCTATGGTAATTTAGGACGTGGTATTGAATGTGCCATCAGGCAAAATCCAGATACAAAGCTGGTTGCTGTATTTACCCGCAGAAATCCTGAATCTGTCCATATTTTAACTGAAAATGTGAAAGTATATCCTGCGGAAGATGCCATCAAGATGAAGGATGACATTGATGTTTTGATTTTATGCGGTGGAAGTGCAACGGATCTTCCGGAACAAACCAAAGAATACGCAAAATACTTTAATGTAGTGGATAGTTTTGATACTCATGCCAGAATTCCTGAGCACTTTGAAAATGTAAATGCTTCTGCCGGTACGAATGGAACGATTGCAATTATTTCTGCCGGATGGGATCCTGGTATGTTCTCATTAAACAGATTATATGCAAATGCCGTTTTACCTCAGGGAAAAGATTATACTTTTTGGGGCAAAGGAGTAAGTCAGGGACATTCTGATGCAATCCGCAGAATTGACGGAGTATTGGATGCGAAGCAATATACCATTCCTATTGAAAGTGCTTTGACTGCTGTAAGAAGCGGTTCTAATCCGGACTTAAGCACCAGAGAGAAACATCTTAGAGAATGCTTTGTTGTTGCAGAAGAAGGCGCAGACTTAACCCGTATTGAAAACGAGATTAAGACCATGCCAAATTACTTCGCAGATTATGATACCACTGTTCATTTTATTACAGAAGAGGAATTAAAGAGAGACCATAGTGGTATTCCTCATGGCGGATTTGTCATTCGCAGTGGTAAAACCGGATGGAACTTAGAACACAACCATATTATCGAATATAGTTTAAAGCTGGATTCTAATCCTGAATTTACTGCTTCTGTTATTGTGGCTTGTGCAAGGGCTGCATTCCGCATGAAAAACGACGGCATGACAGGATGTAAGACCATTTTTGATATTGCACCTGCTTATTTAAGTCCTTTAAGCGGGGAAGAATTAAGAAAAACTATGTTATAAGAAATGTACCTGCATCCCCAGGAATATTTTAATATATTTTGCCGGCAGGCCTTAATTGCCGGCTTTTCTTAGAAAGGAATAGGAGTTATTGTGGGTTTATTTCGTTTAGATGGTCCTTTCTATAAGGGGCTTTGTTATGTAACTGATTTTGTTTTAATTATTTGCTTATGGCTGTTGTGTTGCATTCCTGTCATTACGATTGGTGCTTCTACAGCTGCACTGTATACTACCGGTATGCGCTTGCATGAAGAACGGGAACGTTATATCGTGCGTGAATTTTTTCAGGCTTTCAAAGCCAATTTTAAACAAGGCACCGGAGCATTTTTGATTCAGTTTCTTGTAGGTGCTATTTTAGCTATAGATTTGTATTTCTGGTGGGTTATGGAGGTATCCCTTCGCGGGATCATGCTGGCAGTTACTCTCCTTATGATATTGTTTTATCTGACTTGCAGCCTCTACCTATATCCATTGATTTCCAAATTTAAGAATCCTTTGGTGGCACAGATAAAAAATTCTTTTTTATTTCCGGTTCTTTATCTACCCTATACGATTGTAATGGTTGGGTTTACCGGTTTGCTTATTTATATGTACGCCAGTGGATCCTTTCACACTACTTTTTTGATCTTTCTCGGTATCCCTTTGCTGTTGTTTTTGTATACCAAGGTATTTTCCATGATTTTTACAAAGCATATCGCAAATCATATGTCTGAATACGCTTCCTCCCTTAGTGAAGCGGAACAAAGACGATACTTAGAAGATGCTGAGCAGTTAAACGACGACGGACGTACCCAAAAGAAAAAAAGACATACAAAACAAAAAAATGTATAGGCGTTTGCGAAACTATAAAGTGTGAAAGTGATTCAAAAGTAACAAAACAATGCAGGCACGCTTTCGCTGCGTTCGGCTCGTAGCGGTACTAAATTCGCGACAAGTCGCTCATTAAGTACCGACGGCCGCCCAAGCACCTGCTTATGTATTTGTTTCTTTTGAA
>JBGVLX010000053.1:0-3554 GCA_045124495.1 Lachnospiraceae bacterium
AAGATGGAGATTTGGTAGAAGAAATTACATCAGGTTCCATCGGTTATAAAAATAGTGGTTATTATAACTTTGTGAAATTGGAACAAAATCACACATATTATGTGAAAGTATCTGGAAATAATACAGGTTCGTATCAGTTTAAGATAACAAAAACGGAAGATGATGTAAAAGAAACCGGACAGCAGCCAGAGATATTTGCAGTAGGAAAAGAAGTGACAAGAATATTGCAGAATAATGAAGATATTGACTGCTTTAGCTTTACAACAGATGGAAGTGATTCTTTTTATGAATTTTCATTTACAAACACAGGAGTAGATGGAGAGACCTATTACAGTATTTATAAAGATGGAGATTTGGTAGAAGAAATTACATCAGGTTCCATCGGTTATAAAAATAGTGGTTATTATAACTTTGTGAAATTGGAACAAAATCACACATATTATGTGAAGGTATCTGGAAATACTACAGGTTCGTATCAGTTTAAGGTAACAAAGACGAAAGATGATGTAAAAGATACAGCCAAAGGAGCAAAAACAATTAAATTGAATACGACAAATAGTTTTGTTCTGCAAAACGAAAAAGATGTAGATGTCTTCAAGTTTACAACAACGAACTATACAAATTATACATTAAGATTCAGTAACGATACAATTAATGGTGATGCGTATATTCAGGTGTTTTCAGGAAAAGACTGTTTGAATAATCAAATGGTATGTGAGCAGTCATTAGGAAAGAAATATTCTCTTGCAAAGAGTGATGCATCATTAAAACTTAAACGCTTTAAAACTTATTATGTAAAAATTACTGGAGCAAAAGGAAGATATAAGTTGGGTATCAGTGCAACTGCACCTGCATCTCTAAAGGTAGCAAAGGCGAAAAGTAAACAGGTTACTCTTAAATGGAAAAAAGTAAGTGGTGCAACAGGATATGAAATTTATCGTGCACAAGGAAAAAATGGAAAGTACAAGAAAATTAAGACAGTCAAAAAGGCTGGCATTGAAACATATATTGATAAGGAAGGGTTAAAAAAAGGTAAAACCTATGTCTATAAGATAAGGGCTTATAAGAAAGTAAACGGCAAAACTTATTATAGTACATTTTCTTCTGAAAAATCTATAAAAGTAAAATAAAACAGGGCAAACTGTCTGAAAAGACAGGGCGCAAAACTTTAGAGGCTAAGTTGTTTTACAATATGCCCGTCAGTTGCATCATAAATTAGGATTAAAGATGAAGCTGACCGTAAGGTCAGCTTTTTTTGGGGGAAGGGAGAAGATTTTATGGAGAGAATGAGAAAAATAATGTCATTACTACTAGTTTTTGGGCTTTGTTTTACACTTATTCCAACAAATGTTGAAGCTGCAAGCAAAGTCAAAATAAATAAAACAAAAACTACGATTTATGCTGGAAAAACGGAAACACTTAAAATTTCTGGAACTAAAAAAACTGCTAAGTGGACAACTAGCAATAAAAAAGTGGCAACCGTGTCCTCAAAAGGTAAAGTGACCGCAAAAAAAGCTGGAAGTGCTACTATTACTGTAAAAGTGGCAGGAAAATCTTATAAGTGTAAAGTTACCGTCAAAAATCCTTACATTAATACGACTTCAAAGACATTATATGTTTCAGATACATATACGTTGAAACTTACTGGGACAACTATTAAGACTGTGAAATCAAGTAATCCAGAAATAGCAACAATAAATACAAAAGGAAAAGTAACTGCTAAGAAAGCTGGAAATACTACTATTACACTTACAGGAAAGGACAAAAAATCTTATAAGTGCAATATTACTGTAAAAGAAAAAGCCCATGTTCATTCATACATTCAGAAAGTAATTGAGCCAACATGCACAGAAAAAGGATATACTCTTTATACATGTAGTTGTGGTTATTCATATAAGGACAATTATCAAAATGCCACGGGACATATCTGGGATGATTGGAAAGTAACAAAAGAGGCAACCGAAACAGAAAAAGGAATAGAATCAAGAACCTGTAGTGTATGCAACGAAAATGAAACTAGAGATATCCCTGTAAAAGAACATATACATAATTATAAGCCTGTAGTAACGGCCCCAACATGTACAGAAAAAGGCTATACAACGTATACATGTAGTTGTGGAGATTGTTACATTAGTGATTACACAGAAGCAGCACACGAGTGGAGCGATTGGGTTATCACTAAAGACGCAGGAATAGAAGTGCATACATCTGTTGAACAATTTGGAGAAAGAGTAGCAACCTGTACAGTTTGTGGGGAGAAAAAAACACAGACTATAATCAATATAGATGCCTCAAATTATAACGCCCGTAGTGATGAATATGCATCCAATCTGGTCTTTATAGGAGATAATATTATCCAAGAATATGGTGAATTTTGTGATGACATGGCATTAGAAACATATGAAATGGTAAATGAATTAAGAACATCACTCGGATTAAATGAGCTTAAATGGGTTGACAAAATGGAATTTACTGGAAAAATAAGAAGTGTAGAAACCCAGATATTATATTCACATGAACGTCCGAATGGTCAAAAACCAACATATACTATTCCGAATGGCTTAGATGGTATAGTTATATATCTGGGAGAGAATATTGCGATAGCAGACGAAACAGCTGCATCAGTATTTGAAGGATGGTGCGAGAGCCCAGGACATTATGCAAATATAATAAACAGTAAAAGTAATCACTATTATGCAGCATGTTTTAAAACAGAATATGGCTATTCATGGGTACAGCTATTCTATTAAAACAAAAAGGACTGGTGAAAAAATCCCAGTCCTTTTTGTTTTTCTTATCCATTTCTCAAGTTGCCTGAAAGGTGACTAAAAACCTTACGCCAAAAAGGAATAGTCTTTCCTGTTTTGGCGTTTTTTATTAATTTTAAAGAAAGGATAAGATAAATGGATAACTTAAAAAATACTAAAATTTTCAAAAGAGCAATAAGTTTAATACTTTGCATTGGTATTTACAAGTGGGGCTCTAACGATTTGGTGTTAGCTCCTTTTGTGTTATACACTTTAGAATAATATAAGTTAGAACTGCCGCTTCTTGTAACGGTTCTTTCTTGCCAGCTATTTATGATTCTTATAACTGGGCGTTGTGATTGCTAATAACCCTGAAAATGCTTAGGGCTTACAAATAATATTAAATATGCCTGAAATTTTATGCCTGCCTCGGAAAAATGAAATTACATGTTCGCACTTATTGCTTTTTATATTTTATTATGGCATAATTTATGAAGAGAGAGGGATTAAAAGAACATTGTATGTTCCGTAAGTTCTTCTCTTTTATTATTACTGTTTTGTATGAAACGAGAAAAACAGAATATAGAATATTAAGACAAAGAAATGCAAACGAAAAAAGCTGGAAAGGCTTGAAAATACTGGGATTAGAGCAAAATTTATAAAAAATAAACCCACTGTGGAATACGAAACAAGAAAAATATTCCACTTTCTGATAGGAACATATTTTCGTGTTGGGTGGGAAATAAAATTTTTCAAAAAAATTGGCTGAATTTGTTGTAGAATACATACCATCCTGTGTATAATATT
>JBGVLX010000054.1:0-7773 GCA_045124495.1 Lachnospiraceae bacterium
GGCGGATAAAAACAGAAAGATATATAATGGTATGATAAAGACCTATTTTTATCAGTATTTAGGGCCGAAACCGCCGAAGAGAACAGAGAATAGGATATCAGAAAAGTAGGGCTTTATTAGGGTTTGGAATGTACTTGAGAAAACATAAAATTGATTCTTATGTATTTTATAGGATTTTATTAGGAACTGGAATTTAGGTTGAGAAAATATATAGTTGATTCTTATGTATATTATAGGATTTTATTAGGAACTGGAATGTAGGTTGAGAAAATATATAGTTGATTATCATGTGTTTTATAGGGTTTCATTAGGACCTGGAATGTAGGTTGAGAAAATATATAGTTGATTATCATGTGTTTTATAGGGCTTCGTTAGGGCTTGGTATGTAGGTTGAGAAAATATAAAATGCGATTTTGTGTATTAGATCTGATGGTGTAAATTGCGTAAAGAGGGTTATTTCAGTGAAAAAAGGAATTATCATTAGCTGTATTCTTGGAATTTTGTTGATGGTGTATGTGGGATTTTCCGGTGATGATGAACCAGAGGTTTCAAAAAAAGGGAATAATCAGGAAACTGTCAAAGTTTTTTTAAGTGAATTAGCACAAATAAATAATGAAAGAGGAATTATTGTCAGCGTAGACGATACCATGGTTGGGTTTGCGACGGATTGTAAGCCTTATGTCAGTGACCAGGCGAAACTTATGTTTCCATTGGATTCCTTCCATCATATGCTTGATTGCAGTGCAGTTCTTTATGATGAAAAAAGGATTTACCTGCAAAACAAGGGGAATGTAATTGAAGGTATTGTAGGAAGCGATGTGGTGAATTATAATGGAACAACGGTGGAACTTGGAGAAAAGATTACCATGGTGGGTGAGGTGGCTTATGTTCCTGCCCAGGAAATTTTGAATTGCCTTGGATATCGTTATGACTGGTATGTTACTTCTAATTCTGTCATGATTCAGAAAATAAATAATGATTCTTATCTTCCGGAGAAATATGATTTAAGAGAAGCTTTAAGAGTAAGCGAAGTACGTAACCAGGGGATTTATGGTACCTGTTGGGCATTTGCTTCTCTCGGGGCTTTCGAAAGCAGTCTGATGCCGGAGGAAGAGGTGGTTCTTTCCCCGGACCACATGTCATTAAATAAGGATTTTGCATTGGAAGGCGACATGGGTGGGGAATATACTATGGCCATTGCTTATCTGGCGAGCTGGAGAGGACCTGTTTTAGAGGAAGAAGACCCTTATGGGGACGGCAGGACCAATGAAGAGGCGGAAGTGGTATATCATCTAGAAGATGCCATGGTGCTACAGTCCAAGGATTATAATGGTATCAAAAAGGCTGTGTTAAAGTACGGCGGAGTGCAGACTTCGATTTTTACGTATCTAACCAGCTCCTACAGTTCGTCTTATTACTATAATGCGGATAAGGCAGCCTATTATTTTGATGGTGAAGGAAAATCCAATCATGATGTGGTGATTGTGGGATGGGATGACCATTTTCCAAAAGGCTATTTTAATACAGACCCCCCAGGAGACGGTGCATTTATCTGTAAGAACAGCTGGGGCGACAATTTTGGAGAAGATGGATACTTTTATGTTTCTTATTATGATAGTAACATTGGTGTTTACAATGTAGTATATTCAAAAATTGGTGATGCAGATAATTATGACAATATTTATCAATCGGATTTACTTGGATGGAATGGGCAGCTGGGTTATGAAGCGGAAAGTGCTTATTTTGCAAATGTGTATGAGACAGATAGCAAGGAAATGTTAAATGCAGTTTCTTTTTATGCTACGGGAAAAGATACAGAATATAAGGTTTATCTGGTGAAGGATTATACGTCCAAAGCGGATTTAAACCGGAGAGAATTGATTAAAACCGGTTATTTAGAGGAAGCCGGCTATTATACCATTGATTTTGATACGGGGTATGAGCTGGAAGCGGATTCTAAATTTGCAGTGGTAGTGTACGTATCCACAAAAGATGCCAAACTTCCCATTGCTATTGAGTATCAGTCCACCAATCGAAGAGGAAACTTTATTTTGGAAGATGGGGAAGGCTACATCAGTATGCATGGAAAAGAGTGGAGAAGATGTGAGAATACCCAAAAATGTAATGTTTGCTTGAAGGCATTCACTACGGAAGTGGAGTAGAAAAATGGAAAACAATGAGAATTGACACGGAGGATAAAATGAGTAAGAAGATAATTTTTGCCACAGGAAATGAAGGAAAAATGAAGGAAATTCGAGAAATTCTTGGAGATTTGGGATATGAGATTTTATCCATGAAGGAAGCGGGAATTTCCGTGGATGTCGTGGAAGATGGTACTACTTTTGAGGAAAATGCCATTATTAAGGCAAAGGCAATCAGCGAAGTTTGCCACGAGATAGTTCTTGCAGATGATTCCGGCCTGGAAGTGGATTATATGAACAAGGAGCCGGGAGTATTTTCAGCCCGTTTTATGGGGGAGGATACTTCGTATCATATTAAGAATCGGGCGATTATTGACCGTTTGGAGGGTGTGCCGGAGGAAGAAAGAACCGCAAGATTTGTTTGCGTCATTGCAGCAGTATTTCCGGACGGCAGACAGGTGACGAAACGAGCTACCATTGAAGGCATCATTGGATATGAGGAAAAGGGTGAAAATGGATTTGGATATGATCCTATTTTCTATCTTCCGGAGTATGGAAAAACCACAGCTGAACTTAGTCCGGAAGAAAAGAATGCAATCAGCCACAGAGGAAAGGCTCTTACTGCCATGAAGGAAGAGTTAAAGTAGAAGAGAAAAAGATAGCGTATGATTCGAGATTTGACTCGAGAGAAAAAACAGTAGGTTTTAAGCGGAGCAGATTGTGATATACAACGAATGTAAAAGTAGATAGGATATGAACTAGGAATTTGGGAAGAGGAAGAAAGCAGTAGCTTTGTCTAGGATAGAAGGAGAGGCTTGGAATGAAAATTTTGGTAATTAGTGATTCTCACGGGAGAAATGATGATGTGGAACGAGCCATCAGTCAGGTGAAGAATTTCGATGTTTTGATTCATTTAGGCGATATTGAACGAGGGGATGATTTTATCCGGAGTCTGGTAAGTTGTCCTACTTATATGGTACTTGGAAACAATGATTATCGTCTGGATTTACCTAGTGAACAGATTGTGCAAATAGAAGGGTATCGGTTTTTTCTTACCCATGGACATAGATATTATGTAAATCGTGGAACCATGTATTTAGAGGAATATGCCAGGGAGCATGAAATTGATGTAGTGCTGCATGGGCATACGCATGTTCCGACTTTATTTCAGGAGGATGGCTTGACCATTGCCTGCCCGGGAAGTATTTCTTATCCAAGACAAAGTGACAGGAAGCAGACATTTTTGTCCATAGAGATTGATAGGGAAGGGGAAATACATTTTTCTTTTGGATATCTGGAGTCGGAGTTGGAAAAGATTTATGCGGATTTATTTTAGAGTTGCGTAGTTGCGAAACTGTATTGCTTATTGGAGGTTTTTTGGCATCACCTAGATAAGTTTTCAACGGTTTCGCGATTGCCTGATAACGGAGGAATTAGGATGAAAAAGGGTCAGATAATTGAAGGCATTGTGGAAAGGGTGGACTTTCCGAATAAAGGAATTGTAATGGTGGAAGACAGGGCAGTGATTGTGAAGAATGCCATTCCGGGGCAAAAAATTCGTGCCAGTGTAAATAAAATACGAAAAGGAAAAGCAGAGGGCAGACTGCTTGAAGTGTTAGAACCTTCCAAAGAGGAATTGACGGAAGGTTTTTGTGTTCATTTTGGAAGTTGTGGAGGCTGTACGTATCAGAATCTTCCTTATGAGGCGCAGCTAAGCATGAAAGAGGCCCAGGTAAAGGGTTTGTTAGATGGAGTATTGGAAAAGGATTCTTATGTCTGGGAAGGAATTAAGGAAAGTCCATTGCAAAAGGGTTACCGGAATAAGATGGAATTTTCGTTTGGTGATGAAGTGAAGGATGGCCCTTTGGCTCTTGGTATGCATAAAAGAGGAAGTTTCCATGATATTGTTACGGTGCCAGAGTGCGAAATCGTACATAAGGATTATGGAAAGATTTTATCCTGTGTGCTGGAGTATTGTAAGGGGGCAAATCTTCCTTTTTATCATAAAATGGCCCATCAGGGATTCTTACGTCATTTATTGGTAAGACGTGCCCAGGTTACGGAGGAAATTTTAGTGGATATCGTAACCACAACCCAGCAAAGTTTTGATTTTAGTGAATTGGTGGAAAAGCTGAAGGGATTGGAACTGGAAGGAAACATCGTGGGAATTCTTCATACCTTAAATGACAGCCTTGCGGATGTGGTACAAAGTGATGAAACCAAGGTACTTTATGGACAGGATTATTTTTATGAGGAAATTTTGGGATTGAAATTTAAGATTTCTCCATTTTCTTTTTTCCAGACTAATTCTTTAGGGGCTCAGGTACTTTATGAAACTGCCAGGGAGTATGTGGGAGAAACTAAGGATAAGGTTATTTTCGATTTATACAGCGGAACCGGAACCATTGCACAAATGCTGGCCCCTGTGGCGAAGAAGGTCATTGGCGTGGAAATCGTGGAAGAAGCAGTGGAGGCTGCGAAAATCAATGCTAAGCTGAATCAGTTAGGCAATTGTGAGTTTATCGCCGGTGATGTGTTAAAGGTCATTGATGAAATTCAGGATAAACCGGATTTCGTAGTGCTGGACCCTCCAAGAGATGGAATCCATCCAAAGGCACTTCAGAAGATTATTGATTTTGGAGTGGAACAGATGGTTTATATTAGCTGTAAACCAACCAGTTTGGTGAGGGATTTGGAAGTGCTAAGGCAGCAGGGGTACGAGGTGAAGAAGGCTTGCTGCGTGGATATGTTTCCGGGGACGGTGCATGTGGAGACTGTAGTTCTCTTGTCCCAACAAAAAGCGGATGATCATATTGAGGTGGATTTGGAGTTGGATGAGTTGGATATTACAAATGCAGAGACAAAGGCTGCTTACAGAAAAATTTAGCAGTATGTGATGAAGCAGACTGGTATGATGGTATCTAATCTTAACATTGCACAGATAAGAAGAAAGTGTGGATTGGATATGAGGGAGAATTTTAATCTTCCAAAATCTAAGGATGCAAAGCAGCCGAAGTGTCCGGAGAAGAAGGAGAAGGCGATTCGGGAGGCATTGGAGCATTTTGGGATGGTGTAAGAACTTGAATTGTTGTTACTTGAATTTTTTGATTATTTGATTTTGTTTAAAATAACTTGTGTTTTTTTGATTGTTTGCATATAATATAAGTAACAGTGGGTGTATCTCAGCCCTAAATGAGAAAGTTACAAAGTGAGCTTCTCTTGGCTCGTATATCAAGAAGGTTACAAGTGAGTGTTTCGCCACTCAGAGTGCGAACGTAACAGCAGGGGCAAGGAAACTTGTCCCTGTTATTATTTTATAAGGGAGATTTTACTATGGATAATATAAAATTTTATGAGGTATCCTCTGCATATGTGGACTATCTTGCACCTCATGCACCACACCTATTCCGTAATAAGCAAAAGGGACAACAGAATGAGAGAAAATATATTGGTGTGGTATTTCAAGTAAATGGAGTCAATTATTTTGCACCATTATCATCATTTAAGGAAAAACACAAGAAAATGAGAGACAGTATTGATTTTATAAAAATCAAAAATTATGCAGTTATAAATCTCAACAATATGTTTCCGGTTCCGGAAGGAAAATATACATATGTAGATATATCAAAAGAACGTAATGCAAAATATAAATCTCTGCTATTAGCAGAATACCGATATATCAAATCTATACAGGAAAAAATCAGGAAAAATGCAGCTACCATTTATAAGTTGAAGATATCTGGAGAAGTATCTTCATTGACCAAACGATGTAATGATTTCATTAAATTGGAAGAACTATGTAAGAAATATAAGGCATAATATTTGAAAAACAAAAGGTTAATGGAAAGTGAGGGGATTAGATGACGGAACCAGAAGTAATATTAAGGATTGCACTTTATTATTTGAAAAATCATTTAACTGATGAAGACATATATGTGTCCATTGATGGGGCTCATGTTAAGACAGGTAATACGGTTCATTTTGACATTTGGTCATTTTTGAAAGAAAATGGATGCATTCATATAAATGATGCTTCAGAGAGGTGGCAAGGAGAATATAAGGTGACAGGATGTGAATACAATCTAGTAATTATTTCTACACCAGGAGTTGGAGATGTCAAAGTACATCTTGAAGGAGGAAAAGAATTACTTGTCGAGGCAAAGAAAGGAAAAACAAATAAGTCTGGACAGGAATATGTACTTATGCGGGAAGCTATAGGTCAATTAATGACGAATGATAATTGGAAGGAGAATACCATTCCTATTGTTGCTGTTCCATATTCAGAAAAAAGTCATGAATTAGCGAAAAGGTGGAGTAAGGTACCACAGATAAAAAAGATGGGTATAGGATTTATGTTGGTGAAAGAGGACGGCATGATAGAATGGATAAGTTGCAAAAGGATGTAGCTACTCTTTTACGTAGGAAGATAATAAAAGTACAGAGCATGAATTCGTCAAGGAATAGTTTTTTTAATTAGCAAGGATATCTTTTTTGACATTTTTCATAAGAAAGGCACATTATGTCTAGATTCTTTGCTGTGATATGTATGTTTGGGTAGAAAAAGCGTGGAAAATGTTGTAAAATCCCGTCTTTGACAGTTTCTAAAAGAAAAAATCGCTGTACTCAGTGTATTTACTGGCTTACGGCGATTTTTTTCTTTGTTACAGAGTTTAGTATTTTTTACCTTCCTTTACTTTCTTTTTGAATTGTTTTCATTTTGCTTTTTGTTATAAATTGATAATCCGTTCGAAAACCACAGGCATCATGCAGAGCGTCCGTGATTGACTCTCGTTTGTATGTTGGAACAAATCCTTGTTCCTGAACCTCTACAAAATTCATTGCTTTCAGGGTGTCTAATAGTTCTTCGCAGGTATATCTTTGAATCTGGCAAGTTGGTAATCAGGTTCTATGATGGAACGGAGTTTGAATGCGAAACTGAATAATGATGAATTTTTTAAAGATCTGGCGCTGTATGAAGCATATGCTTTGTATGGCGCTTTTTTAACTTGTAATTATCAGCATTTAGAGTGATAGATACACCATTGGAGGTGACTATCATGGAAAAACAAGAGTATTGCAGATATTGTGGCAAGCGAATGCCTAAGAAAGGGAACAGGATTTATTACTGCTCAGAGTGGTGCAGTCGCCAGTGGCATTATGAGGCTCAGGATGAGTTACATTATATTCCGGGAGTGAAGCAAGAGAAGTGTATCGTGTGTGGCAAGGATTTATTGACTAGACAATTGAAGTATTGTAGTAAGGCTTGTTATGCGAACGGGAGGTATGGCAGGAGTGAACTGGTTACGGATGAGATGGTGAAGGTGGTGAAAAGAGTTACTGATTAGTTGCAGATAAAACTACTGTGGTGCTGGTTAATGCAACTGTTCTATTCGTGTTGTTGCAAGTAGCTTCATTTAGTTGCAGATATTAAGTAAATGAAGTGACGAGTTGCGCCTTTTGAATATTTGTTGCAAAAACAAACCATTTCGTTGTAAAAATTGCAACAAGGTATATAATGAGAGTATGAGATAAAGCAAATAATCAAATTACAAACATACCTATGAAGGGGGCGTTACTTATGGCAAATGATAATCAGATAGCTTTCCTTTGTTCGAGATTGAAGGAGCTTCGT
>JBGVLX010000055.1:0-4035 GCA_045124495.1 Lachnospiraceae bacterium
TGAATTTTCTTCATTTGGGGCAAATACTTTTTTATTTAATATCTGCTAATTTAAACTGTGTTGCTCCTGCTATATAAGTAACCACTATGGTAAGTATCCCTACGATAAGACCTTTTTCTAACAGTTCCGATGGAATGGATAAAGAAGAAATATTTACAATGATGTTCCCGATCCAATAATCTGCCACCTTTATTTTTTCACTGTTAATTACTAAGTCAACCAATGAGAAAATCATACTTGCAAACAAGATTATACAAACATTAATGGCAATGGAACCGCCTGTATTTCGAACCGCCATAGATACGAAAACCATAAGTCCGCTTAATGCTGCATTTAAAAGAAACTGAATCCCTAAAAAGGTAAGCAGGTTGCTTGTAAAATCTCCTCCTGTTTCCCCAACTCCCCATAATAGAGTTCCACCTAAAAACATGGTGATTAAGACGATCACTGCTAAGAGAGTTCCGCCAATCGCACAAACAATATACTTTGCAGTATATATTTTTGTACGGCTAAACCCCCTGGATGCAATATTTTTAATTGCTCCCCCTGAAAATTCACTACATACAAAGATGCTAACTAACACTGCTAACAAGGTTGTAAGCACATTTCCTGAAAATGACATTTCCAACACTGAAATTCCGGATAAGTTTTTTAAAAAGCTGAAATCTAACCCTTCACTTACCTGGACGGATACTCCTGAATCTGTTGCTGTTTGTTGGTTGAAGTTTTCTACAACTTCCGGTGTATAAACTTCCGACATCATTTCATAGGATGCAAGTGTAATGACTGACATCACAACTGCTATGATGCAGCAAATCAAAAAAGTACGACTTCTAAATAATTTTCCTATTTCTGCTTTTAATATATGATACATATTCTCCTCATTTCTGCACTTCTTGTGCCTGTTATTCTCCACCTAAGAGTTCCATGAAATATCCTTCCAAATCCTGTCCTGCCATTTTTAACTCTGTCACTTCCAGATTATTTTCCACCAATATTTTATTAATGGTTCCGATTTCATCAAGATTAGAAAAAATTCGGATTCCTTGTTCCTCTAATACTTCAAATTCGCTGATACCAACTACCGTTTCTAAAATATTAGCTGCTTTTTTGGTATCGTTTACTTTTACTTTAATACACCTCTTACAACGATCTTTTAATTCATCGTTGGAAAATTCTTCAATCAGACAACCATTCTTAATGATTCCATAAGTAGTAGCAATTTTCGATAATTCTCCCAGGATATGGCTGGAAATCAGTATCGTAATTTCCTGTTCTTTATTTAGTTTTAACAACAAATCTCTGATTTCTTTGATTCCTTCCGGATCCAATCCATTGATTGGTTCGTCTAAGATAAGAAAATCCGGACTGGCAAGCAAGGAAATGGCAATTCCTAATCTTTGTTTCATACCAAGGGAAAAATTCCTTGCTTTCTTCTTATCTTTGCTGTCAAGACCAACCCACTCTAATACCTTATCACTTTGTTCTTCTTCCTTGATTCCAAAAAGCTTTCTAAAGTATTCCATATTGCCTTTTGCTGACAGGTTTCCATAAAAACCCGGACTTTCGATTAAAGAACCTACTCTTTCCCTTTGTTTTACTAATTCCTGGCTTCCGAACAGTTTGATGGTTCCGGAGGTTGGTTTCGCAAGCCCTGTTACCATTTTCATTAAAGTGGTTTTTCCTGCTCCGTTTTTTCCGATAAAACCGTAAATATCTCCTTTTTTCACATGGATATTTACTTTATCCACTGCCTTTTTGGCTCCATAAATCTTTGATAAATTTTCTGTGGTTAATACATATTCCATAGATTTATTCATTCCTTCCTTCATCCTCGATTATTTTAAATAATCTCGTCAATTCTTACTTATCCTCGACTATCTTAAATAATCTCGTCAATTCTTACTTATCCTCGATTATCTGAAATAATCTCGTCAATTTTTACTTATCCTCGATTATCTGAAATAATCTCGTTTATTTCTTACTTCTGTTTTATCATAACGGATATTTTTTTAGTTTTTTTAGGAAAAGTATAAAGTTTTCTTAAAGTTTTGTTTTTATTTTTCATTTTAAAATTATATTTTACCTTTTTATTTTAATGTTTTACCTTAACTTTCCTTTTAAACTTTTCAGCTTAAGCTTTCTTCCATAATTTTCTTCTTAAACTTCCATTTTTCATTTATTATCTTAATCTTTCATCTTAAATCCAATTCCCCATACAGTCTGAATATAGGTTTCTTCCGGGTCAATTTTGGCTAATTTTTGCCTTATATTACTAATATGTACGTTTACTGCATTGTCTTCTCCAACAAATTCTTCTTCCCATACCGATTCGAAAATATTGTTTTTGGTATAAACACGGTTGGGATGACTCATTAGTAGTTTTAAGATTAAATATTCCCGTTTGGTAAGGGAAACGGTTTCTCCCTTCAAAGTAACCAGAATATTATTTACATCTAATTTTAAGTCCCGGATGCAATATATATCATCTTGTTTTGCACCTGATTTGTTATTTTTTCTTAGGGCTACTTCTACTCTTGCCAATAATTCCTCTGTATCAAAAGGTTTTGTAATATAATCATCTGCCCCACCCCGTAACATGTGAATTTTACTTTCGATATCATCTTTGGCCGACACTGCTATGACACAAGTGTCCTGATAATCTTTCTTTATTTTTTCCAGTACGTCTTCCCCCGGCATTCCTGGTAACATTAAGTCTAGTAACACCAGGTCAAAGTTTTGTTTTTCCATCCATAATAAAGCTTCGGTGCCGGAATACGCACTTACTGCTTCGTAATTCTGGCCGGTTAATAGCTCTACTAACAGGTTATTGATGTCCATGTCGTCTTCTACGATTAGTATCTTTATGTGATTCATACGATTATATCTTCCTTTTCTTCTATCCTAATATCCTCTAGTTTATCATTAAAAAATGAAACTTACAATGGAGAAAGAAAGCCTTGCATAAATTTAAAAAAAATCGTATCATAGCATATGTTCCTAGAAACACAGTGAATGATTGAAGTTTAGCATAAATAGATGTGATTTTTAAAGGGGATAGATTATGTATAAAATTTTAATCGTAGAAGACGATGTTACTATCGCACATAGTATGAGCAGTCATCTTGAAAAATGGGATTTTGACACAAAATGCATTGAGGATTTTCATGGTGTGCTGGAAACATTTCAAGACTATGCACCGGATTTGGTACTAATGGATGTGACTTTGCCTTGTTATAATGGATTTCACTGGTGTAGTGAAATCCGAAAAATTTCTAATGTTCCGATTATTTTCGTTTCCTCCATTTCCGATAACATGAACATTGTAATGGCAATTAACATGGGTGGTGACGAATACATTGAAAAGCCTTTTGATATCAATGTACTTACTGCCAAAATTCAGGCACTTTTACGTCGTACATACGGACTTGCCCAAAAGAAGGATACCTTGGATTATCGGGATTTATCCTTAAATCTTAACAGTTCTAACCTTTGTTGTAACGGGCTGGAAATTTCTCTTTCTAAAAATGAGTATTTGATTTTAAAACTTCTGATGGAACGACATAACCACATTGTTTCAAGGGATGAATTAATGGAGGTATTATGGGGAAACGATGAGTTCGTGGATGATAATACTTTGACGGTCAATGTTACCCGGGTGCGAAAAAAACTGGAAACAGCCGGATGTAAGGATTACATAAAAACAAAGAAGGGGCTTGGTTACCTGTTAGAATGATGTTATTGTTATTTTAATATAGGTGATTGCGAATTTGTAATATTTTATGTGAAAGTAATTCAAAAGAATCAAAACAACGCAGGCACGCTTTCGCTGCGTTCAGCTCGTAGCGGTACTAAATTCGCGACAAGTCGCTCATTAAGTACCAACGGCTGAACAGGCGCCTGCTTATGTATTTGTTTCTTTTGAATCACTTAATATACGTTTTGGTAAGTTCGCAATTACCTATTATCATGAATAATGATATCTTAAAAATATCTGCTTGAGGTACTTCGGGTACTACAGGGAAAGTACACGAG
>JBGVLX010000056.1:0-8284 GCA_045124495.1 Lachnospiraceae bacterium
AATACAAATTACAGTTGAATGACCCGCCAAAAATGGTGTATCGTTCAACAAAATATGATAGAATAAAAGAAAAATTAAAATATTAGGAGGTATAATATGGGTACTCATTTTAGTATAATGAATAAAGACGTGAGAGTTTTAGACTTTTCAATAGTGCGTGATTTGTATACTTTAAATTTTATTATGAATACAATTTATAAAAGTAATCAGATACCTCTATCAATAAAGACTAAATTTAAAGATTTGAGAACATGGATTGAAAGTAGATATATACTAGCATGTAGAAATGATACATTGAATTTTTTCAAAAATTTAGGTATAGATACTGTTGAAGATTTTATAACAATAACTAAGTGTGTATCACTGAATGATACTTATTGGGTTAAACCGGTACAATCTAAAATATCATGGAAAGCAGTATCTCCTTATAGAAATCCTATAAATAAAAACATATCAGATTTTTCATTCAATAATAAGCTATGTACAAAAAATATAGGTAGTTCCCCTGATTTTTCTACAGACGGAAATTTTCCTAAGTGTTGGAAAAGAATAAATGAGCAAATATTCTTGTTAAAAGCAGGTACTTCTGGATACAAAAAAGCAGGTAATGAGGCATACTCAGAAGTTTTTGCATATCAACTTGCAAAATTTTTAAATTTAGACTGTATAGAATATACATTAACACAATATAAGGGAATAGATACATCAAAATGTAAATTGATATGCGATGAAAATACAGGAATAATCAGTTTAAGGCAATATATAAATAATTCTAGTACAGATTTTAAATATCTGGTGGAAAAATTTAATGATGTATTTGTTCATAAAATGCTTATATTTGACTATCTGACTTGTAATGTAGACAGACATTTCGGTAATATATGGCTATTCATTAATAATGATACACAAAAAGTATCAGGCTTTACTCCTGTAGGAGATAATAATTTAAGCTGTATACCTTATTATACGGAAGATGAAGACTTATATTATTATATAAATGACATTAGAGCAAAAGATGGTAGAACCTGGAAGGAATTACTACTCTTAACAGATAAAGAAATAGCAAAAAGAATTATACACAAAGCAAGTAAATTTAGATTCATACCTTTGGGAAACATAAAAGCGGATAAAAGAGTTGAAATACTGAATAATATGTTGCAATATCAAATTAAAGAGGCAATAAAGATACTAGGAGATAAATAAATGACATTCAGAGAAAAGTGTCTACAAGCAAACATAGATTATAAAAGAGCATATAATTATAAATACAGTTGAATGATCCGCAAAAAATGGTGTATCGTTTAACCGTATATTTTTCAGTGGATTAGCAATCAAAGGTGGATGTGGACTATTGCCACATGGAATTTTTAGTGATATAATGAATAATAGTTTCCGGTTAAAGTGATAAGAAATGTTCCGGTTACTTTTTGCATAAGAATGTCTGTTTGGTGCATAATTTATTTTTAAAGACGTTAGAGAGAGGTGAAAAGATGAGAATGTAATCGACTTTTGAAGCATGATATTGATTTTACTACAGTAGAGCCTTTAGGAGATACTGTTTTTCATGTTGCCAAAAGTGGATTATGATTCTCATAACCTCTCTTTTTTTATGGCGGAAATGCAAAGCATATAATAATTGTGATAGATTGTAAACAGATGATAGGAAAAAGCGTGATCTAACCACATTGGTGATGATTTACAGAATACTTTAAAATATCGATTATGGTAGCTTTTCTGCATATAAAAATCCATAGTACATGAGGTATCCGGAATCAGAATTCTTTGGCAGCAGAGAATTCTTTTTTTGTTAGGAGGAATGTATATGGCACAAATTAATGTATCAAATCTTACATTTTGTTATGAAGGAAGTTTTGACAATATTTTTGAGGATGTTTCTTTTTCTATTGACACCAATTGGAAGTTGGGGTTTATCGGAAGAAATGGAAAAGGGAAATCTACCTTTCTTAATATACTGCTTGGAAAATATGAATATGAAGGAAGTATCAGCACTTCTACTATTTTTGATTATTTCCCTTATCAAATCCAGAAACATCAGATGGAACTTTGTATTGCGGATTTTATGGAAGAGTTAAAGCCGGGATGTGAGCAGTGGAGGGTAATCTGTGAACTGGAAAAATTAAAGGTATCTGCGGAAGTATTATATCGCCCTTTCAGTACCCTTAGTCACGGAGAAAGAACCAAGGTAATGCTGGCTATTTTATTTGCAGGGGACAATGACTTTTTATTGATTGATGAACCTACCAACCATCTGGACCAGGAAGCAAGGAACACCGTAAAAGAATATCTGGGAGAGAAAAAGGGATTCATTCTGGTATCACATGACAGGGATTTGCTGGATGCCTGTGTGGATCATGTATTGGT
Source organism: Lachnospiraceae bacterium (assembly GCA_045124495.1). Classification (GTDB taxonomy): domain Bacteria; phylum Bacillota; class Clostridia; order Lachnospirales; family Lachnospiraceae; genus RGIG1668. Next base: position 2,383 of record JBGVLX010000056.1, read on the forward strand.
TTTAAACCGGAAATCCATTGAAATTCAAAGCGGTAATTTTTCAAGCTGGTGGGAGAACAAGACCAGAAAAGATAACTTCTCCAGAATGGAAAATGAAAAACATTTACGGGAAATCCATCAGTTGAAAAAATCTGCACAGCGCAGCCGTCAGTGGGCACAAAAAAGTGAAAATTCAAAGATAGGTTTCGACCCGGTTAAAGAACATGATCGCTCCATAGCTACCAGAGCCTATATCGGAGCCAAAACCAAGAAGATGCAGAGCAGGGTAAAACAATATGAGCGTAGAATAGAACAGGAAATGGAAGAGAAAGAAGGCCTGTTACAGGAAATTGAAAATCCGGTGGACTTAAAGTTTATGCCTCTTTCTTACCATAAGGAAGTTCTAGTTTCAGCAAGAGAATATAGTTTGAAATATGAAAATGCAGGGCAGACGGTACTTTTGAACTTTAACTTTGAACTAAAACAAGGAGAGAGAGTTTTCCTTCATGGAAAAAACGGTTGTGGAAAATCCAGTTTTATCAAAGCAATTCTTGCCCGGGCATCCCAGAAAGAGTTTAAAAACGTAATAGAAGAAGGGATTTTGTCTGTAGGGGCAGGGGTAAAAATTTCCTATATTAATCAGGATACCAGCTTCTTAAAAGGCAGTATCAAAGAATTCTGCCAGAAACAAAATCTGGAAGAAAGCTTATTTTGCGCTATTTTAAGGCAACTTGATATGGAACGGGTTCAATTTGTAAAACCGATGGAAGAGTATTCGGAAGGGCAGAAAAAGAAGGTACTGATTGCAGCGAGTCTTATGACACCAGCCCATATCTATATATGGGACGAACCATTAAATTATATCGATGTATTTTCAAGGATGCAGATAGAAAATCTTCTATTAAAATATCAGCCAACCATGATATTGGTGGACCATGACATCCGATTTCAGGAGATGATAGCTACAAGGGTAGAGGAAATGTAAATATAGATATCAGGGAAAATTCAATGTATTCATAAAAATTGTTTCATAAGAGGCAACTTTCAGTGGGAAAATAGAAAGATTTTGTATACACCAAAAGAGGCTGTAGCATTAGCTACAGCCTCTTTCGTTGAGTACTTTTTATATGTTTCAAGAATGCCACAGCGTTCTTGAAACAGCGGGAGGATTCCCTATATGCTTAAACAATCCAGCGAGAGGATATGTTGCCTGGAAGTTCCAGGCAACGTGGGAGTTATGATTCCTCCGAACTGTCTTGTAGAGCAGCATAACCAGTTTCACCGGTTCTGACTTTTACAACATCTTCGATATTGTAAACAAATACCTTTCCATCACCGATGTTTCCAGTGTAAAGAACCTTTCTTGCAGTTTCGATGACTAAATCTACAGGTACTTTACTTACTACGATTTCCACTTTTACTTTTGGTAACAAGTTCATTTCCAATTCAACACCACGATAATACTTGGTAGAACCCTTTTGGGTACCACATCCTAATACATTGGTAATGGTAACACCGGTAACACCAATTTCATTTAATGCACGCATTAACTTAGTTAATTTGTTCTGACGGGTAACGATGGTAACCTTGCTTAATGCCGGAGCTTCGGAAGAGTCATCCGCTGAAGTCTTTACAGCCGGAGCCTTTGGAGCATTACCGGCAGGAGTTTCTTGAGAAGCTTCTGTACTGTCAAAGGTCATAAAGTCTGCATAAGAGCTTTCCAGACCATGTTCCATAATGTCAAGACCTGCGATTTCTTCTTCTTCTGATACACGAAGACCGATGGTGTGTTTGATTACCTGGAATACAATGGTCATGGTAACAGCGGTCCATGCGATAACAGCAACTAAACCGATACACTGGGTTCCTAAAAGTTCAACACCACCACCGGTGAAAAGACCAAGCTTTCCATCAGTTCCTGCACCGTCTGAGAAAAGACCAACACAGATAGTACCTAAAGCACCATTTAAGCAGTGAACGCCAACGGCACCAACCGGATCATCAATTTTTAATGTTTTATCAACAAATTCAATACCAAATACCACTGCAAAACCTGATAAGATACCAATGATAGCAGCAGAGGTTGGAGATACGGTATCACAACCTGCGGTAATAGCAACAAGACCTGCCAAACTTCCGTTTAATGACATGGAAACATCTGGTTTCTTATATCTGATCCATGTGATAATCATAACGGTACAAGTTGCCACAGCAGCTGCAAGGTTGGTAGTCACGAAAATCTTACCTGCTGAAACAATGGCATCTCCTTCCATGGAAACAGTGGAAGCACCATTAAAACCGAACCAACAGAACCAAAGAACGAATACACCAAGGGCACCTAATGTTAAACTGTGTCCGGGAATGGCATGAGACTTTCCATCTTTGTCATACTTACCGATACGAGGACCAACGATGATGGCACCAATCAGTGCGGCAACACCACCAACTAAGTGAACTGCGGTAGAACCTGCAAAATCATGAAATCCTAGATCAGCAAGCCAGCCGCCACCCCAGATCCAGTGACCGGAAACAGGATAAACAACCAGACTGATGATTAAACTATAAAGACAATAAGAAGAGAATTTTGTTCTTTCTGCCATGGCTCCTGATACGATGGTGGCCGCAGTTGCGCAAAATACCGTCTGGAAAATCAAGAATGCCCAGAAAGGAACACCATCCGGAACCATGGAAGTACCATAATTCGCTTCACTTGCAATTCCCTTAATGCTTCCGATAAAATCACCGGAACCACCGAACATCAGGCCAAAACCAATCACCCAGAAAATAGGGGTTCCAATACAAAAATCCATTAAGTTCTTCATAATAATGTTACCGGCATTCTTTGCTCTGGTAAAACCAGTTTCTACCATGGCAAAACCTGCCTGCATAAAAAATACTAAAGCGGCACCTACCAGTACCCAGATTGTGTTTGCTGCTGAATATGTCTCCATATGTATCACTCCTTTTATTTAATTTCATAAAAAAGGTGCATTCCCAATTATGGAAACGCACCTTTGCGTAGAAAAGCAATATATATACAAAACCTGAATAACAGGAAATGTATCATTTTAGGTTCTAATCGGAATTAAATAGAAAATAATAATTCCTTATAGTTTGGATAAGGTAAGAAGGAAGCCGGTAAATATTCTTCCGTCTTATCAGCCAAAGCCCTGATTTCTTCCATATCAGAAAGAATGGTGCTTTGGTAGAACTTAGCAGATAATAATGCATCTTCAATGCCTTCTGCTTTGACAGTATCTGCTTCTAATTTTTCCTCTAAGGCATAGATGGCTTCATAGCTTTCCGTAAGAGTCTTAAGCAGCTTCGTCTGGGAAGTGCATGCAAAATCGCCAATGCTCTTTTTAAGCTGAATAGATTGAGCCACACTGTCACTATATTTCATAAGAGCCGGAAGGAAGTCAGTAGTAATCATATCCTTCAAGGTCTTTGCTTCAATATGAAGAGTCTTACTGTAGTTTTCTAGTAAAATCTCATAACGAGAGTAAATTTCACTTTCTGTATAAATACCATGGCTGGTAAATAAATCAATGTTCTTCTTTGCAATGAAGGTTGGAAGAGCATCCGGAGTGGAGGTTAAATTTGGTAATCCTCGTTTTGTTGCTTCTTCTACCCATTCATCGGTATAACCGTTTCCATTAAAAATGATTTTCTTATGTTTTACAATGGCACGTTTTACTAATTCATGAACAGCCTCTTCGATATTTTCCGGTTTCGTATCCTTTAATTCATCATAAAATTGTGACAATGCTTCCGCAACTGCAGTATTGATGACAATGTTTGGTCCTGCAACAGAGGCAGAAGAACCTAACATACGGAATTCGAACTTATTACCCGTAAAGGCGAATGGTGAAGTTCTGTTACGGTCTGTAGTATCCTTCGTAAAGTGTGGAAGTACAGAAGCACCTGTTTCCATCTGGACTCTCTTTTGTTCCTTAAAGAAGGTACCATTTTCAATGGAATCCAAAACTGCCGTCAATTCATCACCTAAGAAGATAGATACGATGGCAGGTGGGGCCTCGTTGGCACCAAGACGGTGATCATTTCCGGCACTTGCAACGGATAAACGCATCAAATCGGAGTACTCATCCACTGCCTTAATTACAGCTACTAAGAAAATTAGGAACTGGGTATTTTCAGCAGGGGTACGGCCTGGATCTAACAGGTTTACACCGGTATTGGTAGTCATGGACCAGTTGTTATGTTTACCGGAACCATTGATTCCGTCAAATGGTTTTTCATGAAGAAGACAAACCAAATTGTGTTTTTCTGCTACCTTCTTCATAATTTCCATAGTAAGCTGGTTATGGTCTACTGCAATGTTTGCAGTATCGAAGATTGGTGCTAATTCGTGCTGGGCAGGAGCCACTTCGTTATGTTTTGTCTTTGCCGGAATTCCTAATTTCCATAATTCTTCATCTAAATCATGCATATAAGCAGAAACACGAGGCTTTAACGCTCCGAAGTAATGGTCTTCCATTTCCTGACCCTTTGGAGGTTTTGCACCAAGTAAGGTTCTTCCGGTAAATACCAAATCGGTACGTTTCTTATATAAATCCTTATCTACCAGGAAGTATTCCTGTTCCGGACCAACGGTAGTAGAAACGCTGGTTACCGCTGTCTGACCAAGAAGATTTAAAATCTTGGTAGCTTCTTTACTTAAGGTTTCCATAGAACGAAGAAGAGGAGTCTTCTTATCCAACGCTTCTCCATTATAAGAACAGAAAGCGGTAGGAATGTAAAGGGTTCCATCTTTAATAAATGCCGGTGAAGTAGGATCCCATGCGGTATAACCTCTGGCTTCAAAAGTAGCACGAAGTCCACCGGAAGGGAAGCTGGACGCATCCGGTTCACCCTTAACCAGCTCCTTACCAGAGAAATCCATGATAATTTCACCATTTTCAATAGGAGAAATGAAACTGTCATGCTTTTCTGCAGTAAAACCGGTCATTGGCTGGAACCAATGTGTAAAGTGGGTTGCCCCATTTTCGATTGCCCACTCCTTCATTGCCACTGCAACAGAGTTTGCTACATCAAGTTCCAAATGTGTATTATTTTCAATCGTCTTTCGAAGGGCCTTATAAATGTCCTTTGGAAGTTTTTCTCTCATAATCTTGTCACTAAATACAAGACTTCCGTATAATTCAGGTATGTTCTTTGCCATATAATATATTCTCCTTTCAGATATAAACTTTCTAGATAAACAAAAAAGGCACTCTGGATTTCTCCAAAGCGCCTTTGCTTTATGACTGTAGTTTACTCCAAAATTTTGAGATGTCAAGACTTTTTTTAGAAAAAAATTTTAGAAAGCTGCATAAAACCCAATATTTAAGGGAAAAATTTAAAGTTAAAAAATTTAAAAATGCCCACAGGAGAAAATTTTTTCTATTGAATTAACAAAAAAACACTTTACAAACGAAAAAAAAAGTTATAGAATAGCACAAACAACAAAGCGTTGTGAAGGAACCCATCCGTTTCAACGCCATGGAGCATGAAAAAATAATATAAGTCATGACAAAGACGTCAGATTTCCTTTTTTAGAAAAAGGAGATTTGGCGTCTTTTTTGGTAATTGCGAAACTTTAGGAAGCATTACGAAACATTCATAATAATTGAGATTTCAAAGAAACGATTATGATATATGAAATGTTCAAAATAGTTGAGTTCATTCAGAAATGAATATGAAATATGAAATGTTCAAAATAGTCGAGTTCTCTCAGAAACGATTATGAAATATGAAATGTTTAAAATAATGGAGCTTTCAGAAACATTCAAATTAATTGTGAAACTTTTGAAGCAAACAAGAAATTATTCCAAAGAGTATCGCGAGTGATTCAAAAGAAACAAATACCTAAGCAGGTGCTTGTTCAGCCGTCGGTACTTAATGAGAGGCTTGCCTCGAATTT
>JBGVLX010000057.1:0-23024 GCA_045124495.1 Lachnospiraceae bacterium
TTAATGACAAGTCTACATTTTTGCCACAAATCTTAACAATCGGACGAGACAAATAACTTTTATTTATCACCATAATTTCACCTTCACTACCATCACTCAAAAGAACCTTTGCATGAATATAGGCTTCTAACAACTTTGATAAAAAGATGCTCAAATAAGTCGAATCAAATTTATGTTCCCCTTCTGCTTCCATAAACCGTACTACTTCAAATGGACAAAATTCTCCACGATACGGACGATCAGAAACCATAGCTTCATACACGTCCACGATTCCTACAATTCTTGCATAATCACTAATCTGAGGAAGTTTAAATCCCATAGGATAGCCGGAACCATCTCCTCTTTCATGATGTTCCATTACTACTACTTCTACTTCCTTCGGCACATGAAGTTTTGCCATAAACTGATGTCCTATTACTGTATGTCTTTGCAACACAGTACGCTCTGTTGAATTAATTGCTTCTACCTTATTTAACAATTCTGGAGCTATTTTACACTTACCAATGTCATGCACAAGACCACAAGCACCTAACAAATCCGTCTTATATTGATCCATGTTACACCACACACCCATAAAATAACTAAGCACTGAGACCCCAATGGAATGCATATAATTTACATATGAGGTTTCCTTTAATTCTTTCAAGGCATCGAATATCACATAATTATCCACATGAGACAATAATAATTCATCACAACGTTTTAAAAATTTTTTAATATCAAAAGAAACATGAAACATAGAAAATTTTTGTATTACAGCATCAAAATCCCTTCTAAAATGTAAAAATGTTACCCTATCCTCCGGAATCTGTTCAAAATACTTCACATGAATCTTTTCTACTCCACTAATCTTAAGCAAATGCATCATTCTGTCATCTAATTTAGTATCAGCCAAAATCAGCCTCATTCCACTCTTGGAATAAATATCCTCGTCACTAATCATACCATCCATAAATTCATCTAATGTAATGACTTTTTTTACCATACCATCCCGTTCCTTTTCCAGTATTTACTATTTTAGTGAATCACCTTTCATCCGGGGGAATATACCTTCCTTCTTATGAATGTCATACTGTTCCGTCCTTTTTCCCGCACCTTCAACTCACACTTATTCTTATTATATTATAACTTCTATTATGACGCAACCAGATTTTCATAATCTTTTTTAATAAAACGATGGTATGTGGTACCAAATTCATCCCATTCTACACAATATACATATTTATCAATAGTATCATTTTTGAAAAAAAATACATACCCTAAATCATCTTCTCTTCTATCCTCAAATATAAATTCTTCAGAATAAGACGAAAAAACTTTCTTTATATCCTCCGGAACAACTCCTTTTTTCGTAACCGCATCTATAAAGTCCCTTAAAAATTCGGAATCCGGATGATTCTCTTTCACAAATAACGTGCCCTGTTGTGACACTTCAATACAAAACCGGCTTCCCCGAAAGGAAAAAAGACACGTTCCTAAACGTTCTTTGCTATAATCAGAAAAACCGGACAACACCTTTAAAAGTGCTGCTCCGGTCAGGGATAAATCGACATCTAACAAAGAACAAAGCGAACTGTCTTTATAATATAACTGCATCTTTTCCCTGCGATACCCTATTTTCATCTGCCATTCTTTTATGGTATCGCAGATATTTTCTTCTAACGCCCTGTAATTTGCTGTTTTTTCCACGTTTACACCAATCCTTACGTTATTGTTCTGTCCTCTTCCAACTTTATTCTTATTTTTCTCCTATGTTTTCTGCCCCTAATTTTTGCGACTTCCACCCTAATAAATCTGCCAAAGTGATGTTGTCTACTACATTACTGACTGCCTCATTGATTTTTTCCCAAAGAATCAATGTAATGCAATCCGCCTGTCTTTCACAGGCGTTCACATCGTCTTCAAGACAGGAAACCGGTGCCAGGCTTCCTTCCGTAAGCCGTAAAATCATACCTACCGTATAATACGAAGGTTCCTTCGCCAGAAAATAACCACCCTGGGGGCCACGTATACTCTTCACGTAACCTGCCTTATTTAAAACAGATATAATCTGTTCCAGGTATTTATCCGATATCTGTTGTCTTGCTGCAATATCTTTTATACTAATAGGCTCTTTCCTGTCGCTTCGAGCCAAATCCAGCATTAAACGTAATGCGTACCTTCCCTTTGTCGATATTTTCATCCTATGATTCCTCCACCCAATACTACATCACCATCATAAAAAACTACAGCCTGTCCCGGAGTTATCGCTCGCACCTGTTCATGAAAAATACATCTTAATGTATCTTCCCCTACATATTCCACATGACATCGGGTTTCATGTTGTCCATATCGAATCTTCGCTGAAATATCTCCACAATCCTTAAAATCAGCAATTCCCATATGATTGATATGATGGCAGATAAGTTCTTTTGAAAAAACATCTTGACTGTCACCTAAGACTACCTCATTGGTTTCCGGTCTGATTCCACAAACAAATACCGGTTTTCCAAAAGAGAGATTTAACCCTTTTCTTTGACCAATGGTATATCTGTGAATTCCTTTATGCTCTCCTAATATATTACCGTCCCGGTCAACAAAATTTCCGGTTTTAAATTTTATGTCACTTTCTCTTTCAATATAGCCGGCATAATCATTATCAGGAACGAAACAGATTTCCTGACTATCCGGTTTCGATGCTACAAAAAGACCGATATCCTGCGCAATTTTTCGTACCTCGTCCTTTTCATATTCTCCTACCGGCATCAACGTGTGTGCAAGCTGTTCCTGGGTCAGATTATAAAGCGCATAAGTCTGATCTTTACTGGCAGTGGCAGATTTACAAATTGCATAACGTCCATTATCTAAGAAACGTACCCTGGCATAATGCCCGGTAGCAATATAATCTGCCCCAATTTCAAGACTACGGTTTAATAAGGACTCCCATTTTACATATCGGTTACATCTGATACAGGGATTTGGTGTTTTCCCTAAAGAATACTCTTTCACAAAATCATCAATCACCTGCTCTTTAAAGACATCTCTAAAATTCATGACATAAAAAGGAATATCCAGTATTCCTGCAACTCTTCTGGCATCCTCAACCGCACTAAGTCCACAGCAACCACCTTCGTTTTCAACTGTTTCCTTCTGCCAAATCTGCATCGTGACGCCAATGACTTCATAACCTTGTTCTTTTAGCAGATAGGCTGCCACAGAGGAATCTACCCCTCCGGACATCCCTACTACCACTTTTTTCTTCGTTTTTACTGTATAATCCATGCTTATTCCTCAGACATTTCATGATATGCTTCGGTTTCTTCGATATCATCTACCGGTGGTTTTAATCCTTCAATTTCAATGTGGTTCTTTTGCGCATAATCCCACAATGCTGCATGAATTGCCTCTTCCGCCAACAAAGAACAATGCACCTTCACCGGTGGCAGACCATCCAAGGCTTCCATTACTGCCTTATTTGTAACTTCCAAAGCCTCCTGAACCGTTTTTCCTTTTACTAATTCAGTCGCCATACTACTTGTAGCAATCGCAGCTCCACAACCAAATGTCTTAAATTTTGCTTCCTGAATGACTCCATTTTCGTCTATATCAAGATACATTCTCATGATATCTCCACATTTTGCATTTCCTACAGTTCCCACTCCACTTGGTTCTTCCATTTCTCCTACATTTCTTGGATTTGTAAAATGATCCATTACCTTTTCACTATACATGTCTCATACCTACCCTTTCTATCTCATATTTTTGCACTATCTCGCATTTTTGCACTATTTCACATTTTTGTGCTATTCCACATCTTTTCACTATTTCACATTTTGTACTATTTCACATTTTGCACTATTTCACATTTTGTACTATTTCACATTTTCTGCACTATTTCACATTTTGTACTATTTCACATTTTGCACTATTTCACATTTTATACTATTTCACATTTTTGTACTATTTCACATTTTGTACTATTTCACATTTTTGACTTTGATTTTTCACTTTTTAAAAGCAACATCATAGAATACTATAGTTTCACAATTCCTTATTTCGATATTCCTCTTAAGACTGTTCTTTCAAAAAGTCCTCATATAATGGTGACATACTTCTTAGACGTTCAATAATCTTTTTTAACTCATCCACTACAAAATCTATTTCTTCTTTTGTGGTATCCTTTGATAACGTAATTCTTAAGGAACCATGTGCAATTTCATGTGGCAAGCCAATGGCAAGCAATACATGAGAAGGATCCAAGGACCCGGAAGTACAGGCAGAACCACTAGAAGCACAAATTCCTTTCTGGTCCAGCATAATCAATAAAGATTCCCCTTCCACAAAACGGAAGCTAAAATTTGCGTTATTACTTAATCTTAATGTCGGATGTCCATTTAGTTTTACATAAGGAATTTCTTTCATCACCCGCTCCATCAGATAATCCCTTAAATTCTTTTCATATTCAGCCCTTTCCTCCAAGGTTTCCTTTGCAAGTTTCGTTGCAGCCCCAAAACCTACGATTCCAGGAGTATTAAGGGTACCCGCTCTCCTGTTCCTTTCCTGGGCTCCACCATGAATAAAAGAACCTAGTCTGACACCATTTCTCAAATACATGATGCCAACACCCTTAGGACCATTGATTTTATGACCACTTGCACTCAACATGTCAATATTCAGCTCATTTACATTAATTGGAACGTGACCATAAGCCTGCACCGCATCTGTATGGAATAAAATCTTATGTTCCTTGGCAATCTCACCAATTTCTCTGATTGGCTGTATGGTACCAATCTCATTGTTTGCAAACATAACCGAAATTAGTATGGTGGTAGGACGAATGGCCGCCTTTAATTCTTCTAACTTAATGACGCCTTCTTCATCCACATCAATATAGCTTACCTCAAACCCTAATTTTTCAAGATATTCACAAGTGTGTAATACCGCATGATGTTCAATTTTAGAAGTGATAATATGATTTCCCTTGTTACGATGCGCAAATGCTGCCGCCTTAAGAGCCCAATTATCAGATTCACTGCCGCCACCGGTAAAATAGATTTCATTTTCCTTCGCTCCTATGAAGGTTGCAACTTCACTTCTTGCTTCGTCAATTGCTTTCTTAGCCTTAGCGGAAAAAGAATAAATGCTGGAGGGATTTCCATATAACTCTGTAAAATATGGCTGCATCCTTTGAAATACCTCCGGATGCAAAGCTGTAGTTGCTGCATTATCTAAGTATATTAACTGATTCATTCTAATACTTCCTCTTTTCTGTCAAATTTATCGTTAAGGGACATGTCTGTAGATTAGGCATCACCATAAATATAACCCCAATGATCTGAAACTAAACTAAATCATCTTAAATTTAATTCTCCCTTTTCATATTTATTTTATAGGATATATACATCATTTATACTACTATTCAAGATTTTTGTCAACTAAGGATTACCCATAAAATATACCGCCAAAACTAAAGACAACCATATCCACAACTTAGTCGTTAAGTTGCGAATACGGTTGCCCCTCCTGTTTCCTTACTTAAATACAAACATTGATAAATATCCTTGTATAAAGACACCCAACACAATAATCGGTAAAATCCAGGTAACATAAAAACGAATTTTGGCTGGTACCTTCATGCCTTTTCCTGCATTTACTTCCTCAAAATATTTCTTAAATCCCCATCCATTCTTTCTGGTACAGAATAATACATATACCAGACTTCCCAATGGCAAGATATTACTGCTTACCAGAAAATCTTCAAAATCAAGAATCGTCGTTCCTTCACCTAAAGGCTGGATTCCGGAAAGCACATTATATCCCAAAACTGCCGGCAGACTTAGAACTAAAATCAAAACGAAATTAATCAAAACCGCTTTCTTTCGTGATATATTCCAATTTTCCATTAACATGGAAATAATATTTTCAAACACCCCAATAACGGTAGATAAAGCAGCACAAGACATAAACACAAAGAACAACGATCCCCAGATTTTACCTCCTGCCATCTGATTGAATACATTAGGTAATGTAACAAAAATCAGATTTGGACCACTATCCGGTTCAATTCCAAATGCAAAGCAGGATGGGAATATAATCATACCTGCCACCAACGCTACAAAGGTATCCAAAGACGCAATACTGACTGCTTCTCCTAACAAGGCTCTTTCTTTTCCAATATAACTACCAAAAATCGCAATAGAACCAATTCCGATACTTAAGGTAAAAAACGCCTGAGACATAGCTGCGAAAACCGTATCCATGATTCCATTTTCCATCATTCTTGAAAAATCAGGTATTAAATAAAACTTCAATCCTTCTGCTGCACCTGGTAGGGTGACCGATTTTACACTTAACACAATCATAATAGCAAGCAGACAAATCATCATCCATTTGGTAATTCTCTCGACGCCTTTTTGAAGTCCTAAGGAACATACCAAAGTTCCAATTAATACAGCAACAAACATCCAGAAAATCATAGGACCTGGTTTCGTAGTCATATCATCAAAAGCAAGTTTTACCCCTTCTGTAGTAAGATCACTAAGTTCCCCACTCAGCATCTTCACAACATAAGAAAGCATCCATCCGCAAATGGTAGTGTAAAACATCATCAATAGCATATTTCCTGCCAATGCTACATATCCATACAAATGCCATTTCGTTCCCTTTGGCTCCAAAGCTTCAAAAGATTTAATGGCACTCTGCTTACTGCCACGTCCCACAGAAAGCTCCATGCTCAACACAGGAATTCCAAGCAGAATAAGAAAAATAAAATAAAGTAATACAAAGGCTCCTCCGCCATACTTTCCTGTAATATACGGAAACCTCCACACATTACCAAGTCCAATTGCACACCCCGCCGCAATAAACAAAAAACCAAGACGGGATTTAAACTGTTCTCTCGCCATAACTCTTCTCCTTTAAATTATATTTTTGTATAAAAAGCTGTCCCACATTTATTCTATGTATCTGATAAAATGCACTGTTTTAGTCTAAAAAAACTTTTCACATTTGTCAAGTATTTTTTCAGAAGTACCTTTTAATTCCATAAGTGATTTCTTCGTCCCTTAAATAATGCTGCATCAATGGCTACTACCAGCATCAACCCATAAATTTCTACATCCGGGTCGTTAAATTCAATCATATAGGCATCTCCCAAAGACACTACTTCCTTTGAAATCGTCATAACCAGATTCTCATCTTGGAATACAAAATAGTTCCAACCGAAAAAGTCTCCATCTACCCGCAACCCTAAATAATTCATATCAAAGTTTTTCTTTAACAGATTAAATTGTTTCTTTATTTCTCCTATTTTCTGTCCGTCTATCTCTATCTCGAACGTAGGCATTAACCGAAATGCTTTTTGTCTAACCACTCCCACTTCATGACCCATCAGGTCATAAACATGCAAATGGACTCCTAATTTAAAAAAGTCTTCCATTCGAGCCTTCACGGTATATTTTTTATTAAAATTCCCCCCATAGACATCATAGGAATCCACCAGGCTCACTACTCTTTGTTTGATATATAATTTCATCGTTTCTCCCTTTTTTGTGTGCAAATTTTCGTTAATTCTGATGTTCTACGATTTTATATTCATTATTTATCATGAAATAGGGACAGGCCTTATATCCTTCTGCATAAATTCTGGCATAATCATCTTCATCCATACATACATTCACATTACAGACCATTTCTCCTGTCTCTTCATCATAATCATAATTCAAACAATAATCACAACTTTTCGTATTATTCATGTTTCTCTCCATCTTAGCAAAACTCTCGACTTGGCAAATAACATCCCCACTTTTAGCAGGATATTTTTATTTTCTTTCAATTTCAACTCAGTTTTATCCCGATTTCCTATCACTTAGGAAGTTTAATTTTAAAAAACTCTATGGCATTTTGATACATTAAATCCTGATATGCCTCTGTACCAATCACATCTTCCAAGCCATGAAAATATTCCCGGTACATGGATGGCTGTCCCTCACGATTATAATAATAAGTATCCACACCATCAATAGGACTGTCTGAGCCGAAAAAGATTCTTTTACTGCCAAAACGTTTTATTATTTCTATGGTAGAAGTTACCGGAACCCAGGCAGTATCTGCATAAAGATTTTCAGCTTTTTCCATAAAATTTATCGCCTCTTTATTATCTGTACCAAGTCCCATATGTGCTAAAATAAAATTTACCTTAGGATATTTTAATGCCATCTCATAAACATATTTTGCATCTGCCGCTTCGCATCCACCGGTATGACTCATAACAGGGAGTTCATACTTTTGTGCAAGTTCAACGTAAGGTTCCATTCTCTCAGAATGAAAGAAGGTATTTGAATGAAACGGATGCACTTTTATACCTTTTACAATATCTCTATTTTCTCGGATTAACTGCTCCAGTTCCTCGTTCATTCCTTCCGTGGCAGGCTTAATCCATGGCATAACACCAATCTTTCCGGGATTCGTTCTTGCAAAACGAATGGCTCGTAAAAACGACTCCGTCTGGGACATCTGAAATTCTTCCGGAAGCGGTTTTAAATCATGGCCGAATTCTGCAGAATCTCCGTTAGAAACGATACAATAATCTACATGATATTTTTCCATTTCCTGTAAAATCATATCTTCTGTCATAATAAAACCCACCTTAGCACCACCAATGTGCGTATGCATATCAATCAGCATAATACCTTCTCCTCTGAAAAACTTTAATCCTTAACTCTGATTATCATGAAAGCGACTTAAAAATTCTCTGGTTCTTTGATTTTTCGGATTTATCATAACTTCCTTCGGATCTCCGTCCTCAACAATATACCCATTTTCCATGAAAATTACTCTGTTGGAAACGTCTCTTGCAAAACTCATTTCATGGGTAACAATTACCATGGTCATATGTTCCTGTGCCAGTTCTTTCATTACCTTTAAGATTTCCCCTGTCAGCTCCGGATCTAGGGCAGAGGTAGGTTCATCAAAAAACAGTATCTTTGGTTTCATGGCCAGGGCCCTGGCTATGGACACTCTTTGCTGCTGTCCGCCGGAAAGCTCGCAAGGGTACGCATCTGCCTTATCCTCTAATCCCATACGTTTTAAGAGTTCCATACATTCAGTACGAACCTCTTTTTTCTCTCTTTTTTGTACATGAATCGGAGCATCCTCTAGATTTTTAAGCACTGTATAATGGGGGAACAAATTAAAATTTTGGAATACCAGACCAAAATAACCCTGAATTCTTCTTAAATCAGATTTTTTGGCATATACAGACTGACCTTTCTCATTGTTCCATGCTGCTTTTTCATCCAGATAAATCAATTTCCCACTATCCATAGTCTCTAACATGGTAGCACACCTTAATAAAGTAGATTTTCCTGAACCGGAAGGTCCAATGATGGATAATACATCCCCTTCCTCTACTTTTAGTGAAATATTCTTAAGGACTTCCAAATCCTGAAAACTCTTTTTAATGTTTTTTATTTCCAATAACGCCATATCTTCCTCACTTTTGCGTTTTCCTATGTCACTGTTTTGTGTCCAGACAGTAACTTTCCTATCGCCTGTTATATCTTATAATAACTCATTCTTTTCTCTATTCTTCCCATTACAAAAGCAACCAGTAAATTAAATACAAAGTAAAATACACCTGAAATCACAAATGGCACCATAGAAGTCTGGGCTGCTGCCACTGACTTTGCCAAAGAAAACATTTCCACATATCCAATGGCAAATGCAAGGGAAGTATCTTTTACTAAAGTAATAATCTCATTGGTTACAGATGGTAAAATGCGCTTAATCACCTGTGGAAGAATAATTTTAAAGAACGTCTGTATTTTGTTATAGCCTAACACCTTTGCTGCCTCATATTGTCCCCTCGGCATGGACTCAATCCCGGAACGATAAATTTCTGCAAAATATGCTGCGTAATTAATCACAAATCCTATAATAACCGCATAAAAGCGATATTCCGTAGTAAGAGGTATCTTAAACAAATAATATGGTCCATAATACACTACAAATAACTGTAGCATAAGAGGGGTACCCCTCATAACAGCAATATATAATTTCGTGATATTGCGGATTAGGGAACATTTCGCCATTCTTCCAAAGGCAACCACCATTCCAAGCGGCAGGGTAAAAATCAAAGTCAGGAAAAAAATCTTAACCGATTCCAACATTCCGGAACTCATCAAGTCAAACATTTTTAATGCACTCATATTATTCTCCTAAAATGATACTATCTGACAAGCCCCACTTTTCAGCTATCTTCGCCAATGTACCATCTGCTTCCATTTCATCTAAAGTTTCCTGAACCTGGTCCCTTAATTCTTCATTTCCTTTATAGAATCCAACACCATATTGTTCTGTAATAATCGGTTCTTCTAACATCACATAGTCATTCCCACGTTGCTCTAACTGATACTTCGCTACCCCAACGTCCATGGCAATGGCCTGTACCGCTCCTGCCTCAAGGTTCATAAACGCCTGATTATAATCCGGAATTTCTTCTAACTTCTTAAAACTTTCTGTTAGTTCTTTACAATCATCAGAATTTAACGCATCCAAAGCGGAAGATGCTGTTTGAACGGTTACAATCTTGCCTTCCAAATCTTCAAAACTACTAATTCCTGAATCTTTCCTGACCACAAATACCTGAGTATTATCCACATAGGCTTCCGACCATGTATAGTCATCCATTCTTCCATTCATGGTAAATCCATTCCAGATACAATCGATATTCCCTGACTCTAATTCAAAATCCTTAGAATCCCAATCAATTGGTTGTTTCACTAACTTCCAGTCTCTTCTTTCACATACTTCCGCAGCAAGGTCTAAATCAAAACCTACATACTCTCCCTCTTCATCCATATAACCATATGGTGGGAATGCAGCATCAAACCCTACCGTGAAGGTTTCCTTATTCTTTTCCTCTTTCTTTCCGCAAGCTGTCATACTCATACCTAAAGTAAGAAGCATAGCTGCCGAAATTCCTTTTAATAACGTTTTCTTTATCATCTGTTTTTCCTTTCAAATTATAAATGTATTATGTACCATGTCATTGACAACCCTTTATCTCAGAGCATAAAAATACACTCCAAAGTTGCATTGACAAGACGAGAAAAAAACGACTGTTGCGTCGTTTTTTCCCCTTTCTATTATTCTAATTTTCCAATGGATAATACTCCACCTTCTGCACTGCCAATTAACATTCCAATACCGATATGGGAAGCTCTCTTTGGATCTGTTTCCACAAATGTCTCGCCGGTTTCAACGATTGTTTGCGCAATATCTAATACAGATTCTTTGTATTTATAAAGTTCTGTTCTGTTAGTTGAAGATAATTTAAACAGATACTGGTTCTTTGAACTTACAAGTAAAATACTTAAAGAATGTTCATTTCCCTGTGACTTCAGCATAGAACCACCAACTAATCTTGAATTAACCACCTGAAGATCACCATTTTCCGCTTCACGGTATTCCTTCTGAATTAATTCAAATACCTGTTCAAAACTTTCGTCTTCTACTGTCTTAATCGGCATTTCTGCAACTGCAAAGTCTACGATGGAATCCGCAATCTTAATCGTACCACCTTCGTCATTGATTACTGCTACACATTCCTTTGGAACCGCCAGCTTAAAGAATTTATTCTGAATTACTTTCTTTGTCTGTACGATTTCCGGATCCAAATCCACCAATTCTATATATGCCCGTTCCAATTTACTCATACTGCGCAGACCAATCTTTTCACCCTGGGCTGCCTTCACTTTACATTCCTTATACAATTTACGGATGTCATTGGTAATGGTTGGTGTAAGCTCTATTACCTTCTCCAATGACTGAATATGTCCCATGGCAGCTGCCTTAAAGTAAAGAACTCTTTGTTGGATTTCAGATAATCCCTTCTGTCTTTTTCGTTCTACTACTTCATAAAGGGCATCACTGTCAAAGTCATTAAACCCGGCATCAAAGGCGATTTCAAAGTACTTCATGGCATTTTCATAGTTCGGATTTTCTTTATTTCGTTCTGCATTTCTCATAATGCAACCTAATTCATATGCAGCGTTGATATTTCCTAACTGATATGCTACCACAAAAGCATTTTCAATTTCTTTATCAGATGCCAGATAGAATACCTGATCCTTCTTCTTCATGGCAACTTCATATGCCTTTTCCGGATCATTGTTACGAACTGCAGCCTCTAAACGATCAATGGTCTCCTGTAAATCCTGATATCCTAAACTTTCAATATCATCGATGTAAGCCTGTGCTTCTTTGATACCATTCTTTAATGCTTCCTTAAAATAAGCAAGCGCCTTACGACCATTACGTTTTACACGTAACACACCGTAGTAGTATAAACGTCCTAAATAGAATGGAACCCTCTTATGCTTCATTCCATAAGCCTTTTCATACCATTCCAAAGCCCTTTCGTAGGTTTTTAGTTTTTCATATGTATTACCTGCAAGGAACGCAATATCTGCCGTAGGTTCCTTTTCAAACAATTCTTCAGCATAAGAAACAGCCTTCTGAAGGTTATTATATGGACTTTCATCATCGTAATATAATTCAATGATAAGGTAAGATGCCTTATTACTGCCGGCTTTTTGTGCCTTCTTTGCATATTCTAACGCTAAAGAATATTGATCCAATCCATAATAAAATGCTGCTTCTGAATAGTACTGATTCTCCTTACGATTTCTGCTATCTTCGCTTACAATACTAGGATTTACAAATGCAAAAGAGTTCGCAATTTCAAAAATAATTTCCTCATATGCACTCATAATCTCTGGAGAAGCACAAATAAATTTAATGTTTGCATACCGGTTTTGCTTCTGGAATGCGAAAGAAATAATGCTCTTTTCATCTTCTTTCCGGAAAAATGTGGCACAGATACCATCCGCATATTCCGAAATATATTCCTTTACCGGAAGCTCATAATCCAAAACATCACACTGATACTTAAGGAATAAATCAAGTGGACGGTCCGATTCCTTTGGAATGCTGTCATAAGTTACAAACACCCTGAAATCTTCATCATCTGTATCTTTTGCATAATACACTTCGTCTGTTTCTATATCCACATCCTTAATCCATCCTTTTGGAAGTCTGTGAATATATCCTTCTGCCTCATCATGTATATAAGTGTACTGATACTGGAACTGGGTTACATCCTGTCTTCTAAATGCAAACTTCACTCCTGCATTTTTACGTTCTTCATATAACTTGGCATAAATCTTTTCTTTTTCTTCAAATTCTACACTATCACTGTTTGTAAGTCTCTTTTGTACTCTTTTTACTCCCGCATCGCCTTCCGGATAACCCATATCGGCCAGCTTCTGATACCAGAATTCTGCCTTTTCAAAGTCCGGTGCAATAACCTGGGCACCTTTATTACCATAATTATCCACCTTATGGATGCCTTCTTCAAACATATTTGCAAGCTTTTGTGTTGCAAAACGGTTCTTAACTTTTGCCGCCATTTCAAAATACGTAATAGCATCCTTAAACTGTTGCTGTTCAAGGAAATACTGGGCAATTCTTGAGGCTACGTCTCCATCCATGCTGTTTCCCTTTAAATAAACAGCATAATACTTCACTGCCTTGCTCATATCTGCCGGCTGGGAAAGTCCACTGAAACGTCCTTTTTCATACAATTCTCCAAGTGCTTTCGCAGCTTTGGTTCTTGCCTGATCACTCGGAATATCACCAGTATTCAGATTTACCAGTTCTTCCAATAACTCCATAGCTTCTTCTGATCTCATTTTATCAGCAGCTTCAAAGGCTTTTGCCAACTTTTCAGGCGGTGTTAAAAGAACCACCTTTGCTTTTTTTTCACGGAGAAATGGTATTTTATCCATGAAAGCAAGTGCACCTGCCACACACGCCACCAAACCGGCCAGTAGTAAAACTGTGTTTCCGGTTAGACACAGCACAACACCTGCGATTAACAAAACAATTCCGATAATTTTTCTCGTCTTGTCATTCATTCCTTCACCCTCCTGGTTCATTTCTACGAATCTAATCCTTTCGTAACCTTAAGTCTATCATAAAACTACTTTAAGTTCAACTATTTTAGATACTTTTTGTTACTGCACTATCATAGTCTCATGCCCGCTCATTTCCATATCCCGGATTAGTTGCTGTGCCTCTTCCATGCTGGTAAATCCCATAATCAAAACCCCGTAATTTCTCTGATTCTGCTCATTTTCAAGCTGGGAATGATTCGGTACCACAGAATCTGTTATGGTTTGTGTGGCTCCAATCGTTTCTTCGATTCCATCTGCAATGGCCTGTGCTACCTGCTGAAGCTGATTACTAAAAATGGCATTATCCTTATCACTATCGATAAATCCAGCCTCCACCAGCAAAGCCGGCATCCTGGTTCTTCTTAATACGGCAAGGTCTGGCCGGATACTGACATCAATATTACGAAATCCCAGTTCTTCTAATTCATCATTAATATTTTCTGCCATCTCCTGTTTCACGCCCCCAGGATTAAATATCAAAGTCTGTACGCCATTATATTGATTTGGGTAAGATGCCGCATTCCGATGAAGCGAGATAAAAAAATCTGCTCCACTTTCATTTGCGATTTGCGCTTTTCTAAGGGGTGTCTGATAAACATCACTTTCTCTGGTATATAAAACGTTATATCCCGCATTTTTTAAGATTTCACCCAGCGCCATGGTAAGGGCCAAATTATCATCCTTTTCTCTTCTTTCCATATAGGTGGCTCCATTATCATATCCTCCGTGGCCTGCATCCAGCATAATTGTAGTTGCCATAACAATCCTCATAATTTTTTGCTCTTTTTTAGTATATGATACATAAAACAAAAGGTCACAAATTGAATCCTGACATTCAACTTTATGACCTTTTTTATTCTAAAAATATTAAATCCATCAGACAGTAAGAAGATGCTCGTAATTCGTCTTTTCCTTTTTTATTCTAAAAATGTCAAATCCATCAGACATCAAAGCTACTGACATTCCTTTATTTCAACCTATCCACTACCTGATTCAGATGCAGACCATTGGATGCCTTCACCAATACTAAATCCTCCTTTGACACTTTCCCCAACAAATACTCCCCTGCCTCTTCTTTTGTTAAAAATGAGGTGACATCAAAAGTGGCACCGGCGTTTTTCGCTCCTTTTGCAATCCGTTCCCCTAGCTTTCCTACGGTAACTAACTCCTGTAACTTTAAATTCGCAGCATATTCACCAATTTCTTCATGAAACCGCTCTTCCTCCGGACCTAACTCATACATATCCCCCAACAATGCGATTTTTCTACCTCTGCAAGGAATATCCATTAACACATTCAGGCTGGCCTTCATGGAATCCGGACTGGCATTATAGCAATCGTCCAGAATCGTTACTTTATCAGATGCCACTAGTCTTTGACGAAGTCCGGAAAAGCTCTCCAAGGATTTCACGGCAGCCTCCATATCCACCCCAAGATATTGTGCAATGGCCAAAGAAACGGTAGCATTTAATACATTATGTTCACCCAAAACGCTAAGACGGACTTTTTTAACAACCTCACCGTTTTCATAGGTAAATGTCATAAACCCATCCTCGTACTTACTTTCAGAGGCTCTTGCCTTTGCATTTTCACCATGACCGAAATAAATCACCTGACTGACCGGATGAATTCCGTGTTCTTCCAAGCGACTTAAATATGTATCATCACCATTTAAAAATAAAACATCAGACCTTCCCATATTCTTTGCAATGTCCATTTTTTCCTTCAAAATATTTTCTCTGGTTAAGAAATGTTCCAAATGGGCCACACCTATCATGGTTACCACTCCAATGTCAGGATTTACCATATCTGTAATCTGGGCGATTTCGTTAAAGTGGTCCGTACCACATTCCAATACAAAACAGTCGCTGTCAGGTTCCATACGACTTAAGGTAATCGGCACACCAATGGCAGAATTATAATTTCCCTGCGTCTGGTATACCTTTTTTGTGGAAGACAGAACATGGGCAATCATTTCTCTGGTAGTGGTTTTTCCTACGCTTCCTGTGACTGCAATGACAGGTTTTTTAGTCTGTTTTCTGTGATACAAGCCAATGGCATCCATGGCTTCTTCCGTATTTTTTACAAAGATCAATCCTTTCCCTTCCGGAACAGAAATCCCCTCCCGGCTGCAAAGTGTAGCTGCTGCCTCTTTCATGGCAGAAGAAAGGTAATTATGTCCATCCGTATTGTTTCCTAACAAAGGAACAAATAAATCTCCTTCCTTCGCTGCTCTGGAGTCTATGCAAAGATCCCATACGACAGACTCCGGATTTCCGCTGATTAATGTACCATTTGTTATTTCTGCTACTTCTTTTAATGATAATTTCATTCTTCCCATCCTTGTCCTTTTTTTCTTCGATTCTATCATGTTCTGGTGTCATAATATACACCCAATAT
Organism: Lachnospiraceae bacterium; assembly: GCA_045124495.1. GTDB lineage: Bacteria > Bacillota > Clostridia > Lachnospirales > Lachnospiraceae > RGIG1668. Next base: position 16,398 of record JBGVLX010000057.1, read on the forward strand.
ATGATAATATCAGATGAAAGATAACTTCCATCTGATATCATATCATGCTTCTTATCTATATTCCGATTTGCAAACCTTACTAACTCTAATGATTTACGGTATAATTTCGGTTCCATCAGCTTCTTCCTGACTTTCCGTTTGTACCGATGCAGAAGTTGCCATTTCTTCCACATAAGCCTTAATGTCTATAGAATTTACCGTATTACCAACTTTACCATCATCTCCAAAAGCTTCTAATGCAGTCAGTTCCATCGTATCTGCGTGATATACCATAGGACTGGTCTCACTTAAAATACTATCACCACGGATTTGCCCAATCACAATAATATCCGAATCTTCTAAGGTTATTTCCGTAAACACCAATGTTTTTTCCTCGGTAAAGGTACCTTTTACATATTCCTCACCATTCACGGATAACTGACCAAACTCATTCAGATTCTCGCCATAAACTGTAAGGGTACTTCCATCATAATCCACTCCGGTAAGAGTGATTTTATCGATTCCGTAGCGAAGATCCGTCCGGACAAAAGGAGTCTTACCACCATAAATATAACGTTCTCCATAAAGCATGTCATATTGCAAACGTTCCATATTTTCCTGATAATTATTCGTATCTTTATAGTTCTGATGGAATTTTATCATTGTTCCTTGGTTAATTCCATATTCTCCAAGCACCAATGAAGCCATCTGATACGCAATACGATCACCATCTGCTTTTTTACGTCCGGTATTATCCCATATAATATATGGAGTCTGATAAATATCTCCGTATGTCAGTATTTCATTTGACAACCCAAGCCCCGGAATATGGTCACCGTACATGATTAGCACTACATCCTCATCGAACTGTTCTAACTCCGCAATCAAATCTGCCACAAACTGATCCATCTCACGAAGTTGTTTCACATAATACTCCATGGCAGCAATTTCTTCCGGTGTAGCTAGTCCGGATACTACTTTAATTGGTGTTTCTTCCGGATATGGCTCCGTCGGATAGGCACCATGAGGCTGAACAGAAATTGTATAGGTAAAATCCGGTCCTTCCGTCTGAGTAAGAGTATCCATAATACATTCAGTTAATACCCCATCCTTTACCCATCCATTTTCTGTAAATTCATAATCATACATATACTCCACGGAGGTAAAGGTCTGAAATCCTAAATTAGCAAACACGTTATTTCGTCCATAAAAGGTTGCTTTATTATTATGAATCGCATGAGTGGAATATCCCAGTTCCATCAAATCAAAAGGAATGCTTTCCGATACCGTTTCTTTTAACACCGTCTTATATGGGTATTCTCCCGGTCCAAAAAATCCAAGATTCATACCTGTAATCATTTCAAATTCCGTATTACAGGTTCCTGCTACCACCGTCGGCATGGTTACATGTCCTGTGGTGAACTGTTCCTGTAATCTATGCCAGTTCGGAACCGGATCCTCCGATAATTCCAATCCAATCATCTCCGTAGGATCAAAGAAAGATTCCAACTGAATCATAATCAGATTTGGTGTAGAATATTCTTCATTGTCTATATTTGCAGAATTACTTGGATCCAGAATACGTTGCATCATGGACTCGTTATACCCTTTGGGCATATCAATTCCACTATCAATTACCGTAACACCAAAGCAATAAGCAAACCCGTAATCCTGATAAGAAATTTTAAGATTACCAAACTTTTTCGATAACACACCCGCCTCAATGGCCTTCTCCGTCACCTGCGAAAATACAAGCAGATATAGAACAATAAACAAGGTACTTCCAAGAAGATGCCTTTTTCCCCTTTTTTTTGGCGATTTAAACCAGCAAAAAACAACAAGTGCAATGACAAGCAGTACTGCAATTACAATCAAAATAATCTGCAATACTGACATATAGTTATTTAGCACATCCAGTCCTGATTCGATCAAAGTTAAATCTACTCCGGTAAATGGAGTGGTCCGATAACTCAGCATATAAAAATTTACTGCACCTGCAATAACATAGACTGCCGTAACCAGTACATAAATAAAAACTCTTCTGCGAACCAGCAATGCAACCAGATATGGAATTAACATCAGCATGGTATTATAAAGAAACACCATAGGTTTGTTTCCAATAAAAGAGAAGGTGGCAAACAAAGACCGTCTGCTTAATACCTCCACCACAAAATTACTAAAAAAAGCCAGCAAAATACAATAAGTCAGTGATTTACGAAACACTTTCTCATAAGCAAATCGCAACGCATTCATGAAAGTTCCTCCTTTCATTACTTATACCGGATACTGTTTTTGATCTGAGCTGCCATTTCTTCTGAAGACAATAATTCCACTAATTTAAGTCCCAATGGAATACAGGTTCCCATGCCTTGACTGGTAACAAAGGTTCCATCCACCACCACTTGTTCATCCTGATACTCAGCTCCTAATAATTTATCTTCAAATCCCGGATAGCAGGTGGCTTTTCTACCCTTTAACAGTCCCATCTCACCGTAAACACTAGGTGCCGCACATACTGCTGCCATAATTTTCCCTGCTTCTGTTGCATTTAAAATGATATTTTTAAGTCCCTCATGGGCACCAAGATTTAAAGTTCCCGGCATGCCACCCGGTAAGAAAACCACATCCGGAAGTTCAGATTCTAATTCTGTCATCTTCTTATCTGCCTTTATTACCACATTATGGGAACTGGTAACAAACAAATCTTCCGTTATAGATACTGTGGTTACTTCATATTTCGCTCTTCGTAAAATATCAACTACAGTTAATGCTTCTACTTCTTCAAACCCCTCGGCCAAAAACGCCCAAATTCTTTTCATCCTACTTATCCTCCTATCAATGCTTGCGTAAACTGTAACGATTATAATTCTTTTTTTCGTTAATTTCAAGTCTTATATCCCTAGAATTTTCTTACAAAATTGTGTATACTATAAAAAGCAGCCTTATAAAACAAGAAAAAGTGAATCAGAGTGATACAAAAGAAATAAAACAATGCTGAATTAAGTGATTGTGAATCTATAATATTTTATGTGAAAGTGATGTAAAAGAAACAAAACATAAGTTTTTGATGTTTTTGCAATTTCCTAACAATACAGAATTCACGAAAGGAGATTTTTATGGAAATCGAACGTAAATTTTTAATTAAAAAACTACCTGAGAATTTGGAAACTTATCCTCATCACCATATTACCCAGGCCTATTTATGCACGGAACCGGTAATCCGAATCCGTCAAAAAGATAGTAAATATATTTTAACTTATAAATCCGCCGGACTTTTATCCAGGGAAGAAATCGAAATGCCTTTAACGAAGGACTCTTTTGAACATCTGCTAAAAAAAGCCGATGGAATGATTATTGAAAAAGAACGCTACTGCATTCCCCTTGAAAATGAGTTAACCATAGAACTAGATATCTTTGAAAGAGATTTAAAAGGACTGATTCTGGCTGAAATTGAATTTAGAGATGAAGAAACTGCCCTTGCTTACGAAATGGAAGACTGGTTTTCAAAAGATGTTACCATGGACTCCGCTTATCATAATAGTACCATGAGCAAAGGTAATATTCCGCCTTTTAAATAAACAATGCTACCTCGAAAACCAGGATATAGATTTGCATCGGCATACAGGTAATTATGCCAACAACCTCCGGGTTCTTCTCGCATGAAAACCCGGAGAATTCCATCTTAATCATCTCCAAAAAATCCAGTCTAATGGTATTGATATTTTATTCGACTTTAAGTTTCCATAAAATCATAAATGCAAATGTTGTTTTAAAATATAACTATGTATTCTTTTGTGGGTTATAATTTCTGTATGCCTTTTCCCTTGCTATTACCCTATCCTTCTCTGACACTAAATCAGAAAATTCAAACTTTCCTTCTTTAATTGTGAAAAAATCATGGAATAATCTTTCTTTTTCAACTAAACTATTCAAATCAACACACCATGGATATTGCATATTAATTTTTAGCGGTTTTAAACAATTTTTTCTTCCTTCAGCTATCCACATACTTCTCTTATGTTCTAATTTCAGCCAAGATAATATCTCTATAACGATAACATTTAAATTCACTTTATCAATTTTTAAATCAGAAGTTATCAATAAATTGATATCATATGTTTTTCTATATTGCAATAACAAATCAACTACATCCATTTTTCACTACCTCTCATAATTGCCCCATAATCTTCCGGATTAAAATTTTTATTCCATAATGTTGAATTATCATAAATAGTTCCTGCAAAAATACAACTTTCTAATCCAATACATAACATCTTTGTCCCCCGTAAGTCACAATTCACAAATGATGTATTATTCAAAACACATTCTGACAAATCCGCACACTTAAAAGATGAATCTTTAAAATTGCTATGTAACAATAATGATTTTTCAAAATTACATCTATCAAAATTTGAGTTTTCCACTTCAACCATTATTAATTTCGAATCATAAAAAGTCGCAGATTCAAACTTAGATCTATTCATTTCTGCTGAACGAAAATCAATATTAATCAACTTCGAACAGCTGAAATCTAAATTATTCAACAGACACCGATGAAAACTGATTCCATTTAATGTTAAATATTTTAATGTTGCAATATCTAATTGCAACGGGACATCGTGAACTCTTTGGATTTCCAACATATTACCTATTCCCCCCAATCAAATGAATCTAAAATAACATCCAGCCAACTAATAACTAGATTTTCTCTTTTTCCACACTCCATATTTTTTCTCTCCATCTTTTGCATTCTTCGCATAAAAAGGATGAAGCATGGTGGTTTTTATTTCCTCTCCTTCAGATGTATACACATGAACAAGAATATCGATTTCTGTTACAAATACATAAGTATCTGGCTCTTAGATATTATAAGCCAGTATATTCATTATACTATTCTCCGGTATAAAGATAGTCGTTTTCTATTGTTTTCCCTTTTGTATTTGTTACAGTGAAAATATTCTTAACTGCCATCACAGATAACATCATTACACACAATTCTTATGCATACATCATCTATTAATTTTATAATAATACACTTCCAATTTGAATTAATATCTCTCGTCCCCCCTCCTTTATACTTTGTATTATTATTTTTGTTAACTTTATTCAATGCATTTTTAATGACATCATTATCTCCTTCTTCATATATACACTCAATGATGTTTTCGTCCCACTGTCCAATATAATCGAAAGAAATATAATTTATAAATCGAATTTTTTTACTCCAATATATGTATCCAACTCTACTGTTATTTCATTATACTCAATAACTATTTTTTCTATAGAACTATCATGCCACATATTTTTGTTATATTCATTAAATTGCATTTTAATCATCTCCAAAAATCCATTCTAATGGTATTGATATTTTCTTCCCCTTATGTGGTGCTTACCAAAGTTTCTCCGGTAAAGCATTCGCATTTCTTTTTTGGTTCTGTCCACTTCGGTTCTTTTTACGTTGACTCCGGTACATCTGCCTGTTTCATCGTAGGTAAAGGTACTGCTGTTTCCATTACCGTCCGTCAGGGTGGCAAGATTACCTTATTCATCATAGGTTAAGGCATGTACCACACCGATTTGGTCTGTGATTCCGGTGAGTGTTCCGTTGGAAGCATAGGAAAGTTCCGTTTCGTTTCCAATGGAGTCCGTCATTGCTGTAAGTTTTCCGTTTTCATCGTATTCGTTTCTTGCCACTGCAATTCGGATAGATTCCGTTTTTATCGAATATCAAATATAGCTGTAGGGTTTCATACTTTTTTATTCAGTATTTTTCTACATCCTTATTATAAACCTTTCCTCAATAACGATTATCTTACACTATACTGTCAACGACTCAAGAAAAAATATTTTCTTCTATTTTCTCTATTAAATCTAATGTTTCTTCTATTTTTTCTTTTTCTTTTTCAATAAGTTTTTTACACTCCTCTTTATCTTCTTCTTTCATCTTGTGAAATTTTTCAATAAATAAACAATAGGTATTATACTTGGCTTCATAATTTCCATCGAATAACACATGTAATATACTTTTTACTTCATTCTCGCAATCTAGACTTTCTAAAGCATAGATTAAACTACCTATACACTTTCGATTTTTTGGCATATTAATTACTTCAATCATTGTATTAATAGCCTTATTACACCCTAAATCACCTAAAACAATAGCAATAGTATTTCTATGTCCACAATTTTCTGTAGTACCAATTTCATAAATTAGTTTATCTATAAAATATTCATATTCCTTTTCCTCCATCTCTTTATAGATTTCAACAATCTTATCAATTTCATTTTTATCAACCATTTTCATCAAATCATCCCAATCATTTTTCATTATCACCATTTACCTCCATTTACATTTGGACTTCCAATAGAAAACTGCCTTACTAACGAAAAGTAAAATAATGATTCTCCTGTAAAAGAAAACGTTCCAGTTTCGAATAAAATCATATCCTTTTCTGAACTATTCAACATACACATATTTTCAAAAGCATCAATTAATTCTGACAGTCTCATTTCTCTATTTACTGCATTATTGAGATAATTTAAAATCTCTTCACTTTTTTTATCAAAGTATTTTTCTTCCATACTTTTCTCCTTTTTTATAATTGTGAGTATATCTTAGTAACTCAATCCTCACATTTTCTAACAGTA